>NZ_JAJCYB010000045.1 GCF_029263155.1 Pseudonocardia sp.
CCCCCGAGCCCTGGAACTCCGCCCACCCGGACGCGACATCCGGGCCCTCGACCTGCGCGCCGACTCCTCAACCGCCCACGAAGATCAACGGTCACCACTGGAGATCATCCCATGAACTACCTGCGGAACCGGGTCTGAGCCCGTCGAGGTGGCTCCCGGCCGGGCCCGGCGGATCTGCACGGCTGCTCGGGTCGAGGAGGTCTTACCGACCGCTGACGTACCGGTGACGATCCACGTTCACGACCCGGTTTCCGCAGGTCCGGGACCTACGGTCGATCACATGCGCTTCCCTTACGCCACGCTCGGCCGCGGCCTGCTGGCCGGTCTCGTCGCCGGGCTGCTCCTGACGACCGTGCAGGGCATCGCCCGCCTGTGGCTCGGGGTGGCCCCGCCCGCCGAGCTGCTCGGCGACCGCATCGCCCCGCTGCTGACCATCGACCAGTTCTTCGGCCTGTTCGGCGTGTTCGGCGGCTACAACGGCCTCAAGCAGGCCGGGATCCTCCGCGGCACGGGCGGCCAGCTGGCCGTCGGCGTCGTCATCGCGGTGGCGGTGGCGCTGGTGATCCGGCGCTCCGCGCGGCGCGGGTACCGGCTGCTCGCGATCCTCACCGTCGCGTTCTACGCCGCTGCGGTCGCCGTGCTGTGGCCGATCCTGGGCACGAACCACACCGGCTTCGCCCCGGGCACCGGACGGGTGGTCTCGCTGGCCGCGATGGCCGTCGGGTTCGGGCTGTTCGGGGTGGCCGTCGGTGTCGGGTTGCGGGTGCTGGGTGGGGTGGCGGGCCCCGCCGCCGTGCCCGAGCGGGAGATGGTCACCGCCGGTGGCGGCACACCCCCGGCATCCGGCGGATCCGCCGAGCCGGGTGGGGGTGACGAGCGCGGCGCGCGCGACGGGTCCGGCGCCCCGGCCGTGGGTAGGCGTGCACTGCTCGGCGGCGTCGGGGTCGGGGTCGTCGGTGTGGGGCTCGCGGCCTCCACCGGCGCGCTGGGCACGGCGCTCTACGACCGCTCCACGTTCCCCTACGACGGTCTGCGCGTGACCGGGCCGGGCATCACCCCGATCACCCCGAACGACGCGTTCTACACCGTGACCAAGAACGTGGTCGACCCGCGCGTCGACGCCGGACGCTGGAGCTTCGGTGTCGGCGGGGCGGTGCGCACGCCCGCGACCTACGACCTCGCCGCGCTGACCCGGATGCCGGAGACCACGCAGGAGACCACGTTGATGTGCATCTCCAACGGCGTCGGCGACGGGCTGATGAGCAACGCGCTGTGGACCGGCGTGCCGCTGGCCGACCTGCTCACCGCGGCGGGCCCGGTCGACGACGCGGTGGAGGTGGTGCTCACCGCCGTCGACGGCTACACCGACACGTTCTCGATCGAGAAGGCGCTCGACCCGACCACGATGCTCGCCTACCGGATGAACGGCGACGAGCTGCCGCAGCGTCACGGGTTTCCGGTGCGCCTGGTCGTCCCCGGGCTCTACGGGGAGAAGAACCTGAAGTGGATCACCAGGGTCGACGTGGTGACCTACGACGCCGAGGGGTTCTACGAGACGCAGGGCTGGGGCCCGGACTTCGTGATCCCCACCCGCTCGACGATCACCGAACCGCCGCCCGCCCAGGTGAGCCGGGGCAGCGTGGTCGGGCTGCGCGGCACCGCGTTCGGCGGCGACCGCGGCGTGTCCCGTGTCGAGGTGAGCACCGACGACGGCCGCACCTGGACCGACGCCACGATCACCTACCCCGGAACCCGGCTGTCCTGGGCGCTGTGGGGCTTCGACTGGCGCCCCGCGACGGCGGGCGCGAGCGCGGTGCTGGTCCGGGCCACCGACGGCGCCGGTGGGTCGCAGATCGTGACGGATCGCGGCATCGTCCCGACCGGCGCAACGGGCCTGCACCGCGTCCCGGTGACGGTGCTCTGACCCGGGCCGCCCGGGCCGCCGGACGAGTGGGACGGTCGTACGAACCCACCGGCCGAGAGTCCCACTCGTCCGACGGTCGTGGGGCCGGGAGAGGGGCGGCCGGTGATCGCCGGTTCGGAACCGGGCGGTGCGCGTCGGCCGCGTCGATCGGCGCCTCGGAACCCGCGACGGCGAAATCCGCGCTTCCCCGTTCCGGTGCGCCGATCATGGGCGGGCGCGGCGCCCGCGTCGGCGAGGTCGCCAGGGAGCGCGGCCCGCGGGCGCGCCCGGGCCGCCGAGTTCGGTGCCGGTCCTGTCCTGGCGCGGGCGTAGGGTCGGGGCGTGCCCATCGCCCTGATCACCGGTGCCACGGCGGGCATCGGCGCCGCGTTCGTCACCCGGCTGGCCCGCGAGGGCCGCGATCTCGTGCTCGTCGCCCGGGACGTCGACCGCCTGCGCACCACCGCGGAGCGGGCCCGCGCTGCGGGGGTGGGCGTCGAGGTCCTCCCGGCCGATCTGTCCACCGCGGACGGGCGGGACCGGGTGGCCGCGCGGCTCGCCGACCCCGTCGACCTGCTCGTCAACTGCGCCGGGTTCGCGATGAGCGGCACGTTCGTCGAGAGCTCGCCCGCCGACCTGGCGCGCCAGCTCGACGTCAACGTCACCGCCGTGCTGGCGCTGACCCGGGCCGCGCTGCCGGGCATGATCGCGCGCGGGCGGGGCGGGGTCGTCAACGTCTCCAGCGTGGCCGGGTTCCTGGCCGGGCGGGGCTCGACCTACACCGCGGACAAGGCGTGGGTCACCTCGTTCACCGAGGGGGTGGCCGCGTCGCTGCAGGGCACCGGGGTGCGGGCGATGGCGCTGTGTCCCGGGTTCGTGCGCACCGAGTTCCACGAGCGGGCCGGCATCGACGTCGGCTCGCGGTCGGGCCCGCTGTGGCTCGACGCCGACCGGGTCGTCGACGCCGGACTGGCCGATCTCGCGAGGGGGAAGACCGTGTCCGTGCCGAGCCCGCAGTACAAGGCGATCGTGGGGTTGGTGGACGTGCTGCCGCGCGCGCTCGTGCGCCGCGTCACCGCCACCTTCGACCGGGACCGCACATGACGTCCGCGGCGCAGGCGAGCACCGAGCTCGCGGAGCTGGCCGCGCTGGTGCGGGAGCTGGGCGTGGTGCACGAGCGCGTCACCCTGTCCTCGGGCAGGGAGGCCGACTACTACGTCGACCTGCGGCGCGTCACGCTGCAGCACCGCGCAGCCCCGCTGGTGGGGCGGCTGGTCCGCGTCCTCACCGCCGACTGGGCCTACGAGGCCGTCGGCGGGCTCACCCTCGGGGCCGACCCGATCGCCGACGCCGTGCTGCACGCCGCAGCCGCCGAGCCCGACGCCGCGCCGGTGGACGCGTTCGTCGTCCGCAAGGCGACCAAGCAGCACGGGCTGCAGCGGCTGATCGAGGGCCCGGACATCGCGGGCCGCCGGGTGCTGGTCGTCGAGGACACCTCGACCACCGGTGGCTCGGTGCTCACCGCGCTGCGGGCGGTCCGCGACGCCGGGGCGGTCGTGGTCGGGGTGGCCACCGTGGTCGACCGCGACACCGGCGCCCGCGAGGCGATCGAGGCCGAAGGGGTGCCGTACCGGGCGTTGCTCGGGTTGGCGGACCTCGGGTTGTAGGCCGCTCACCGGCGACCCGTTCGGCCGCCGGGTCCCCTCGGCGACGGCGCTCAGCCCTCGCAGCCGATCCCGTCGTCGTTGCTGTCGAGCCGGAACGTGTCCGGGCCGGTCACCGTGTACGGCCCGTCGAGGTCGCCGCAGTTGAGGTCGGGGCCGTCCGGCACGCACGGCGTGTAGCTCGGGTGGCACCCGGACGGCGCCGGGGCCGCGAGGGGCTGCGGTGCGGGCGCGGGTTCCGGCTCGGCCGTGGCCACCCGCGGCTGGGCGGTGCGGGTCGGCGGCCGGACGGGAGCGTCGACGGGGTCGGGACCGACCCCCGTGGCGGAGGCCGTGGCCCTGTCCGTCGGTGGTGTCGTCGGCGGGCTGCTCGACGGTGGCGCGGTCGTCGGCCGGGTCGTCGTGGGGGACACCGCGTCGACCGTCGCCCGGCTCGCCGAGGCGGTCGTCGCCGACTCGTCCGCGCCCCCGCCGACCGCGGCGCCGACGGCCAGCAGCACCGTGAGGACGCCGCCGCCGACCAGCAGCGGCAGGCGACCGCGACGGCGCCCTTCCGGGCGGCCCGCGTCGGGGCCCGGGACCGGTGGGTGCCCGGGCGGCCGGGGCGCGGACGCTCCGACCGGTGCGTCCGGGAGGCGCAGTTCGACCTCGACGCCGCGACGGCCGTCGATCACGAGAGCGACGGCGCCCGGGCGGTCGCCGCGGCGCCGGACCTCGTCGACGAGGGGGCCGTAGCGCTGCGACATGAGCGGCGTCAGCCAGCCCACGGGGCGGCCGTCGAGCCGGACCTCGATCACCTGACCGCCGCGCGGGGCTGTGGCGAAGCCGAGCTCGACGGCGACACGGCGCGCGCGGCCGTCGGTGCGCGGCGCGTACCGGGTGAGCGCGGGCTGGTGGTGCTCCTCGCCGGTGACGACGACCTTGTGGTCCGGCTCGAGCATGGTGAGCCCGCGTGCCGAGTTCTCCATGGATCCCCCTACGTGACGACCGTTACCTGATCGCCGTCCGTGGTGGACCCGTTACGAGCGGGCGAGCAGCAGCTCCGCCAGCTCGGCCGGCCGGTTCTCCGGAACCATGTGACCGGTCGCGATCTCGTGGTAGCGCCACGCCGGGGAGGTCCGGGCGCGGGCCGCGGAGGCGTCGAACAGGGCGCCGTTGAGGTCGGCCGTGGCCCGGATGTACGTGCGGCCCAGCGCGCGCTGCTCGACCGGCACGCTGACGCGCACGGGCTCGGTGAGGGTGCGCAGCGGCTGGGCGTGGCGGCGCGGGTTGGACCACGCGGCCACTGCGGGGTCGTCGAACTCGCGCGGCAGCGCGGGCACCGACCAGGGCGCGCCGAGCTCGTCGCTCCCGCCCCCGAGCGCGCCGCCGGTCAGGGACGCGACGCTGTCGCCGTCGTCGGGGACGAACGCGTCGAGGTACACCAGCTCGCGCACCCGGACGCCGATCTGCTCCAGCGCGCCGGTGACGACCATGCCGCCGTAGGAGAAGCCGAGCAGCACGATGCCGTCGAGGTCCTCGTAGCGCACGGCGTTGACGACGTCGCGCACGTGCAGCGACAGGTCCACGTGCGGGCCCGTGAGGTGGCTGCGCTCGCCGAGCCCGGTGAGGCTCGGCGCCAGCGCCTCGTGCCCGGCCGCGGCCAGCAGCCTGCGCAGGGTGCGGAACCCGTAGGAGCCGCCCCACGCGCCGTGCACGAGGACGAAGGTGGTCACCGTCAGCGCGCAGGCGTTCCGGCGTCGCGGGGGCCGGCGGGGTCGGCCGCCGTGCGCGCCGCGAGCGGACCCTTCGCGTTGCGCTGCAGCCAGCGACGGCCCGTGTGCAGCACCTTGCTGACGTTGTTCGGGCCCCGCCGGGCCTCGACCAGGTCGCCGACCTTGCCCAGCAGCAGGCCCAGGATCGGCGCGCCGACGGCCAGGATCAGCCACATCCGCAACCGTCGCGAGAAGAACGCCCACATGGTTGTCCACACCCCTCACCGCGGGCGGCTCCGCCCGCTGATCGTCCGAGCTTATGCCGTGGCCGGCGCGGTGGGGTCGATGGGCGTGGTGTTCCGGATGTGCCGGGAGGGACGGACGACGCGGGCGCGATCGCCGTCGGCAGGGGTGTGGCCGGGAGTAGGATGGCGGGCGTGGCGGGTGACCGCTCGGCACTCACCGGGTTGCTCTTCTTTCTCGTCGTCGCAGCGGCACCGACCGTCGTGTTCTGGATCGCGCTGCGGCTGCTGCCGGCTGCCTGGGCGCGGTTCGACGAGCGACGCAGGCGGAACCGGATGCCGCTGGGGCCCTCGCTGCAGACCGTGGTGTCCGACGTGCGCAGGCTGCGCCTCGAGATCCGCACCCGCCCCCAGCACACCCAGCTGCGGCGGGTCGCCCTGCTCGCCGCCTACGACGACGCGCTGCTCGACGCCTGCCGCGTGGCCGGGGTGCCCGACCCGCCGCTCGGCGCGGCCGCCGACCGCGACCGCGCGTTCGCGAGGCTGCTGACCGAGGCCGCCCTGGAGGACGCGGGGATCGCGCTGGACCCGCCGCGAGGCGGCGCCGCCGCCGCGTAAAATCTGTTTTACCCGCGCCGGGAACGTCGACAAGCGCTTCCGCGTTGGACAGGATGCACAGCACTTCACGAGGGAGGACTCAGGTGCGCACCAGCAGCAATCCGGCGTTCCGCAACCTGCCCGGCGGGCGGGGCGGCGGTTACGCCTCGTTCGACCGCCAGGGCGGCATGGGCGGCGCGACGGCCTACGCCGACTCCCGGGCCGCACAGGTCGACCACGGGCGCGCCGGCAGCGGTGAGCGCCCCCTGACCATCGACGACGTCGTGATGAAGACCGGGCTCAGCGCGGGCACCGCGTTGGTACTCGGCACCCTCACCGCCGTGTCCGGGCTCTACGCACTCGCGATCCCGGCGTTCATCGTCGGACTCATCGTCTCCCTCGTCCTGATCTTCAAGCCGGCCTGGAGCGGTGCTCCACTGGTGCTGCTGTACTCGGGCGCCATGGGCGTGGCGCTGGGTGGCATCAGCGGCCTGTTCGAGAACGTCTACCCGGGCATCGCGCTGCAGGCGATCGTCGGCACCGCGGGCGTGTTCGCCGGGATGCTGGTCGTCTACAAGACCGGAGCGGTGCGTGTCACACCGAAGTTCACCAAGTGGCTGATCGGCGCCATGGTCGGCGTCGTCGTGCTGATGATCTTCAACCTGGTGATGAGCCTGTTCGGCGTCAACACCGGGCTGCGTGACGGCGGCCCGCTGGCCATCGGCTTCAGCCTGCTGGTGATCGGCGTCGCGGCGTTCAGCCTGCTGCTCGACTTCGACATGGCCGACCAGGCCATCAAGGGCGGCGCCCCGGCCAAGTTCGCCTGGTACATCGCGTTCGGCCTGATGGTCACCATGGTGTGGCTCTACATCGAGATCCTGCGCCTGCTGAGCTACCTGCGCGGCGAATAGCTCCTCCCGCACGACACCGCGGCCGGCACCCCTCGGGGCGCCGGCCGCGTTCGTTCTCGGTCCGGTGTCAGCTGAGGCGTTCGAGCACCATGGCCATGCCCTGACCGCCGCCGACGCACATGGTCTCCAGGCCGATGGTCTTGTCGTGGCTGCGCAGACCGTTGAGCAGGGTGGTGGTGATGCGGGCGCCGGTCATGCCGAACGGGTGGCCGACCGCGATGGCGCCGCCGTTGACGTTGAGCTTGTCCTCGTCGACGCCCAGGTCCCGGGCCGAAGGGATGACCTGCGCGGCGAACGCCTCGTTGATCTCGACGAGGTCGATGTCGTCGATGCTCATCCCGGCGCGGGCCAGTGCCTGCTTCGAGGCCTCCACCGGGCCCAGCCCCATGATCTCCGGCGAGAGCCCGGACACGCCGGTGGAGACGATCCGCGCGAGCGGGGTGAGGCCCAGCTCGGCGGCCCGGGTGTCGGACATGATGATCAGTGCGGCGGCCCCGTCGTTGAGGGGGCAGGCGTTGCCCGCGGTGATCAGGCCGTCGGGCCGGAACACCGGCTTGAGTGCGGAGATGCCCTCGTAGGTGGTGCCGGCGCGCGGGCCGTCGTCGGTGGACACGACCGTGCCGTCGGCGAGCGTGACCGGGGTGATCTCGCGGGCGAAGAAGCCGTTCGCGATGGCCTTCTCGGCCAGGTTCTGCGAGCGGACGCCGAAGTGGTCCATGTCCTCGCGGGTGATCCCCTTGGCGCGCGCCAGGTTCTCCGCGGTCTGCCCCATCGCGATGTAGGCGTCGGGGACGACACCGGACTCGCGGGGGTCGGTCCAGCCCTCGGCGCCACCGGCCGCCAACGCGGCCGTGCGGGCCTCGGCGTCGGCGAAGAACGGGTTGTGGGTGTCGGGCAGCGAGTCGGAGTTGCCCGCCTTGAACCGGGACACGGTCTCGACGCCCGCGGAGACGAACACGTCACCCTCGCCCGCCTTGATCGCGTGCAGCGCCATCCGCGTGGTCTGCAGCGACGACGAGCAGTAGCGGGTGACGGTGGTGCCGGGCAGCGTGTCGTAACCCAGCAGCACCGCGACGATGCGGGCCATGTTGAAGCCCTGCTCGCCACCGGGCAGCCCGCAGCCGAGCATCAGGTCGTCGATGTCGGTCGGGTCGAGCGCGGGCACCTGGTCCAGCGCGGCCCGCACCATCTGGGCGGTCAGGTCGTCGGGGCGGATGCTCGCGAGCGACCCCTTGAACGCCCGGCCGATCGGGGATCGGGCCGCTGCGACGATCACTGCTTCGGGCATCGTCGGTCTCCTTGGTCGCGGGAAGTGGTCATCGCGAGAGTACTCGCGGGTAACCGGTACCGAACGTGACGTGCGCCGCGCCTCAGCCCGCCGAGCGGAACGCGGCGTAGCGCTGTTCCAGCAACTCCACGGCGGGCCGGTCGGTGCGCGATCGGGGCACCGCCATCAACGGCTCGCCGTGCCGCCGCTTCAGCCCGTGCTCCAGCATCGGCCCGTCGATCTCGGCCAGGATGTCGGAACGGATCTCGACGACGAGGTCGGGGCGGATGCCGAGCACCGACACGTCGTACGCGGTGTGGTGGATCTTGCACAGGGCGAGGCCGTTGCGGACCGCGGCGATTCCGCCCTCCTCGCGGTCCGCGACGATGTGCGCCGCATCGAGCAACTCCGGATGGCGCAGGGCGCACACGGCGCAGCGGGTCTCGTAGGCGTGCAGCACGGACGCCCGGAACACCGGCTGGTGGAGCCGTTGCCTCGTCTGCCGCAGCGCGTAGCGGCGCAGATGCTCGTCGATCGGCTGTCCGGGGACCACGATCCCGCGCACCGAGTCCGGGGCGATCACGAACTGGTGCAGCTCGGGCTCCTCGGCGACCACGAAGACCGGATAGATCGGCTTGTACACGCCCGGCGCGATGCCGAAGAACCAGATCAGCGGGACCTCTAGGCGGATGGCTTCGCGCAGGGCCTGGTTGTCGGACTCCTGGCCGTCGTCGCGCCACTTGTAGCGGATCAGCCCGTCCGGGCCGAGCTCGTCGGCATAGCGACGCGGCCGATTCGGGGCCGGGTATGCCGTGGTGATCGACAGAGCGGCCGTCAGCTCCCGTGGCTTGCGGATGCCGCGCTGGCGGTCCTTGAGCTTGAACGGCGCCCCGTCGAACTCGAACTCCTCCAGCTCGCTCCAGCTGATCGGCAGGGTGCCGTCGTGGGTGCGGACGGTGAGCCACCGGTCGGCCTCGAGCCGCAGCCGTCCGTCCAGCGAGGGATCCACCCTCGGACGGTAGCCGGCTCCGGCTGACGCGTCCTGTCAGGGTTGCGGGGCATGGTGCACCCATGGCCACCTGGAAGGACGTCGAGTCCGCCGAGCCCGAGTTCGCCGCCCGCGTCCGCGCCCTGTTCGACGCGCACAAGCACCAGACGATCGCCACCCTGCGGGCCGACGGCTCGCCGCGGATCTCCGGCATCGAGGTGCAGTTCACCGACGGTGAGCTGACGTTCGGGTCGATGCCCGGGGCACGCAAGGGTCGCGACCTGCATCGGGACCCCCGGTTCGCGCTGCACAGCGCGTCGGTCGACCCGCCGGAGGGCGGGGCGGGCTGGCCGGGGGACGCGAAGGTGGCGGGCCGGGCCGTGCACGCCGTGGTGTCGGGGGAGGGTGCGCCCGACGGCGAGCTGTTCCGCGCCGATCTCGCCGAGGTGGTGCTCACCGGCCTGAACGCGGAGGCCACGATGCTGGTGATCGAGTCCTGGACGCCCGGCCGCGGGCTGCGACGGGTGGAGCGGGAGTAGCGCCCGGCTCGCACGCAGGTCCCGGGGCCGGCACACCGCTCCGAACCCGGGTGCGGGCCCCGGAGGGTGTGCGAGCCGGGACGGGGGTGCAGGCGGCCGGGGCGACCGGCCACCCGCGCCGTCGTGGGCGCAGGCCGGGGCGAGGCGAGGGTGATCGCGGGCCCGGGAGGTCGTCCGGGGAGGGGGTGCTCCCCGGACGGGCCGATCGCCGCCGGCCGTCTTGCCCGGACGGTAACAGACGCGCTTTGATGAGAACGACGGTGTACGTCTGTTACCTGGAGGCCCCGTGTCCGGTCGTGTCCTGCTGCTCGACCTCGACGGCACCGTCTGCCTCGGCGACGGGCCGGCCAGGCGCTACGCCACGGAGGTCGGGGCCCGGCTGGCCGCACCGCACCGCGACGACCTGGCGGCCGACCTCGCCGCCTTCCTGGCCGGCGAGGTGCGCGGCCGGGCGCAGGATGCCTATCAGCTCGTCCAGGCCCACGCCGCCCGGTGCGGCCTCGCCGCGGCCGAGGTCTCCGGCGCCTACCTCGCCAGCCGCGACGCGCTGCTGGCCGGTGAGGTCGAGGTCGAGGCACCGTGCGGGCTGGTCGCGCTGCTGGCGGAACTGCGACCCGCCGTGCACGTCGTCCTGTTGACCAACGCCCCGGCCTTCGGCCTGGAGGTGCTGCTGGCTCGGCTCGGTCTCGACGACGTCGTCGACGAGACGATCGGGGACGCGGGCAAGCCCGGCGGGATGGCGGCCGTGCTCGACGAGCTGCTCGGCCGGTTCCGGATCGAGGGCGAGCCGTGGCGGCTGCTCAGCGTCGGTGACGTGTGGGAGAACGACCTGGCCGGGCCCGCCGAGCGGGGCTGCGCGACGGCCTACGTCGACCGGTTCGGCCTCCGGCAGGGGCCGGCCGGGGCTGCGGCGGCCACCGTCGAGGGGCTCTACCCGGCGATCCGGGCCTGGGCGTCCGGTGCCCGGCTTCCGTTGAACGGCTTCCGATGAACAGTGCGTGACGTGCGGGTCGAGGTTCGATATCGGACATTGTCGGCGGCCGACCGGCTCGCTACCGTTCGGAAACATCGTTGCACCGGTGGTGTGCGGCGGAAACTTCGTTCCGAAGCGAGGAGCACCACGATGGGAATGCGGACCGGTCGATGGGCCAGCGCGCTGGCTGCCGGGTTGTTGCTGACGGCCTGTGGCGGCGGGGGCGACGCCGCGGCACCGGCCGGGTCGGAGGGCCCACCGGAGTCGCTCGTGCTGGGGCTGGTGCCGTCGGCGGAGGTCGACCAGCTCGTGCTCGACGGCGAGGCGCTCGGCGAGCTGCTCTCCGCCGAGCTGGGCATCCCGGTCGAGACCACGGTGACCGACAGCTACGCGGCGCTGGTCGTCGCGATGCAGACCGGGCAGGCCGACATCGGGCTGTTCGGCCCGATCGCACTGGTGCAGTCCATCGACCAGGCGGGTGCGGTGCCGATCCTGCAGTCCGTGCGCCGGGACTCGTCGAGCTACCACACGCAGTGGATGACCAACAACCCCGAGAAGTACTGCACGACCCCGGTCGTCCAGGCGGCCAACCCGGAGGGCAACCAGTTCAACTACTGCAACGGCACCGACACCGCCGAGGCGGGTCCGGTCGGCGTGGACGCGATCGGCAACATCGCCGAGGGCGACACGGTGATGTTCGTCGACGAGAGCTCGGCGTCGGGCTACTACTACCCGGCCACCCAGATCCAGACCGTCACCGGCATCGACCCGCTCACCGGGATCGACGCCCAGTTCGCGGGCGGGCACCCCAACTCGGTGCTGGCCGTCGCACGCGGGGACGTCGAGGTGGGCGTCAGCTTCGACGACGCACGCAACGAGGTGCTCGAGGAGGATCCGGAGATCGGCTCGAAGGTCACCGTGTTCGCGTGGTCCGAGGAGATCCCCAACGACGGCGTCTCGGTCCGCGGCGAGCTGTCGGAGGAGACCCGCACCGCGATCGCCGACGCCATGACCGCGGTGATCGCCACCCCGGAGGGCGCCGAGGCGTTCGACGCGGTCTACTCGATCGAGGGCCTGGTTCCCGCCGACCTCGAGCAGCTCGACGTGGCGCGCCAGGTGGCCGCCAACTTCGGCGGATGACCGACGTCCTCGATGATTGAGTTCAGCGGCGTCGAGGTCGTGTACCCCAACGGGGTGCGCGGCCTCGACGGCGTCGACCTGACCATCGCGCACGGCCAGTTCGTGGTGGTCGTGGGGCTGTCGGGGGCGGGCAAGTCCAGCCTGGTGCGCACCGTCAACGGCCTGGTGCCGGTGACGGCCGGGCGCCTGGAGGTCGACGGCCGCCGGGTCGACGGGGCGAGCCGCCGCCGGCTCCGCGAGCTCCGCGCCGGCGTCGGGATGATCTTCCAGTCGTTCAACCTGGTGAAGCGCACCTCGGTGCTCAACAACGTCCTCATGGGGCGGCTGCACGCCACCCCGACCTGGCGGTCGGTGCTCGGGATGCCGCGCGCGGCCGACCGGGAGCTGGCGTTCGAGGCGTTGGAGCGGGTCGGGATCGTCGAGAAGGCGTACACGCGGGCGTCCGAGCTGTCGGGGGGCCAGCAGCAGCGGGTCGCGATCGCCCGGGTGATCGCCCAGCAGGCGAGCGTCGTGCTCGCCGACGAGCCGGTCGCGTCGCTGGACCCGCCCACGGCCAACCAGGTGCTGCGCGACCTCAAGCGGATCGGCGGCGAGCTCGGCCATACGACCGTCGTCAACCTGCACTTCCTCGACATGGCCCGCCGCTACGCGGACCGGATCATCGGCATGCGCGCGGGCAGGGTCGTGTTCGACGGTTCGGCGGAGGAGGCCGACGACGCCGTGTTCGAGCAGATCTACGGCCGCTCGCTCACCGCGGACGACGTGCTGCTCCGGTGACCACGGTCCTGGAGAAGGTCACGGCCCGACCCCCGCGACCCCGGCCCCGGTGGTCGCTGTGGGCCGGGCTCGCCGCGACCGCCGTCATCACGGTCTGGGCGGCGATCGGCATCGAGTTCACGCTGGCGCCGCTGTTCACCGACACCCTGCGGGGCAGGCGGATCATCGCCCAGTTCTTCCCGCCGAACTGGGACTACATCGTCCGGGTGTGGCCCGCCTGGGTGGAGACCCTGTCGATCGCCGTGATCGCCTCCGTGGTCGGCTGCGCGCTGGCCCTGGGAGCCGCGCTGCTGGCGAGCAAGGTGACGGCCCCGGGCAACGCCGTCTACCAGGCGGCCAAGGCGGCCCTCTCGGTCGTGCGGTCGCTGCCCGACATCGCCTACGGCCTGCTGTTCGTCGCCGCGGTCGGCACCGGTGCCCTCGGCGGGATCATGGCCCTGGTGTTCTTCAACCTCGGCATCGCGGCCAAGCTCACCGCCGAGACGATCGACGCCGTCGACCTCGGGCCGCTGGAGGCGGCCGACGCCTCGGGCGGCAACCGGATCCAGCGGGCGGCCCGCGCGGTACTGCCGCAGATCGCGCCGAACTACCTCTCGTACTGCCTCTACGTGTTCGAGCTGAACATCCGCGCGTCGGTCGTGATCGGGCTCGTCGGGGGCGGGGGGATCGGCAACGTCATCTCCGTGGAGCTGGCGCGCTTCCGCTACGACAACCTCGCGGCGCTCGTCGTCGCCCTGTTCGTGGTGGTGTTCGCGATCGACCAGCTCTCCCGGGCGGTCCGACGGAGGCTCGTGTGAGGCCCGCGGCCCCGAGCCGGGTCCGGTCGAGGCTGGGCTGGCTGCTGGGCACGGCGCTGCTGCTGGCCTGCATCGTCGTCGTCGACGCCCGGTGGGGACGCGTGCTGGAGGCGCCCGGCGCGCTGTGGGACTACGGCGGGCTGATGGCGGGCGGGGTGGCCCGCAACCCGTTCGACGGCCCGTACCCCGAGTACTGGGCCGTGTCGTTCGAGCTGATGGTCGAGTCGCTGCAGATGGCGTGGATCGGCACGGTGATCGGGGCGTTGTTGTCGTTCCCGCTCGGGTTCCTCGCCGCGGCCAACGTGTCACCGCCCGCGGTGGTGTTCGGGGTCCGGCAGGTGCTCAACCTGATCCGTGCGGTCCCGGAGCTGATCTTCGCGATCGCGCTGATGCTCCCGATCTTCGGCCTCGGGCCCCTCGCCGGGGCGCTGGCCATCGGGATCGGGTCGGTCGGCACGCTGGGCAAGCTCACCAGCGAGGCGATCGAGGGCATCGACCCCGGTCCGGTCGAGGCCGCCCGGTCGAGCGGGGCCCGGCCGCTGCAGGTGCTGCGTTGGGGAGTCGTGCCGCAGGTGCTGCCCGAGGTCGTGGCGTTCTGGCTGTACCGTTTCGAAATCAACATCAGGGCGAGCGCGGTGCTGGGGGTGCTGGGTGCGGGCGGGATCGGGTCGTTGCTGGCGCAGCTGTTCGAGCGCCGCATCTGGGACCGCATCGGGATCACCCTCGTGGTGATCATCGTGGTCACGGTGCTGGTCGACCAGATCTCCGCCGTGGTGCGGCAACGGATCATCTCCGGTGACCCCCGCGCCACGCGGCAGCCCGCCGAAGCGGTTCTGTGAGCGCCGTTCCGTGAGTTCCGCGCCGGGCCCGGGCGGGGTCGTCGCCCGCATCCAGTCGCTGCTGCCCACGCTGCAGCCCAGCGAGCGGCGCGTCGCCGAGGTCTTCCTCGCCCGCCCGGAGTGGACGATCGAGGCGTCCTCGCAGGACGTCGGCACGGCGGCGGACGTCTCGCGGGCCACGGTCGTGCGGGCGTGCCAGCGCCTCGGGTTCACCGGCTACCCCCAGCTGCGGGTGCTGCTGGCGCGCGACCTGGGCATGGACCGCGGGGGCGACCCCACGGGCGGGCCGCCCATCGGGGCGTTCCGGGAGTTCTACCGCACCGTCGCCGAGTCCCTGGACGTGATGACGGCGCTGCTCGACGAGGAGTCGGTGGACCGGGCGGTGCAGGTGCTCGTCGGGGCCCGGCAGATCCTCGTCGCGGGCAACGGGTTGTCCGCGCCGGTCGCCGCCGAGGCCGCGATGCGCCTCACCGCGGTCGGCCGTCCCGCCGACGCCCCGCCCGACCACCTCACCCAGCAGATCCGCGCCCGGCTGCTGGGCGCCGACGACGCCTGCCTGATCGTCAGCGGCACCGGGTCGACCGGTACCTCGCTGCGCGTCGCCGAGGCCGCGCGGGCCGCGGGTGCGCCGATCGTGGCGCTGACGTCGTTCGCGCGCTCGCCGCTGGCCGAGCTGGCGACCGTCACGCTGGTCAGCGGGATGCGGCAGACCTCGTTCACCGACGAGATCACCAAGTCGGTGCGGGTGCCGCAGACGCTGCTGGTCAACGCGCTGGTGCAGGCGCTCGCCGCCCGCGCCCCCGACGACGCCGCCGACACCCAGACCCGGCTGCTGGAGATCATCGGGGACGCGCTGGTGGACGGGACGCGACCGCGCCGCGACTGAGCGGCGCGACGTCGGACGACGGGACACTAGTGTCCCCCGCCGGAAGTTCGTTGCGTATATCGGTGGATGCAGGTTTCCGCTGGCCGGGTCGTCGGATGGCCCTCGTACCGGGCGTACTCGGGCCGTCCGACGGCTTGGTCAGCGGGGAGCTGGGCCGCCGAGAGACGTGGTGAACTTCCGGCGGGGGACACTAGGTTCGTACGGATGTCCCACTCGTCGCAGCACGTCGTGGTTCCCGTGGAGCCCGACGGTGAGTTGCTCGCGGTGCAGCGCGCGGCGTACCTCGTCGAGGCCGCGCTGATCGGGTCCGACGCCATCCCCGGGCTGCACGACACGCTCCCCACGCTCGCGGCCGCTCGCCTGGACTGGTTCGGCGTGCGGGACGGGTCCGGGCTGCTCGGGGCCGTCGGGGTCACGCGGCAGGCCGGTGTCCTGGACATCGACCGGCTCGTGGTGGCCCCCCGGGCGTTCCGGCAGGGCGTCGGGACCGCGCTCGTGCGGCACGCGATCGCACTCGCCGACGGCGACGTCACGGTGTCGACCGGCCGGGCCAACACCCCGGCCCGGGCGCTGTATCACCGCTGCGGGTTCCTGGTGCAGCGGCACGTCGAGGTGGAGCCGGGTCTGTGGGTCACCACGTACCGCAGGCCGTCCGGAGGGTGACGCCGGACCGGGAGCCACTCGCCGATCCGGGCCGGGCTGTCGATTCCGCCGGTTCCCGTTCGTCGTCATGCTGTGCGGCACCCCGGCCGTGCGACCCGAGACAGGGAGAACCGGACATGAAGTACATGTTGTTGATCTACGGACCGGCGGAGGGCGACTGGTCCGAGGAGGCGGTCCAGGCCGAGATGAACGCCTACTGGGCCTACGAGAAGGCGGTCGCCGACGCGGGCGTCAAGCTGGGGAGCGAGGCGTTGCAGCCCGTCTCCACGGCGACGACGGTCGCGGTGCGCGCCGACGGCGAGCGGGTCGTCACCGACGGGCCGTTCGCCGAGGCGCGCGAGGTGCTCGGCGGCTACTACCTGCTCGACGTCCCCGACCTCGATGCCGCTCTCGACTGGGCGGCGCGCTGCCCGGGCAGCCACAACGGCAACCGCATCGAGGTGCGGCCGGTGCTGGAGTTCGAGGAGCCGTGACGCGGGGGGCGGCCGGCTCCGCAGCCGCCTCGTCGGTCGAGGCGGTCTTCCGCGAGGAGCGGGGCCGGCTGCTCGCCACGCTCGTCCGGCAGTTCGGCGATCTCGACCTGGCCGAGGAGGTCGCCTCCGACGCCGTCGCGGTGGCCCTGGAGCGCTGGCCCGTCGACGGCGTGCCGTCCCGGCCCGCCGCGTGGTTGCTGACGACCGCGCGCAGGCGGGCCGTCGACGTCCTGCGCCGCGACCGCACCTACGCGACCCGCCTCGCGGTGCTGCAGGCGGAGACCGACCGGGCCGGCCCCGAGGTGTCCGAGGCGGACGAGGACGTCCCCGACGAGCGGCTGCGGCTGTTCTTCACCTGCTGCCACCCCGCGCTGCCCCTCGACGCGCAGACCGCGTTGACGCTGCGCTGCCTGGCGGGCCTGTCCACCCCGGAGGTGGCCCGGGCGTTCCTGACGCCCCCGGCCACGATGGCCCAGCGCATCGTGCGCGCGAAGCGGAAGATCCGCGCCGCGCGCATCCCATTCCGGGTGCCCGAGGCGCACGAGCTGCCGGACCGGCTGCCCGGCGTGCTCCGCGTCCTCTACCTCATCTGCACCGAGGGCTACGCGGCGAGCGCGGGCGACGAGCTCGTGCGGGCCGACCTGTCCGCGGAGGCGATCCGACTGGCCCGGATCCTGCTGCGGCTGCTGCCCGCCGAGCGGGAGGTCGCCGGGCTGCTCGCGCTGATGCTGCTGGTCGACGCCCGCCGCGCCGCGCGGACCGCGCCGGACGGGTCGCTCGTGCTGCTCGACGACCAGGACCGTGGGCTCTGGGACGCCGGGGCGATCGTCGAGGGCCGCGCTCTCGTCGTCCGCGCGCTGACCGGGGGGCCGCCCGGCGCGTACGGGCTGCAGGCGGCGATCGCGGCGGTGCACGTCGAGGCCGCGAACGTGGCCACGACCGACTGGCCCCAGATCGTGGCGCTCTACGACGTCCTGGCACGGGTGGCGCCGTCGCCGCTGGTGTCGCTGAACCGGGCCGTCGCGGTGGCGATGCGCGACGGCCCGGCCGTCGGGCTCGCGCTCCTCGACGAGCTGGCCGCCGACGACCGGCTGCGCGGCTACCACCTGCTGCCCGCCGCCCGCGCCGACCTGCTGCGGCGGCTGGGCCGTCGCTCCGAGGCCGGGCGGGCCTACCGCACCGCCCTGGAGTTGGTGGGCAACGAGCCGGAGCGCCGGTTCCTGCTGCGGCGGCTGGCGGAGCTCGACGGCCGGCCCGTCGATCAGGGCGCCGACGTGGGCGGTCGATCGTCGGACGCGACGCCGGCGCCCTGAACAGCGGGTCAGGCATCCGGGACGGGGTCGGAGAGGAGGGTGCGCAGGCGGGCCAGCGCGCGGTGCTGGGTGACGCGCACGGCTCCGGCCGTGGTGTCGAGCATCCCGGCCACCTCGTCGGCCGTGTAGCGCAGGGCGACCCGCAGCACGATCACCTCCCGGTGGTGGTCGGGCAGGAGCGCCAGCGCGGCCTTGAGGCGCACCACCTCCGTCGCGAGGACGGCCGCGAGCTCGGGGCCGGGGTCGGTGTCGGGTCGTTCGGGCATCGACTCGCTCGGTGTCGACTGGTCCCGGCCGCTCGCGCGGAACGCGTCGACGATCTTGAACCGGGCGATGCCGATCACGAAGGCCATGATGGCGCCCTCCGGCCGGAACCGCGGCAGCGCGTCGCAGACGGCCAGCATGACGTCCTGCACGACGTCGTCGGCGGTGAGGATGCCGGTGGACCCGGCGAGCTTGCCGCGGCAGAACCTCACCACGGGCGGGTGGATCTCCGACAAGAACGTCCGGAGTGCCGCGGTGTCGCCCGTGGCGGCCAGCCGCGCCAGCCGTTCGAGAGCTCCGTCGTGGTGGTCCGGGCCGTGTTCGTCCCCGGACCCGTCTGGGTCGTGCACCCCAATGTCCCCTCCTGATGACCGTGCCGTGCAGCTCCCACCACCACGGACCGTGCAGGGAGATGGGTGTGCCCGGGCGTGCCCGAGGTGTGGGGAGCGTGCGCGGGACCCGAGTCACCCGGTCGATGTGCCCGTCGGCCCGGGTGGGGCTCGCGCGGTGGCACACAGTAGTGCGCGTACGACGCTCCGCAGTACCGATCGGGGTGTCGGCGGCGTATCCCGTCCGAGTCCGTACGCCTGGTGTTCGTTTTTCGTCCAGTTGACGTCCTGCGTGCGCCGGACCGCGCCCTGCGGCACCGGTGCCGGCCGGTTGGGGGACGATGACACCATGCGCTTCGTCGAGCACGTCGCCGATCTGGTCGGCAACACCCCCCTCGTCCGGCTCGGATCCGTGGCCAGGGGAATCAGCGCCCCGGTGCTGGCCAAGGTGGAGTACTTCAACCCGGGCGGCAGCGTGAAGGACCGCATCGCGCTGCGCATGGTCGAGGCGGCCGAGGCCTCCGGCGAGCTGCGGCCGGGCGGCACCATCGTCGAGCCGACGTCGGGCAACACCGGGGTGGGGCTCGCGATGGTCGCGCAGCGCAAGGGTTACAGCTGCGTCTTCGTCTGCCCGGACAAGGTCAGCGAGGACAAGCGCAACGTCCTGCGCGCCTACGGCGCCGAGGTCGTGGTGTGCCCGACGGCCGTGGAGCCCGACCACCCGGACTCCTACTACACCGTGTCCGACCGGCTCGCGGCCGAGACCGAGGGCGGCTGGAAGCCCAACCAGTACGCCAATCAGGCCAACCCCGAGTCGCACTATCTCGGCACCGGCCCGGAGATCTGGGAGCAGACCGAGGGCCGCATCACGCACTTCGTGGCCGGCATCGGCACCGGCGGCACGATCAGCGGCACCGGGCGCTACCTGAAGGAGGTGTCCGACGGCCGCGTCCGGATCATCGGCGCCGACCCGGAGGGTTCGGTCTACTCCGGCGGGGGCGGGCGGCCCTACCTGGTCGAGGGCGTCGGCGAGGACTTCTGGCCCAGCACGTACGACAAGGACATCTGCGACGAGATCGTGGCCGTCAGCGACGGCGACTCGTTCGAGATGACCCGGCGGCTCGCGCGGGAGGAGGCGCTGCTGGTCGGTGGCTCGTGCGGGATGGCGACGGTCGCGGCCCTGCGGGTCGCCGCCGACCTGCCCGCCGACGCCGTGGTGGTGGTGCTGCTGCCCGACGGCGGCCGCGGCTACCTCGGCAAGGTCTTCAACGACGCCTGGATGGCCGGCTACGGTTTCCTGCCCCCTGCCCAGGGCGCCACCGTGGGAGACGTGCTGCGCCGCAAGGACGGCACGATGCCCGACCTCGTGCACGCGCACCCCAACGAGACCGTCGCCGACGCGGTGCACTACCTGCGGGAGTTCCACGTGTCGCAGATGCCGGTCGTGCGGGCCGAGCCGCCGGTGATGGCCGCCGAGGTCGCGGGCGCGGTCGTGGAGCGCGACCTGCTCGACGCCCTGTTCACCGGCCGCGCGCAGCTCGCGGACCGCCTCGAGCGGCACATGTCGCCCGCGCTGCCCACGATCGGTGCGGGGGAGGCGCTGGACAACGCGATGGGCGCGTTCGCCTCGGCCGACGCGGCGCTCGTGCTGGTCGACGGGAAGCCGGCGGGGGTCGTCACGCGCTCGGACGTGCTCGCGTTCCTCGGGTCCGGAGGCTGAGCCGGCTCACCGGGTGACGGGTACGGGCTCGCGCGCTGAACCGGCCCTCGCGCGCAGCCGGCAGCGCGCGGGACACTGTTCGGCGCGCGAGCCCGCGGGTGGGGGTTGCCTTCCGGGGACTGCGGCTGCGATGGTGTAACCGACGGTTACACCATCGGCAGGGAGGCCGCTGATGAGCCAGGTCATCGACGACCCGGGGTGCCGACCGGGCTGCTGCGCAGCGCACCCGCCGGTGCCGCCGTCTACGCCTGCGGCCCGCCGCCGATGCTCGACGCGGTGGTGGCCGAGCTCCCGCGCAGCCGGGCCACCGCGCTGCATGTCGAACGGTTCAGCCCGCCCCCGGTCGTCGGCGGGCGGCCGTTCCGGCTGGTGCTGGCCCGCAGCGGCGTCACCCTGGACGTGCCGGCCGACCGGACCGCGCTCGACGTCGTCCGGGAGGTGCGGCCGGACGTCGCCTACTCCTGCCGCCAGGGCTTCTGCGGCACCTGCCGCGTCGGCGACACCCTGATCTGTACCGACCGCGCGGCCGGCGACCGGCTCGTGCTCGACCTGTAGGGAACCCTCGATGCCCAAGCAGATCGTGCGTTCCGGCGACGTCCGCCTCGCCGTGTGGACGGCCGGCGACCCGGCGAACCCGCCCCTCGTGCTCGTGCACGGCTATCCCGACACCCACGTGGTGTGGGACGACGTGGTGGCCGCGCTCGCCGACACGTTCCGCGTCGTCACCTTCGACAACCGCGGCGCGGGGGCCTCGGACTGCCCGGTCGGGATCGAGCCGTACCGCATCGAGCAGCTGGCCGCCGACCTGCGCGCGGTGATCGACGCGGTGTCGCCGGAGCGGCCGGTGCACCTGGCCGGGCACGACTGGGGCTCGATCCTGGCCTGGGAGCTGGTCACCGACCCGGCCGCCGTCGACCGGATCGCCTCGTTCACCTCGATCGCGGGGCCGTGCCTGGACCACATCGGGCACTGGATGCGCGGCTGGACGTCGCACCCGCGGGCGTCGGCGGCCCAGCTGCTGAGGTCCTGGTACGTCGCCGCGTTCCAGGTGCCCGGGCTGGGGACGCTGCCGTGGCGGCTCGGGCTGGGTGACGGCTGGGACGTGCTGCTCGCCCGCGTCGAGGGGGTCTCGCGCCGGGAGCGGGTGCGCAGCCGCGGCGCCGACGGCGAGATCGGCGTGCGGCTCTACCGCGCCAACGTGGTCCGCCGCCTGCGCCACCCCGGCGAGCGGCGGACCGACGTCCCGGTACAGGTCGTGCACGCCACCGGTGACCACTTCGTCGGCCCGGACATGGCCTCGGACGCGCGGCGGTGGGCGCCGCGACTGTGGCATCGTTCCCTCGCCGCGACACACTGGGCGCCCCTCACACACGGTCCGGCGCTGGCGCGGATGATCACCGAGCTGGCCGACCACGTGCGCGGCGCCCCGGTGCCCGCGCTGGACCGGCTCGCCAGGCCGGGTGAGTTCGGCGGCAGGCTCGTGCTGGTCACGGGCGCGGGCAGCGGGATAGGGCGGGCCACGGCGCACGCGTTCGCCGCGCTCGGGGCCGAGGTCGTGGCCGTCGACATCGACGCCGACGCGGCCGCCCGCACCGCGCGGGCCGTCGGCGGGCACCCGTTCACCGTCGACGTCTCCGACGAGGCGGCCATGCGCAAGCTCGCCGACGAGGTGGCCGCGGCGCACGGCGTGCCCGACGTCGTCGTCAACAACGCCGGGATCGGGCACTCCGGGACGTTCCTGGCGACCACCGTGGAGGAGTGGCGCCGCGTGCTCGACGTCAACCTCTGGGGCGTGATCCACGGTTGCCGCGAGTTCGGGTCCCGGATGGTGGAACGCGGCGAGGGCGGGCACATCGTCAACGTGGCGTCGGCGGCCGCCTGGCTGCCGGCGAAGGACCTGGCCGCGTACTCCACCAGCAAGGCGGGTGTGGCGATGCTGTCGGACTGCCTGCGCCCCGAGGTGGCCGCGCACGGGGTCGGCGTGTCCACGATCTGCCCCGGCCTGATCGACACGAACATCACCCGGACGAGCACGTTCTCCGGCCTCGACGACGCCGGGCAGCAGGCGCGGCGGGAGCATGCGGCGGCGGTGTACGGGCGCCGCAACTTCCCGCCCGAGGGCGTGGCCCGCGAGATCGTGGACGCGGTGCGGCGCTCGTCGGCCGTGGTGGCCGTGACCCCGGAGGCCAAGGCCGTGCGGCTGCTCGCGCGCCTCTCGCCGGCCGCCGTGCGGATGGTGGCCGCGGGAGGGTTGGACCGGTCGGGCGCGTAGTTTGGCGCCCATGCCCGGCTTCTCGACGAACGCCATCCACGCGGGCCAGGAGCCCGACCCCACGACCGGTGCGGTGATCACGCCGATCCACCCGTCGTCGACGTTCGCCCAGGACGGCGTCGGCGGGCTCCGGACGGGCGGGTACGAGTACTCGCGCTCGGCCAACCCGACCCGCACCGCGCTGCAGGAATGCCTCGCGGCGCTGGAGGGCGGGCGGCACGGGATCGCGTTCGGCTCCGGGATGGGCGCCACCGACGTGCTGTTGCGGGTGGCGCTCACGCCGGGTGAGCACCTCGTCATCCCGCACGACGCCTACGGGGGCACGTTCCGGCTCGTCGACAAGGTCCTGGCCGGCTGGGGGATCGAGTACACCCCCGTCGACCTGGGTGACCTCGACGCGCTGCGCGCCGCCGTGCGGCCGACCACCCGGCTGATCTGGTGCGAGACGCCCACCAACCCGCTGCTCGGGATCGCCGACATCGCCGCCGTCGCCGAGGTGGCGCGTGGGGCGGGCGCGCGGCTCGTCGTCGACAACACCTTCGCCTCGCCCTACCTGCAGAACCCGCTCGCGCTGGGCGCCGACGTGGTGCTGCACTCCACCACCAAGTACGTGGGCGGGCACTCCGACGTGGTCGGCGGGGCGCTCGTGACCGGCGACGACGAGCTCGCCGAGAGGATCCTCTTCACGCAGAACTCGGTGGGCTCCGTGCCCGGCCCGTTCGACGCGTGGCTCACCCTGCGCGGGGTCAAGACGCTCGCCGTGCGGATGGATCGCCACTGCGACAACGCCGAGCGGATCGTGGAGCTGCTCTCCGCGCACCCCGCCGTCTCCGCGGTGCTCTATCCGGGACTGCCGTCGCACCCGAACCACGAGGTGGCGGCCAAGCAGATGCGCCGCTTCGGCGGGATGGTGTCCTTCACCGTCGCCGGCGGGCGCGAGGCGGCGCTGCGGGTGTGTGGGGCCACGCGGCTGTTCACGCTCGCCGAGTCGCTCGGCGGGGTCGAGTCGCTGATCGAGCACCCCGGTGCCATGACCCACGCGTCGACGGCGGGATCGGCGCTCGAGGTACCCGACAACCTGGTGCGGCTCTCGGTGGGCATCGAGGACGTCGAGGACCTGGCCGAGGACCTGAGCGCCGCGCTCGACGCCCACTAGGGTCGACGGTGCCCAGCCGCGCCCGGCTGCGGAAGCGGCTGCGGTCGTTGGCGTTCGTGGAGGGTGTCAACGTCGTGCTGCTCCCGGCAGCCGTCCTCACCGCGGTCGGCTCCCGCGGTCCGCTGACCACCGGGGTCGTCGCCGGCGCCGCGGCGGTGTCGGTGGCACTCGCCGCGGGCTCCCTGTTCTGGTTCCGGCGACTGCGCGGGCGGGTGTCGCTGCGGTGGTGCCGGGTCTGCGAGGCGGGCCTCGCGGTCGCGGCACTGCTCGCGGCTGTCGCCACCGGGCTGTCCGCGCTCGATCTCCGCACCGGCGCCCTGCTGGTGCCGATCATCGGGTTCGGTCTCGCGCTGTTCGCCGCCTGCGAGATCGTCAACTACCGGTTCGTGCAGATCAGCGCGGGTGGGTGGCTGGCGTGGGGCGGCGGCCGGGTCCGGCGGCCGCACCTGGCGATCGAGCTGCGCCGTGCGCGGCGCAAGGGGTCGGGCGGGACCGGGGCAGCCGAGACGGGGTGACGCGGCCCGCACGGGCCCGGATCCCCGCCGCCCG
This sequence comes from Pseudonocardia sp., assembly GCF_029263155.1. Taxonomy (GTDB): domain Bacteria; phylum Actinomycetota; class Actinomycetes; order Mycobacteriales; family Pseudonocardiaceae; genus Pseudonocardia. The sequence goes on from NZ_JAJCYB010000045.1 coordinate 23,957, forward strand.
CACCGCGGTGGTCACCCCGCGGCGGCGTCAGCCCCGGTCCGGCGCGCCGACGTCGGTGGGAGGTTCGGTCGGGGAGCTCGGCACCAGCAGGTCGCCCGCGGCCACGCAGCCCCCGACCAGCTCGTACCCGCCGTCGATCGGCGCGTAGTACCCCGGGTCGTCGCAACCGGCCCCGCGGACGGTGGCCACGGCCATCGCGGCCAGCGCCCCCGCCGCCAGCAGCGGCGCGAGCAGCCGCAGCCGTGTCATCGGTATGTCCTCCCCCGTGGCGCGCCGCGCCGGTCCCCGCCACGGCGCCGTCAGTGTTCGACGCGGCCGAGGCTACCGGTTCGGCGGGGCCGTCCGCCGGATGTACCGGTCACCCGACCGCCGTCGCCGCGGTGCTCGTCCGGCGGTGCACCCCCACCCGACGCCGCGTCACGCTCCAGCGGCGTCGCCGTCCCCGCCGGATCCCCCGGATGTCGATGGGCGGGCGCGGATCTCGGGAGGCAGGTCGAACACGTCGAACAGGCTCGGGTCGAGGAACGTGGCGACGTGGGCGACGGTGGTGCCGGTGAACGTGAGCACCTGCAGGTTGAAGGGGCGGAACACCCCGTCCGGCCCGCGCAGGTACTGGGCGAACCCGGGCTGCCCGTTCGCGGAGATCGGCACCAGTCGCAGGTCGCCGGGGCCGGCGGGGCAGCGGGTGCGCAGGTGCTGCGCGACGTGTTCGCGACCCCGGTACCACGCCTCGTACGGCGGCATCTCCCACACGACGTCGGCCGCGAGGAGCGCGACGATGCCGGCCACGTCCTTGATCTCGAACGCCGCGACGTAGCGCTCGAGCAGGTCCCGCTGGTGCTCGGACAGGGGGTACGCGACGTCGTCCTCGGCGGGCGCGACCTGCGCCATCTGTGCCCGCGCCCGCTGCAGCGCGCTGTTGACCGCCGCCACGGAGGTGCCCAGCAGCTCGGCGACCTCGGACGCCTTCCACTGCAGGACCTCGCGCAGCAGCAGCACCGCGCGCTGGCGGGCCGGCAGGTGCTGCAGGGCGGCCACGAACGCGAGCCGGATCGTGGAGCGGGAGCTGACGACCGCGGCCGGATCGGCGCCGACCGCGTGGTCGGGCACCGGTTCCAGCCAGGCGACCTCGGCGTTGTCGCGCAGCGGATCGTCCGGGTCGGACCCCGTGCCGTTCAGCCCGGCCGGCATGGGACGGCGCTTGCGGCCCTCCAGCGCGGTGAGGCACGTGCTGGTGGCGATCCGGTGCAGCCAGGTGCGCAGCGACGAGCGACCCTCGAAACGGTCGTACCCGCGCCAGGCGCGCACCATCGTCTCCTGGAACACGTCCTCGGCGTCGTGCACCGAGCCGAGCATCCGGTAGCAGTGCGCCATGAGCTCGCGGCGGTACGGCTGGGCCAGCGCGAGGAACTCGTCCTGCGCGGGCTTCTCGGTCGTGGTCACGATGCCACCCCTCTCCGCCGCCGAGAGTAGAACGAGGGTCCGACATTCCCGGACTCGCTGGCCCGCACACAGGTCCGGTGGGCCCCACACGGCTCCGGCCCTGTGTGCCGGCCCGGCAACCTGTGTGCGAGCCGTGGCAGGAAGGCGGGCGGTGGGAGGATGCCCGCATGGCCGTCGCCCACCCGAGTGCCCGGCCGGTGCCCCCCGTCGACGCGGACGACATCCGTGCCGCCCGGGAGCTGCTGGCCGGCATCGTGACCACCACGCCCGTCGCGCGTTCCCGCGCCCTGAGCGAGCGCTGCGGCGGTGATGTCTGGCTCAAGTGCGAGAACCTGCAGCGCACCGGGTCGTTCAAGTTCCGCGGGGCGTACACGCGGCTGGCCCGGCTCGACGACGGACAGCGGGCGGCCGGGGTGGTGGCGGCCAGCGCGGGCAACCACGCCCAGGGCGTGGCGCTCGCGGCGCAGATGCTCGGGATCGAGGCGACGGTGTACATGCCGGAGCGGGCGGCGATCCCCAAGGTCGGGGCCACGCGCGGCTACGGGGCGCAGGTGCACCTGGTGGGGGAGACGATCGAGGGCAGCATCGCCGCGGCCACGGAGTTCGGGCAGCGCACCGGCGCGGTGTTCGTGCACCCCTTCGACCACGTCGACATCATCGCAGGGCAGGGCACCGTCGGGATGGAGGTCCTGGAGCAGGTGCCCGACGTGCGCACCGTGCTGGTCTGCACCGGGGGCGGCGGCCTGCTCGGCGGGGTGGCCGCTGCGGTGAAGGCGCGACGACCCGACGTGCAGGTGGTCGGGGTCCAGGCCGAGGGTGCCGCGGCCTGGCCCCCCTCGATGGCGGCCGGTGGCCCCACCACGCTGGCCTCGATGCGGACCGTCGCCGACGGCATCGCGGTCGGCCGGCCCGGCGACCTCACGTTCCCGCAGGTCGCCGCGCTCGTGGACGAGATCCTCACCGTCGACGAGGACGCGCTCGCCCGCGCGCTGCTGCTGTGCCTGGAACGGGCCAAGATGCTGGTGGAGCCGGCCGGTGTGGCCGGTGTGGCCGCGCTGATGGAGCACCCGGACCGGTTCGGGACGCCCGCGGTGGCGGTGCTCTCGGGCGGCAACGTCGACCCGCTGGTGCTGCTGCACGTCATCCAGCACGGCATGGCCGCCGCGGCGCGCTACCTGTCGCTGCGGGTGCGCATGGCCGACCGGCCCGGCGCGCTCGCCGGGGTGCTGGGTCTCATGGCCACCCACGGCGCCAACGTCCTCGACGTCGCCCACACCCGCATCGCCGGTGCGCTCTCCCTCGGCGACGTCGAGGTGGCTCTCACGCTGGAGACCCGTGGCCCGGAGCACTGCACGGAGCTGGTGGCGGCCCTGCAGGCCGCCGGGCACGCCGTGGTGGACGTCGACGGGCACGGGTAGCGGCCGATCGGCGGTGATCGCGGAGAACGGGGCATGAGCTGCACATCCGCAGCTCATGCCCCGATTCCGGCGATCGTGGCCCGGTCAGGCGCGGAAGGGCTCCGCGGCGACGAGCGTGACCTTCATGGAGCCACCGTCGGGCAGCGGGTACTCGCGGGTGTCACCGACGTGCGCGCCCAGCAGCGCCGCGCCGAGGGGCGAGTTCGGTGAGACGACCTCGAGATCGCCGTGCCTGCCCTCCTCGCGCGAACCCAGCAGCACGGTCTCGGTGTCCTCGTCACCGTCGTAGCGCAGCTTGAGGACCATGCCGGGCGCGGCGGTGTCCGACTCGGTCGGGGAGGTGCCGACCTGGGCGGTGCGCAGCAGCTCCTGGAGCTGGCGGATGCGGGCCTCCTGCTGGCCCTGCTCCTCGCGGGCGGCGTGGTAGCCGCCGTTCTCCTTCAGATCGCCCTCCTCGCGGCGGGCGTTGATCTCGGCAGCGATGACGGGGCGGTTGTCGATCAGCTCGTCGAGCTCGTGCTTGAGCCGGTCGTAGGCCTCCTGGGTCAACCAGGTCACCTGCGTGTCCGTCACGGTCATCACTCCTCCAGCCTGTACAGGGTCCACCACCACGGACCGTGTGCCCGCGGACGGGACCCACCCGATCCGGGTCGTCCCGATCCCAGGAGCGGCCCGGATGTGGCGCCGGGTGCCCCTGAGTAAGGAAAAACACGACCCGCCTGCGGGCCGTGTGCAGCTCACGGTAACACGGTGTCAGCCGCTCGTCGCAGCCTTTCGACGAACGGTCGCTGCCATGTGGAAGTTCCCGGACGACGTATCAATGCAGGTCAGGGCATTCGGGCGACCAGGTTACGGCAAGCGGGGTGCCGTCCGGACCAGCCGGTGAGCGGCGCCCGTGCTCCCGGATCACCGCTCCGCGAACGCTGCGACCGACCGTGCTCGTGCACGGCACCGCGCCTCTCCGGCCGTGGCTGTCGGTGACGGGGAAGGTGCGGGAGGGTCCGTGCGTTGTCCAGCAGTGGCGGTGTCGTCGACATGGTTGTCGGGGGGCTCTGCCACGATCGGTCCCACCCAGCGTCACCTCGCCCGGCACCCCGCCGGGCGACACCATCCGGAAGGACCACGGCCCACCTCATGTCCGCTCTCCGCCTCCTGTCGGTGCACGCCCATCCCGACGACGAGTCGAGCAAAGGTGCCGCCAGCTCGGCCCGCTACATCTCCGAGGGTCACGAGGTCATGGTCGTGACCTGCACGGGAGGGGAGCGGGGCAGCATCCTGAACCCCGCGATGGACCGCCCCGAGGTGATCGCCGACCTGCCCGCCGTCCGGCGCGCCGAGATGGCCAGGGCCGCGGAGATCCTCGGCGTGCAGCACCGCTGGCTCGGCTTCGTCGACTCCGGGCTGCCGGAGGGTGACCCGCTGCCACCGCTGCCCGAGGGCTGCTTCGCGCTGGAGGACCTCGACGTCGCCACGGCGCCGCTGGTGGCACTGATCCGCGAGTTCCGCCCGCACGTCCTGGTCACCTACGACGAGAACGGCGGCTACCCACACCCCGACCACATCAAGACCCACGAGGTCTCGATGGCCGCGTTCGACGCGGCGGGTGACCCGGACCGCTTCCCGGGCACCGGCGACCCGTGGCAGCCGCTCAAGCTGTACTACTCGCACGGGTTCTCCAAGGCCCGGCTGCTGGCCTTCCAGGACGCGTTGGAGGCCCGCGGGATCGAATCGCCGTACAAGGAGTGGCTGGCGAACTGGGCCGACCGGCCCGACCCCGGCCTGCGCGTCACCACTCGCGTCGAGTGCGCCGAGTGGTTCGGCGTGCGCGACCAGGCACTGATCGCGCACGCCACCCAGATCGACCCCACCAGCCGCTGGTTCCTCGTGCCACCGGAGATCCAGCGGGAGGTGTGGCCCACCGAGGACTACGAACTCGTCCGCTCGCTCGTCGACGCACCCACGCCCGAGGACGACCTGTTCGCCGGCCTCGACGCGCAGGCGGACGCGCAGGTGGCGGTGCGGCGCGCGGGCTGAGGCGCGCCGCGTAGGGTCTGGGGTGTGGGACTCGTACTGGTCGACCTCGGGGCGACACCGGGCACGGCGGTCGCGTCCGTACCGGTGCAGAACGTCGAGCCGCCGCCGGGGGAGGGCCCGGAGTTCGGCAAGGCCTCACCGGTCGCGCTCGTCGTCATCCTCCTGCTGGGGCTGGCCACGGTGCTGCTCATCATCTCCATGACCCGGCACCTGAAGAAGGTGCCTGCCTCGTTCGACCCGGAGCCGGACGCGGGCGAGGTGTCGCCGGAGGCCCCCGAGCGGGGTCGGTAGCCGCCACCGGTCCGTGGGCCGCGGCGGGCCCGGGCTCACATCGAGATCGATCCCTTGCGGAAGTCGGTGCGCCCGATCCGCACGTCCACCAGCGCCGGGCCCGCGCCGTGGTCACGGGCCTTCGCGAGCACGGCGGGGAGCTCGTCCGCGTCCGCGGTGTGCAGGCCGAGCGCCCCGAAGCCCGCCACCACGTGGTCGTAGCGGGTGGGAGCCAGCACGGTCCCGACGTCGTCGTGCAGCATCTCCACCTGCTCGCGGGCGATCTGCGACCACGACGCGTCGTTGCCGACGACCGCCACGACCGGTACGCCGTGGCGGACGAAGGTGTCGAACTCGCTGAGCGAGTAGCCGACCGAGCCGTCGCCGAAGACGATCCAGACCGGGGCGTCCGGGTGCACCATCGCGGCACCCAGGGCGAACCCCGCACCGGCGCCGAGCGTGCCGAAGGCGCCGGGGTCGAGCCAGCGCAGCGGGCCGTCGGGACGCAGGACGTAGGACGCGGTGGCCACGATGTCGCCCCCGTCGCCGACGACGATCGCACCCGGTGGCAGCGCCGCGGCGATCTCCCGGCACAGCCGTACCGGGTTCACGCCGTCGGCAGGTGCGGCGGCCTGCTCGACGATCTCGATCTCGCGCGCGGCGTCCCGCCCGCCGATCTGCGCCCGCCACTCCGTCCAGCGCCCGGCGTCGGGGGTCAGCGCGTCGGCGATGCCGGCCACGGCCAGCGCGGCGTCACCCAGGATGCCGACGTCGGGCCTGCGGTTGCGGCGCAGGTCGGCCCGGCTGCGGTTGGCCGAGACCAGGCAGGCGCTGCGCCGGACGTGGTTGCCGTAGTCGAGCCGGAAGTCGGCGGGCACGCCCGCGAGCAGCACGAGGTCGGCGGCGCGCAACGCGTCCCGGCGCTTGTGCCGCGCCTGCAGCGGGTGCTCGGCACCGAGCAGCCCGCGGGCGGTGCCGGACAGGAAGACGGGCGCGCCGATCCGCTCCAGCGCCGGCACCAGCCGCTGCGCACTGCCCGGGCTCACCATCGCCTGGCTGCCGACGAGCACGACGGGACGCTGCGCCTGCGCGAACCGCCCCGCGGCCTCGGCGACCCGCGGGGCGGGCGGGCGGGGCGGCAGCGGCTGCACCGCGGGGCCCGGTCCGGGGCGGGCCCCGCGGAACAGCATCGCGACCCGCAGCCGCAGGTAGGCCTGCACGGCGCGCTCCTGGGGGGTGCGCCCGGTCCGCGCGGCGCCGTACCATCCGCGCACCACCGGCTCGTCGTAGAGCAGGTCGATCGGCAGCTCGACGAAGACCGGCCCGGGAACGCCGTCGACGCTGGTCCGGAACGCCTCCTCCACGGCCGGCCCGGCGTCGCGGACGCGCCGCACCCGGCGCACCTGCTTGACGTGCGGCCGCATCAGCGCCGCCTGGTCGATGTCCTGCAGCGCCGCCCTGCCCTGCAGCACGGTGGGTGCGGCGCCGCCGAGCAGCACCACCGGCGACTGCGCGAGCTGCGCGTTCTTCACCGCGGTGATCGTGTTCGTCAGCCCGGGTCCCGCGGTGACGGCCGCGACGCCGGGGTACCCGGTCAGGCGTGCGACGGCGTCGGCGGCGAACACGGCGGTGGCCTCGTGACGGGTGTCGACGACCCGGATGCCGCGCGCCTTCGCGCCGACGAGGATCGGCGAGATGTGCCCGCCGCACAGCGTGAACAGCTGCCGCACACCCTGCGCGGCCAGCACCTCCGCGACCGCGTCCCCTCCGTGCACCTGCGCCCCCTCGTCTCGCGCCACCGCCCCGGTCGGGCCGATCGGCGGCATGCATGCTCGGGAACACGATCGCCGACCGCGTCCGGCATGTGCAACCTCGTCACCTCACCCGGGCGCAGACCCGGTCGGAGTTTGACAGGGTGGGGGTCATGTCCAACCGGCTCGCCGCCGCCACCAGCCCGTACCTGCTCCAGCACGCCGAGAACCCGATCGACTGGTACCCGTGGTCGCCCGAGGCGTTCGCCGAGGCCGCCCGTCGGGACGTGCCGATCCTGCTGTCCATCGGCTACGCCGCGTGCCACTGGTGCCACGTGATGGCCCACGAGTCCTTCTCCGACGCCGACACCGCCGCGCAGGTCAACGCGGGGTTCGTCGCGATCAAGGTGGACCGCGAGGAGCGCCCCGACATCGACGCCGTCTACATGGCGGCGACGCAGGCCATGACCGGGCAGGGCGGGTGGCCGATGACGTGCTTCCTCACCCCGGTCGGGGAGCCGTTCCACTGCGGCACCTACTACCCGCCCACGCCGCGGCACGGGATGCCCGCGTTCCGCCAGCTCCTCGACGCTGTCATGACGGCCTGGACACAGGACGGCGAGCGCGTGCGCACCGCGGCGGGCGAGATCGCGGGCCGGCTCGCCGACGGCGCCGCGGCGTCGCTGCCGGCCGCGGCCGTCGACATGCACGTGCTCGACCGTGCGGCCGGCACGCTCGGCGCCGGGTTCGACTCCCGGTACGGCGGTTTCGGCGGCGCGCCCAAGTTCCCGCCGTCGATGGCGCTGGAGTTCCTGCTGCGCCACCACGAACGCACCGGCTCCCCGGACGCGTTGCGCCACGCCTCCGTCACCGCGGAGCGGATGGCGCGCGGGGGGATGTACGACCAGCTCGCGGGCGGGTTCGCCCGCTACAGCGTCGACGAGAGGTGGGTGGTGCCGCACTTCGAGAAGATGCTCTACGACAACGCGCTGCTGCTGCGCGCCTACGCCCACCTCGCCCGGATCAGCGGGGCCGCCCTCCCGCGGCGGGTGGCGCAGGACACCGCGGCGTTCCTGCTGCGGGACCTGCGCACCCCCGAGGGCGGATTCGCCTCCGCGCTGGACGCCGACACCGACGGGGTGGAGGGCCTCACCTACGCGTGGACGCCGCGGCAGCTGCGCGAGGTGCTCGGCGACGACGACGGTGCATGGGCGGCCACCCTGTTGAGCGTGACGGCGGAGGGCACGTTCGAGCACGGCTCGTCCACGCTGCAGCTGCTCGCCGACCCCGACGACGCGGCCCGCTGGGAGCGCGTCCGCGCCGACCTGCTCGCGGCCCGTGCGCGGCGCCCGCAGCCTGCGTGCGACGACAAGGTCGTCTCGTCCTGGAACGGGATGGCGATACTGGCGCTCGCCGAGGCCGGGGCGGGGCTCGGGCAGCCGGAGTGGGTCGCGGCGGCGGAGCGGGCCGCGGAGCTGGTGCTGGACCTGCACGTCGTCGACGGGCGGTTGCGGCGGTCGAGCCGTGGCGGGGCCGTCGGGGCCGCGGCCGCGGTGCTGGAGGACCACGCCTGCCTGGCCGACGCTTTGCTCGCGCTGCACCAGGCCACCGGGCAGGCCCGCTGGCTCACCGCCGCGACCGGCCTGCTCGACCTCGCGCTGGAACGCTTCGCCACCGGCGACGGCATGTTCTTCGACACCGCCGACGACGCGGAGGCGCTGTTGCACCGGCCGCGGGAGATCACCGACAACGCCAGCCCGTGCGGCAGCTCGGCGCTGGTCAACGCGCTGGTCACGGCCTCGGTGCTGGTCGCGGACGGCGGCCGCTACCGCGACGCCGCGGAGGCGGCGATGCGCGGCGCGGGGACCCTGATGGAGAAGCACCCCCGCTTCGCCGGGCACTGGCTCACCGCGGCGGAGGCGGCCGTGCGCGGCCCGCTGCAGGTGGCCGTGACCGGTGCGGACGACCCGGCCCGGGCCACCCTGCTCGCGCACGCCCGGCACGTCGCCGCCGGGGGCACCGTCGTCGTGGCGGGCGAGCCGGACGCCCCCGGGGTCCCGTTGCTCGCCGACCGCCCCCTGGTCGCCGGGGCTGCGGCGGCCTACGTCTGCCGGGGATTCGTCTGTGACCGCCCGGTCACCACGGTCGAGGAGCTCACCGCGAGCCTCGTGCTGCGTCCCTGACGCGACTCGCGCGCGCAGGCCCCGACTCGCGCGCACGCAGGCCCCGACTCGCGGGTTTCGCCGTCGGCGAACGGCCGCGGAGCCTGTCCGCTGCGGTGTAACGTCGTAATCACAGCAACACCGTGATGGAGGAAGCAGTGATGAGCGGACGGATGCATCGAGGGTGGCACGGCGGTGCGGGGCGCGGTCGCGGTCCGGGACGCGGGGGATGGCAGCAGGCCGACCTCCCCGATGCCGCCGACGCCACGGCGTGGCTGCAGGGCCGGCTGCCCGACGGCTGGTTCACCGGCACGCCGGAGGTGACGGTGGACCGGGAGGAGATCGTGATCGTCGGCGAGCTGCCGCCGGTCGAGGGCGCGTTCGACGACACCGAGGCCGGGCGCACGGACCGGGCGGCGGCGGTGGCGGGCCGGATCACGCGGTTCCGGGAGAGCACCCGGGAGGAGCGCATCGAGATCGCGCGGCAGGCCGAGCACCGCTACGGCCGGAAGGTGGCGTGGGGCGCGCGGATCGGAGAGGCCCTCGAGCTGTTCACCGTGGCGTCGGTCCCGGTCATGACCCGGCTGCGCCAGCCCGAGCGGATCGTCCTGGACACGCTGGTGGACTCCGGTGTGGCGCGGTCCCGCTCCGACGCGCTGGCCTGGGCGGTAAGGCTGGTCGGACAGCACGCCGACGAGTGGCTGGGCGAGCTGCGCGACGCCATGGCCAAGGTCGACGAGCTGCGGGCCAAGGGCCCGACCGGGGACGGCTCCGACCAGTAGCGAGGCCGCCCCCGGCCGTGATGCGGGCGTCACCGGTGGCAAGTACCGTCGCGCGCAACGTCTCGACCGGCTGGGGGTTGCGTGGAGCGCTCGGAGACGACGCAGGCCGGGCCCACCGTGCTCGTGGTGGAGGACGACCCCCTCATCGCCTCGTTCGTGACCCGCGCGCTGGTGGCGTCCGGGTTCGCCGTGGAGTGGGTCGCCACGGCGGGCGCGGGCCTGCAGCGGCTCGCGGCGGGAGACGTCGCGGTGGCCGTGCTGGACCTGAACCTGCCCGACATGGACGGCCTGGACCTGCTGCGGGCCCTGCGCGCCGACCACCCGTTCGGTCGGGACCTGCCGGTCGTCATCATCACCGCCCGCAACGACCCGGCCGACCGGGACCAGGCCCGGTCCCTCGGGGTGCGGACCTACCTGCGCAAGCCGTTCGCCCTGGGCGAGCTGCTGGCCGCGGTGCGCGTGGCGGCCGGGGCCGAGACCGGCTCCTGAGCCACTGCGGGCACCACCGGCACGACGATCTCCAGACAGGCGCCCGACCCGCCGGGCACGACACGGGCCCGCCCGCCGTGGGCCTCGGCGATCGCCGCGACGATGGAGAGCCCCAGCCCGCTGCCCCCGGTGTGCTCCGCACCCTTCACGAACCTCCCGAAGATCCGCTCGGCGTCGGCGGGAGGTATCCCGGGCCCGCTGTCGTGCACCCACAGCCGGGCACGGCCGCCCTCCACCGCGGAGCCGATGCGTACGGGCGTGCCGTTCGGGGTGTGCCGGCACGCGTTCTCGGCCAGCTGCACCATCGCCTGGGTGATCCGCTGCCCGTCCACCCGGACGACGGCGTCGGCGCAGGACTCCAGGATCCACGGACGGTCGCACAGGACCATCGCGTTGCGGTGCACGTCGCGGGTCAGGTCGCCCAGGTCGACCGCGTCGGGCGACAGGAATCCGGGCCGGTCGGAGCGGGCGAGCAGCAGCAGCTCGTCGACGATGCGATTCATCCGCTCGATCTCCCCGACGATCAGCGCGATGGTCTGACTGCGGTCCTCGGCGTCGGGCAGCAGCTCCAGCAGCTCCACGTGCCCGCGGATCACCGTGAGGGGAGCGCGCAGCTCGTGGTTGGCGTCGTCGAGGAATCGACGCTGCGCGCTGAACGCCCCGTCGAGGCGGCCGAGCATGTCGTTGAACGTGCTCGCGATCCGCGACGCCTCGTCGCTGCCGCGTACCGGGATCCGGCGGGTCAGGTCGGTGCCCGAGATGGTCTGCGCGGTGTCGGCCAGCGAGCCCAGCGGCCGCAGCACCCGCCCGGCCAGGCCGAGCCCGATCAGCGAGGCCAGCACGATCGTGCCGAACTGGATGAGGGCCTGCGTGGCGACCGCGCCGTTGATCTCGGCACGTTCGGCGGCCGGGTAGTTGACCACCATCAGCAGGCCGTCGTCGCCTCGGCCGGTCAGCGGCAGGGCGGCGTAGCGCACATCCCCCGCCGGGGTGGTGCGGGTACCGGAACCGGGCTCGCGCATCGCCAGCCAGTCGCCGGTCAACGCGTCGAGATACACCGACGGGATGGCGTCGGACGCGTCCTCGGACTGGTAGAGCCCGGAGCCGACGTAGGCCAGCAGCGACTCCCCCTCGTCGGGGACCTCTCGCGCGAAGTAGACGTCGAACATCGCCGGGAGGTCCCCGTCGAACGGCGTGCCGGTGCGCGGGTTCAGACCGCCGATGAGGAGCTCGAACTCCACGATCTCCCGGCTCAGCGACACGGTGATCTCCTCGTCGAGCCGGGCGTGCAGCGCGCTGTGCAGCAGGAAGACCGACACGGCCGACGAGCCGGCGAGCAGGGCGAGCACGGCCGCGAGGATCCGGACCCGGATGCTGCCGAGCGGTCCCTGCCAGTGCCGGGGTAGCTGGGGCGCCGTGGTCACCGGTCAGGCCGGATGCACGGCGGGCGCTGGTTCCATCGGGTGCCGCAGGCCGGGGAGCCGCTCGGGGATGCGCAGGCGGTATCCCGCCCCGCGCACCGTCTCGATGCGGTCGGCCCCGATCTTCTGCCGCAGCGCCGCGATGTAGACGTTGACGACGTTGCTCGTGGGGTCGAACGAGTACCCCCAGACGCGGGAGAGCAGCTGGGCGCGCGAGAGCACCTGGTCGGGATGGCGGAGCAGTGTCTCCAACAGGGCGAACTCGCGGCTGGTGAGCGTGACGGGAGTGTCCCCGACGAGGGCCCGGCGGGTCAGCAGGTCGAGCTCGAGGTCGCCCGCGGACAGGCTGCGTCCGCCACCGGACGGCGCGTCCTCGTGCCGCAACCGGGCGCGCAGGCGGGCGAGGAGCTCCTCGAACCGGAACGGCTTGACGACGTAGTCGTCGGCGCCGCCGTCCAGACAGGCCACGACGTCGCGGTGGGCGGGGTGCCCGGTCATCACCAGGATCGGCAGCTGGGCGCGGTGCCCGCGCAGGTCGCGCAGGACGGCGAAACCGTCGCCGTCGCCGAGCACGAGATCGAGCAGCACGATGTCGAACTGGTCGGTGAGGGCCAGGGAGCGGCCGGTTGCGGCCTCGTCGGCGACGGTGGTGGTATAGCCGACCGCGTGCAGGCCCCGGCTGATGAAGCGGGTGATGAGCGGGTCGTCGTCGATGATCAGGACGCTGGTCATGGGGTGGACCCTCCGCCTTCATGCGACACCGGGGGCAAGCGGAACTCGCCCCAAGTGGGCACCACGTTACGCCCCGTCGTGGCGCCTTCAGGATACGACTCACGGCCGTCTCATCGTCCCCTCATGGCGGGGGAGGACGATGGATAAGGAGTTCCTCACCCTTCACTGACGGAGCCCTGAGGTTGCTCCGCGAACCTCTGCCCTGAACCGGCGTGCGCCCGTGCATGCCTGCGAGTGGTCAGAGGTACGAGATGACGGACACCATGGCGGTCCGACCGGCGGCAGCAGGATCGGGTCGCCGACGCCCACCTCGCGGCTGGCGGCCGGCGGTACTGGGTGGCCTCGCCGTGGTGGTCGCGGTCGTGGTGACGGTGTTCCTCGCGACGTCCGCGGCGCTGGCGGCCTCGCACCTGGTCAACAGCACGAACGATGCCCCCGACCAGAACCCCGGCGACGGGATCTGCGCGTCCGCGGTGGGGGAGTGCACGCTGCGGGCGGCGATCCAGGAGGCCAACGCGACGATCGCCGCGGACCAGGTCGTCGTGCCCGCGGGCACGTACGTGCTGTCCGTCCCGCCGGCCGGGGCGAACCTCGCCGAGTCCGGTGACCTGGACGTCCTGCGCCCGGTGACCATCAGTGGTGCCGGGCGGGCGGCGACCGTCATCGACGCCGCGGGCATCGACCGCGTCCTGGAGACCCACGGCACCGCCGGCAACGTCAGCATCACGGGCCTGACGCTGACCGCGGGCGCCACCAGCCAGACCGGCGGTGGCCTGCTCAACGGCTCGGTCGGCACCGTCCGGCTGACCGACGTGGCCGTCACCACGGCCACCGCGACGGAGGCGGGCGGCGGCATCGCCACGGGCGGCGAGACCGGCCCCGGTCGTCTCGAACTCGTCGACTCGGTCGTCGCGGGCAACGCGACCGAGGCGGAGGGAGGCGGCGTGCACGTCGGGTCCGGGTCGCTCACGCTCACCCGCACCGAGGTGTCGGGCAACAGCGCCCGCGGCGGCGGCGGCGTCTACAACGCGGGCGAGGTCAGCGCGACCGGCGTGCCCAGCCGCGTCACCCTCGACGGCGCGACCGTCACCGGCAACACCGCGCTCGCGTCCGGTGGTGGCGTCGCGAACGACGGCGAGGGCCAGCTCACCGTGCTGAACAGCACGTTCTCCGGCAACACCGCCCACGCCGACGGCGGCGCGATCCACAGCGCGGCCAAGGGCAGCTTCTCGATCACCGGCGGCACGGTCGCGGAGAACCTCGCGAACGGCGAGGGCGGCGGCGCATACACCGCGGGCGAGCGCGCCGCAACCGTCGACGGCGTCGAGTTCCGGGACAACGTCGCGGGCGGCACCGTGATCGACGAGACCGGCGCGCAGGTCACCGGCGACGGCGGCGGTGGCGGCATCGCCACCGGCGGTGGCCCGATCACGATCCGCGACGCGACGTTCGATGCCAACACCGCGGTCGGCGAGGGCGGCGGCCTGCTGCTGGGCAACCTCGGCTCGGTGCAGATCAGCGACACCGTCGTGCGCGACAACCGCAGCGAGTCCGGCGGTGGCGGCATCGAGAACGCCGCCAACCGCGTCACGCTGACGACGGTGGAGATCACCGGCAACGTCGCCGTCGCCGACGGCGGTGGCATCGAGAACAACGGCAGCGGCGCGTTCACGCTCGACCGCTCCACGATCGCCCGCAACACCGCCGAGAACGGCGGTGGCCTGGCCAACGCGGCGGACGGCACGGTCAAGGTCGTCGCCTCGACGATCTGGGACAACCGCGCGATCGCCGGGCCCAGCGACGACGCCGGCCTCGGTGGCGGCGTCTACGGCCTCGGCGACGCCGGCGCCACGTACGAGAACACCACGATCACCGGCAACTACGCGCAGGTCCGCGGCGGCGGTCTCTACATCGACGCCGACGCCGACGTGCGCGTCACCCAGACGACGATCTCGGGCAACAGCGCGCCCGCCGCGTCCGGCGTCGGTGGGGAGATCGGCTCGGTGAACTTCCCGGTGCAGCCCAGCCCGTCGGTGCTGTTCCGCAACTCGATCGTCGCCGGCAACCTGCTCTCGCCGAGCTGCAACTTCGCGCTCGGCTCGCAGGGCGGCAACCTGGAGGACGGCGACAGCTGCCACCTCGGCGGCCCGCGGGACCGGACCAACGCCGCGACCGCCGGTCTCGACGCGATCGCCGACAACGGCGGCCCGACGATGACCATGCACCCGCAGGAGGGCAGCTTCGCCGTCGACGGCGGGATCAGCCCGTGCTCGGTCGTGGACCAGCGCGGCGTGACCCGGCCGAAGAACGAGCTGTGCGACATGGGTGCGGTGGAGTCCGAGGGCCCGTTCGCGCCCGCGGACGACGTCGCGCCCGACACCGAGTACGTGTCCGGCCCGATCCAGGACACCGAGAACACCTCGATCTTCACCTTCACCGGCAACGACAACGTGAGTGGCACCGAGCCGGCGTTCACCGCGCCCGAGGAGCTGCTCTACGAGTGCCGCCTGCTCGAGTTCGACCCGCTGGAGCCGCCGGAGCCGGTCGACCCGACCGAGCCGGTGCCGGCGGAGCAGCAGTTCGTGGGCTGCTCCAACCCGTGGCAGATCCCGGTCGTCGAGGACGGCACGTTCCGCTTCGAGGTGCGCGCGATCGACCGCGCGGGCAACGTCGACCCGTCACCCGCCGTGCACGAGTTCACCCTCGGCGTGGACGTCACCCCGCCCGACACCCAGATCCTCGACGGGCCGTCCGGCGTGAGCCCGGTGAGCTTCGCCGCGTTCACGTTCTCCGGCACCGACAACCGCACCCCGGCGCAGTTCATCGAGTTCGAGTGCCGGCTCGACTCCACCGACCCGACCGCGTGGCTGGAGTGCTCCAACCCGGCCCTCTACTCCAACCTGACCCCGGGGTCGCACACGTTCGAGGTGCGCGCCACCGACGGTGGGGACAACATCGACCCGTCCCCGGCCACCCGGACCTGGACCGTCGGCGTGCCCGCGGACTGCGACGCCGCGAACATCACGCTCGTCGCCACCGAGGACGCGCACGTCGACGAGGGCTTCGTCGTCGAGAACTTCGGCGCGGCCGAGGGGCTCGTCGTGCGCTCGTCGGCACCCGGGCAGGATGCCCGCGCGCTGGTGCAGTTCGCGCTGCCCGAGGGTGGCCCGGCCTGTGAGCTCACCTCCGCGACCCTGCGCCTGAGCGGCGAGGGCGACGCGGGTCGCGTCCTGACCGCCGCGCCGCTGGCCGGTCCGTGGACCGAGAGCGCGGTCACCTGGAACACCCAGCCCGGGGTCACCGCCGCGGCCGTGGCCACCGCGGCCTCGGGTGCGGGCTACCGGGAGTGGGACGTGAGCGCGCACGTGGCGGCGATGGTCGCCGGCACCGCGCCCGACAACGGCTGGCTGATCTCCGACGCGGCCGAGGAGGGCGACGGCGCCACGCAGACCTTCGTGTCCACCGAGGCCGTCACCGAGCCGCCGACGCCGCCGCAGCTGGTGCTGCGCTTCGACGGGACCGGCATCCCGGCCCCCGGCCCGCCGCTCCCGGCGGCGGGGACGACCACCGTCACCTGTGGCCAGGTGATCACGCAGAGCACGACGCTGGCCGGTGACGTGACCGGCTGCCTCGGTGAGGGACTCGTGATCGGCGCGCCGGACATCGTGCTCGACCTCAACGGGTTCACCGTCCGCAGCGGCCTGGCCATCGAGCCGGGTGAGGAGGACGGCATCCCGGCCGGAATCCGCAACAGCGGCCACAGCAACGTCGTCATCACCGGCGGCACGGTCGAGAACTTCGGCGCCGGCGTGGCGCTGACGGCCGGCACCACCTACAACGTCGTCGAGGAGATGATCCTGCGTGGCAACGTCATCGCCGGAGTGGAACTCAACGACGCCGACAACGGCCGCAACGGCAACATCGTGCGCAACAACGACATGCTGCTCAACGGCACCGGCGTGTTCGT
The DNA here is from genome assembly GCF_029263155.1 of Pseudonocardia sp. Lineage (GTDB taxonomy): Bacteria > Actinomycetota > Actinomycetes > Mycobacteriales > Pseudonocardiaceae > Pseudonocardia. The sequence continues at coordinate 40,426 of NZ_JAJCYB010000045.1, forward strand.
GGTCAACGGGTCGGAGAACTCGTCCGTCACCGGCAACACGCTGACCGGGAACGTCGGCCTGGCCATGTACCTGTACGAGGCCACCGGGCACTTGATCGAGGGCAACACGGTCAGCGGCCTGACCGGCAACCCGCTGCTCGACTCCGACGGGGGCGTCGAGCTGGAGTCCTCCAGCCGCAACCGGATCGCCGGCAACGAGCTGTCCGACACCGGTGACGCCGCGATCGCGATGCGGGAGGGATCCAACGACAACGAGGTCACCGGCAACCTGGTGACCCGCTCCAGCGACTCCGGCATCGTCGTGGCGGCCTCGGACGGCAACGACATCGTCGACAACCGCGTCTACACCTCCGGCGGCTCGGCCGTCGGCATCTCCGACGCCACCGGCGGTTCCGTCGTGGGCAACGACCTGCGGTTCAACCCCGGCGGTGTGGAGCTGGCCGGCTCGACCGGCATCCTGGTGCAGGACAACGACGTGTCCGGCTCCAACGCCAGCGGCATCGGCGTCGAGGGCGGCGCGGACCACCGGATCATCGGCAACACCGCCAACGAGACCGGCGCCGAGGGCATCTCGGTCGAGGCCGAGAACCTCGACGCGAACGGGCTGCCGGTCGACGGCGTCCTGATCGAGGGCAACACCGCCAACGGCAACGGCTCCAGCGGCATCAGCGTGCTCGGGGGCGGCCACACGCTCACCGGCAACGCCGCGTACCACAACCTGGCGTTCGGCATCTTCGCCGACGACGGCACGATCGACGGCGGCGGCAACACCGCCTCCGGCAACGCCGAGGCGCAGCAGTGCGTCGGCGTCGTCTGCGGGATCGGCACCCCGCCGCCCGTCGGTGCGAGCGACATCCTGCGGCCCGACACCGTGCTGGTGACGACGCCGACCAACCCGAGCAGCAACCTCGACGCGGCGGTGTTCACCTTCACCGGCACCGACAACGCGACGCCCGCCGAGGCGCTGCGCTTCGAGTGCCGGCTCGACGCCCCGCCGGACCCGCCGTTCGAGCCGGAGCCGCCCGCACCGGGCGAGCCGGTCGACATCCCGTCCGGTGAGGGTTGGACCGAGTGCTCCAGCGGCGTCTCCTACCCGTTCCTGCCGTCGGGTACGCACACGTTCGAGGTGCGCGCGGTCGACGCCGTCGACCTGTTCGACGACACCCAGGCCGTGTTCACCTGGGACGTCATCGCCTCGGCCCCGGGCCTGGACGCGGTGCCGCCGAGCACCACGCTGGTCTCGGCGCCGAGCGACCCGAGCGACGAGGCGGTCGCCCGCTTCACCTTCCGCGGCAGTGACAACGCCACCCCGGGCCCGAACCTCACCTACGAGTGCCGCCTCGACGGCGGTCCGTGGGAGGCGTGCGTCAGCCCGCTGACCTACTCCAACCTGCCGCTCGGCCCGCACACGTTCGAGGTGCGCACGGTCGACTCGCAGGGCAACGTCGACCCGACCCCGGCGACGCACACGTTCGTGCAGCTGGAGCCGCCGCCGGACATCGAGGCGCCGGACACGGTCCTTTCGGCCACCCCGGACGCGACGACCGTCGCCACGGTGGCGACGTTCGAGTTCTCCGCGACCGAGGAGAACGCGGTCTTCGAGTGCAGCCTCGACGCCGCCCCCTACGCGGCGTGCACCTCGCCCGCCACCTACTCCGGGCTGACCCCGGGTGCGCACACGTTCTCCGTGCGGGCGGTCGACCTGGCGGGCAACGTCGACGGCGTCCCGGCCACGTTCGCGTGGACGATCACCGATGCGCCGGTCGAGGCCGCGGTGACCTGTGGCCAGGTCGTCACGGTCAGCACGCGGCTCACCGAGGACCTGGTCGACTGCGCGGGCGACGGAATCGTCGTCGGGGCGGACGCCATCACGATCGACCTCGGCGGCGTCACCGTCGACGGCACTGGGGTCGGTGCGGGCATCCGCAACGACGGCTTCGACGCGGTGACGATCACGAACGGTTTCGTGCAGGAGTTCGTCGACGGCGTGGCGCTCAACCCGGGCACCACCCGCAACATCGTCTCCGACCTCACGGTGCAGCTCGCCGAGCAGGCGGGCGTCACCCTGACCAACGCCGACGACGGCGTCTCCGGCAACACCGTCCGGACGTCCACCTTCGCCGGCAACGGCTCCGGGGTGCTGCTGCAGTCGGGCTCGCAGGGCTCGACGATCAGCGGCAACATCATCGCGGGCAGCGCCGGACCCGGCGTGTCGGTGCTCGGGTCCGCGGGCAACCGCGTCGAGGACAACGACGTGTCCGGCTCCAGCGACGCCGGCTTCGTCGTCGAGGGCTCGCCGAACACGGTGCTCGCCGGCAACTCCGCCAACGGCAACTCGGACGCGGCCATCGTGGTCGAGGCCGGGTCGCACGGCACGCTCGCGCAGGGCAACACGGTCCTGGAGAGCGAGGCCGGCATCAACGTCGCCGAGTCGAACGACGTCGAGCTGCGCGACAACGTGCTCAACGGTTCCAGTGACAACGGCATCTCCCTGGAGGTCGCCAACGGTGCGCTCGTCGTGGGCAACGACCTGCGGTTCAACGGCGGTGGCGTGGAGGTCTCCGGGTCGGCCGACGGCCGGATCGAGGGCAACGACGCCAGTGAGGGCGGCCAGGGCATCGCCCTGGGCGACGGCACCTTCCGGTTCGCGATCGTCGGCAACACCGCCGGCGCCAACGACTCCGAGGGCATCTCGGTCGGCGGCGAGGCGCCGGCGGGCTCGGGCAACCTGATCGAGAACAACACCGCGTCGGGCAACAGTGCCGATGGCATCTACATCGGCGCGGTCAGCCACATGATCCGCGGCAACTCCGCGGACGACAACGGCGGCTGGGGCATCTACGCGGCCGAGGGCTCCGTCGCGGGCGTCAACGTCGACGGTGGCGGCAACCGGGCGCTCGGCAACACCGGCGGCGGCCTGTTCGACCCGGTCACCCAGACCTCCGAGCAGTGCTACAACATCCGCTGCGACGGCGGGGCGCCGCTGGCGACCGACCCGGTCGCGCCGGAGACGGTCCTGATCGAGGGGCCGCCGGACCCGACCACGTTCACCACGGCGATGCTGACCTTCACCGGTAGCGACAACGCCAGCTCGGTGACGTTCCAGTGCCGCCTGGACGCAGGCGAGTTCGCGCCCTGCACCAGCCCGGTCACCTACTCCGGCCTGGCGGTCGGGGAGCACTCGGTGACGATCCGTGCGGTCGACTTCTCCGGCAACGCGGACTCCAGCCCCGTCGTCCACACCTGGACGATCGAGGCACCCGACCCGTTCACCCCGCCGGTCACGTCCATCACGGGTACCCCGGACATCACGACGGTCTCCACCGCCGCGACGTTCACCTTCGCCGCCGACGAGGAGGGCGTCACGTTCCAGTGCCGCCTCGACGGCGGGGCCCTGACGGCGTGCACCAGCCCGACCGGCTACTCCGGCCTGTCGGTGGGCACCCACGTGTTCGAGGTGATCGGCACCGACCCGCAGGGCAACGTCGAGGCCTCGCCCGCGACGTTCACCTGGACGGTCGGCCCGCCGCCGGTCGCGGCGACGGTCAGCTGTGGCCAGACGCTCACGGTGAGCACCCGGCTGCTGAACGACCTGCTCGACTGACAGTGAGTATGTAGGGGAGCCCCGCAGCGGTCGTCCTGACCCAACGTCTGACTGGCTGCGTGCCTTTAACGGGATCTGTCGGTCGGTCCGCTGCGGGGCTCGTTCTGCACTCACCAGACGCGCGGTGTGACCTCATA
>NZ_JAJCYB010000046.1 GCF_029263155.1 Pseudonocardia sp.
CGCGTATCTTCCGCATCTGATGGGTGCCCTTCCGCCCGGGACTTTGATCTCTTCGCACAGACCATTTTCCCAGCTCAGCAGGGCACCCATCCTCATTTCGGGGCCCGTGTCGCGCACCTACCTGCGGATTCGGGTCAGACCTCCAGCAGGACCGTGAACGGGCCGTCGTTCACCGACTCCACGGCCATGTCCGCGCCGAACACGCCGGTGCCGACGGTGGCGCCGCGCTCGCGCAACGCGTCGACCACGGCGTCGACCAGCGGCTCGGCGTGGTCGGGCCGCGCGGCGGCCGACCAGGACGGGCGGCGCCCCTTGCGGGTGTCGCCGTAGAGGGTGAACTGGCTGACCACCAGCAGCGGCGCGCCGACCTCGGCGCAGGACCGCTCGCCGTCGAGGATCCGCAGCTCGTGCAGCTTGCGGGCCATGACGGGGACGGAGTCGAGGGTGTCGTCGCGGTGCACCCCCAGCAGGACGAGCAGCCCGGGGCCCGCGATCTCGCCGACCACGTCGCCGTCGACGCGCACGGCGGCCCGGGCGACCCGGGCGACGACCGCCCTCATTCGCGGCGCCCCCTCACGCCGGGACCAGCAGCCCGTGCCGGACGAGCTCGCGCACCGCGGGCACGGTCGCGGCCACCAGCTCACCCGCCGGGCGGTCGTGGGCGAACGCCAGCAGCTCCACCAGCTCGCCGAGCGGCAGCGCTCCGCGGCAGCCCGCCAGCAGGGCGGCCGCGGGTTCGTCGACCTCGTGGCGCCAGCGCGGGCCGTCCGGGCGGGCCACGGCCGTGCCCGCGGCGGTCCAGCCGTCGTCGCCGGGCTCGGCCCAGCTCTCCAGGACCACGCCCGGGGCGAGGGCGAGCCGCGCGCCGAGCAGCGCGTCGTCGCTGCCGTGGGCGCGCAGCCAGTCGACGCCGCGTAGCCAGGACGCCACCTCGGGCCCGAGCGGGTCGGTGACCTCGCCGAGGAGGTCCTCCACCACGACCACCGGGGGCTCGTCGGTTCGTCGCAGGACCAGGTGTCCGAACCCGATCGCCTCGACGCGCTCGGCGTCCATCCAGTCCAGCCACGCGCCGGCCTGCGCGCGGGTCGCCGGTGCGGTGAGGTCGAGCCCGGCGTCGCGCTGCCAGGTCCCCACGTGCATCGCCGGGTCGGCCACCTCCCGCTGCACGATCCAGGCGTCCACGCCGGGCGGGAGCCAGGAGCGCACCCGGTCGGGCCAGTCCTCGCCGCGCACGTGCAGCCAGGAGCCCAGCAGCTGTGCCACGCCGCCGGGTTCCAGGTGCGCGGGCAGGTCGGCGACCAGCGCGGCCAGCGCGTCGTCCCCGGCGCGCCCGGAGTCGCGGTAGACGTAGTCGACGCGCGCGGGTCCGGGCACGAACGGCGGGTTGGACACGATCCGGTCGAAGCGCCGCCCGGCCACCGGCTCCAGCCACGGGCCGTCCCGCAGCTCGACGTCGAGGCCGTTGAGGGCGAACGTGGCCGCGGCCATCGCGAGCGCCCGGGGGGCCACGTCGGTGGCGGTGACCGCGCCCGCGTGCCGGGTGGCGTGCAGCGCCTGCACCCCGCAGCCGGTGCCGAGGTCGAGCAGGGTGCCCACCGGCGTCCGGTCGGTCGCCGCCGCCAGCGTCAGCGACGCCCCGCCGACGCCGGTGACGTGGTCGCGCTCGTGTCGGCCCGCGTCGAGATCCGAGAGCACCCACCAGCCCGACCCCTCCTCCTCGGCGTACGGGCGCAGGTCCAGCGCGGCCGCCCAGCCTCCCTCCACGGCCCGCAGCAGCCCGGCGGCCGCGGCATCGGCCGGGGTGAGCGGGGCGAGCGCCGAGGCCACCGCGGCGTCCGGCTCGACGGCCCCGAGCAGCAGCAGCCGCACCAGCACCCCCAGCTCACCGCCGTCGCGGGTGGCCCGGTGGGCGGGCTCGACCTCGCCGCGGCCGAGCGCCGCGTGGGCGGAGTTCCCGAGCAGCTCGCGCACCCCGTCGGTGGTGTAGCGGGATCGGGAGAAGGCGGTGCGCAGGGCGTCGGCGGCGGCGGGTGAGAGGTGGGGAAGCACCCCCCGATCCAAGCCCACCGCCGCCGCACCGCCGCGGCCAGGCCCGCCCGCCCGCAGGCGTCTCGCGCGCTCGCGCTGGTCCCGCGCGCTGCCGACGGCGCGCGGGACGCGGGTCGGCGCGCGAACCCGGGGCGGGCGGGCGCGGTCAGGCCACCGGGCCGCGCAGCAGGCTGTCGCCGGAGTGGCCCGCGTCGCCGTCCCAGCGTTCCGCGGAGACGTCGAGGACCCCGAACTCGGCGAGCGGGAGGTCGGCCGGCACCGTGAAGGCGCCCCGGAAGCCGTCGCCGTCGGGCGCCAGTGACCCGAGGGACACCAGCCCGGTGCCGGTGCCGTCCATCAACCAGGCCTCCAGGTAGTCGGTGCCCGCCGGGGTCGTGACGCCGTGGACGCGCACGACCATCTCGCGCACGCCGGCGCGCTCGGTGAGCGCGGCCGTCCCCGTGCCCGCCGACTCCACCGGGGCGAGAGTGGCCAGCGGACGCTCGGCGGGCGGGGCGGCGGCCACCGCATAGCCGATGCCGAGCCCGGCGGCGACGCCGAGCACGGCGGCCGCCACCGGGAGCGCGAACCGCCGCCACCGCGTCCGCGGCGGCGGCTCCTCGACGATGTCGAGCTCGCCGGTGATCGCGGTCCAGATGCGCTCCGGCGGGTCCTCGTCCTCTCCGCCGGTGCCGCCCGCCACCGCGAGCTCCACGGTGCGGCGCAGGGACTCGACGTGCCCGCGGCACAGCGCGCAGCCGCTCAGGTGTTCGTCCACGGCCGCGTCGCGCCGCTCCGAGGGCAGCGCGGCGAGTGCGAGCAGGTCAGGATCGGGGTGCCACACCGTCGACCTCCCAGCGTCGTCGCAACCGCTCCAGCCCGCGCCGGAGATGACTCTTGACCGTGCCGAGCGGGAGACCCGTCAGCGTGGCGATCTGCTGGTGGGTCAGGTCGTCGAAGAAGGCCAGACGGACCACCGTTCGTTGCTGCGGCGGCAACCGGTTCAGCTCGTCGGCGACGACCACCGCCTCCACGACCCGATCGGGCACCCCGCGCGACACCGCCCTGCCCTCGACCCGTGCCGCTCGGGACATGATGTCGGTCTCCCGGGTGCGGGCGGTCAGCCGGTCGGCCACCTGGCGGCGGGCGATGCCGACGAGCCACTGCCCGAGCCTGCCGCGTGCGGGGTCGAACGTGGCCCGGCCGCGCCAGGCCCGCACGAACACCTGCTGGGTGACGTCCTCGGCATCGTGGTGGCTGCGCAGGCAGCGCAGGGCGAACCCGAACACGGCGCGGGCGTGCAGGTCGTAGAGCTCCCGGAGCGCGGCCGGCTCCCCGGCCAGGAAACGCCCGGCCAGGTCGCCGTCCGCGCCGCCGGTCACGGGACGGGAACCGCGGTGACGACCACGTTCTCGCGGTAGCTGCGCGTGTCCCGGTCGAAGTCGCCGCCGCAGGTCACCAGCGTCAGCACCGGGGCGCCGTCGCGGGCGAAGAGCTGCTCGACGGGCAGCTCGTCCTTGTCGATCCGGGCCACGGCGTCGACGCGGAACCCGAGCACCGTGCCGTCGGCGAGATCGACCTGCACCGGGTCGCCGACCGCGAGCTCGGAGAGCCGGTAGAACGCGCCGCGACCCTGCACCCGGTCGTCGACGTGACCCGACAGCACGCTCGACCCGGCCGGCGCCCCCGGCCCGGGGCCGAAGCGGTACCAGCCGACCGTGCTCACCTCCGGTGGCACCTCCATCTCACCCAGCTCGTCGACGCCGACGTCGACCACGGCGGCGTCGACGTCCACCGCAGCCAACCGCACCCGGACGGGAGCCGCGAGACGATCACCGTCGGCGGCCGACGCCGCGGTGGGCGCGGTCGTGGCGGCGGTGGGGGGCGCGGCAGGTGCGGGGGAGGGGCCGGGCGCCGCACACCCCGCGAGCACGACCGCAGCCACCAGCCCCCACGCAGCCACCACCCCCCGGCCACCCCGTCCCCGGCCACCCCGGGGAGGGGTGCGGGTGCCGCTCAGCGGCGGGTGCCCGTCACCGCACGGCCGGTCGCCGCGGCGGCGACCAGCGCCGCACCGGCCAGGCCCAGTGCCAGCAGCCCCGCCGGCACGCCCGGCTCGTACGGCGCACCGGACGGCGCGCCCGACGGCACGCCCGAGGGGGCGCTGTGCAGGCCGTCGACGGTGAACACGACGAGGCCGAGCGTGTCGTCCTCGAGCGAGCCGATGGCGTGCACGAACGTCGCGGTGCCCTCGCCGAGGTCGAGATCGGCCGGGCCGATGACGGGATCGGTGGTGCCGGCCGCGGCGACCGCGGCCGAGACGGTGCCCGCGGGCACCTCCAGCGCCTCCTGGTTCGGGTTGCTCAACCCGCTGACGACGGGCGCGCCGCCCGCCAGCACGTCGACGGCCGGGGCGGCCGCGGTGTGGCGCACCGCGAGCCGTGCCTGGCCCGCGGCCACGTCGGAGACGTCGTTGACGAACGGGGTGACGGTCGGCTCGCCCGCCTCGGTCAGGTGGGCGGCGAGGGTGACGCTCGCCCCGGCCGGGAGGTCGGCGGTGGCCGCGAGCAGCGGGTCGCCGGAGCCGTCGGAGTCGGCGGCGAAGATCGTGACCTCGCGGGATCCCGCGGGCAGGTCGACCGGGCCGGTGGACGTGCCGGGCTCGAAGTCGTCGATGGCGCGCTCACCGTCGACGTAGACGTCCACGGGCGTGTCCGGGATGCCGTGGACCACGTAGACGGTGCCCGTGTCCTGGGCGAAGGCTGCGGGCGCGATGGCCAGGGTCGTCGCGGCTGCGGCGAGCAGTCCGCAGGCGGCGAGGGTGAAGCGTCGCACGGATGATCCTCTCGAGGGTGGGCGGAGCTTGCGTGAGGGACTACCGACGCACGGGGCACATCGGATGCACACCGCGCAGGCGGCGCTAGGCTCGTGGCGTGCCGCTGCGACTGAGCCAGGACCCCGACTCCGACGCGCTGCTCGACCGCGACCCGCTCGCCCTGCTGATCGGGATGCTGCTCGACCAGCAGATCCCGATGGAGCACGCGTTCTGGGCGCCGGCCGAGCTGGCCCGGCGCCTGGGCCGTGACACCCTCGACGCCCGCGAGATCGCCGGGTACGACCCCGACGAGCTGATCGCCGTGTTCGCCACGCCGCGCGCGCTGCACCGCTACCCGAGGTCGATGGCCGGGCGGGTGCAGGCCCTGTGCGCGGCGCTGGTCGAGCAGTACGACGGCGACGTCACGCTCGTGTGGACCGGCGCGGCCGACGGCGCGGAGCTGTACTCCCGGCTCGTGGCGCTGCCCGGGTTCGGCAAGCAGAAGGCGCAGATCTTCACCGCGCTGCTGGGCAAGCAACGCGGGGTCGCCCCCGACGGCTGGCGGGAGGCCGCGGGCAGCTACGGCGAGGACGGCGCGTACCGCTCGGTGGCCGACGTCGTCGACCCGGCGTCGCTGGCGAAGGTCCGGGAGTTCAAGCAGGCGGCCAAGGCGGCGGCGAAGGACGCCGCGGCGAAGAACGACGCGGCGAAGAACGACGCCGCGACAGCCGCGAAGGCCTGACGTGCACCAGCTGTCCGAACCCCGCCACCGGGCGCGCGTCGTGGACCCGGACCAGGTCTGCGACGCCACCGCGGTGCTCGCCGACACCGCACAGGTCCAGCAGGCGGCCGCCGTGCTCGACGCGCTGGGCGACGTCAACCGGCTCAGCATCCTGCTCGCACTGCACCACGCGGGTGATCTGTGCGTGTCCGACCTGGCGTTCGCGGTCGGCATGAGCGACAGTGCGGTGTCGCACGCCCTGCGCCTGCTGCGCGCCCACGGCATGGTGCTCGCGCACCGCGAGGGCCGGCTGGTGCGCTACCGCGTGACGGGCGGTCTCACCGAACGGCTGCTCGACGTCGTCTCCGAGGGCGTCGTCGGCGACGTGGCCCTGCACGCGCACGGTGTCGCGGACGAAACCTGAACGTCAACAAATGAAGACCTGTTCATGCTTGCAGGTCACCCGTCCGGGGTTCTAAGGTCGCCAGACCACGCTGTCGCGACCATCCCTGGGAGCCGTCATGCACATCGCTGAGGGGTATCTGCCACCGCTGCACGCCGCGGCGTGGACGGTCGTCGCTGCGCCGTTCGTGGTGCACGGCGCCCGGGCGGTGGTCAAGCAGGTCCGCGAGGACCCCGACACCAAGCTCCTGCTGGGGGCGGCGGGGGCGTTCGCGTTCGTGCTGTCGGCGCTGAAGATCCCGTCGGTCACCGGCTCGAGCTCGCACCCCACCGGCACCGGGTTGGGGGCGATCCTGTTCAGACCCCCGGTGATGGCCATGCTCGGCACGATCGTGCTGCTGTTCCAGGCGCTGCTGATCGCCCACGGCGGGATCACGACGCTCGGGGCCAACGCCTTCTCCCTGGCGATCGTCGGCCCGTGGGTCGCGTATGGCGTGTTCGTGCTGGTCCGCAAGCTGGGCGGGGGGCTGTCCCTCGGCGTGTTCCTGGCCGCGTCGCTCGCCGACCTCGCCACCTACTCGACCACCTCGGTGCAGCTCGCGCTCGCCTACCCCGACGTCACCTCCGGCGTCCTGGGCTCGATCGTCAAGTTCGGCACGATCTTCTCGATCACCCAGATCCCGCTCGCGATCTGTGAGGGCCTGCTCACGGTCCTGATCGTGCGCCTGCTGATCAAGGTCAGCCCCGACGAGCTGCGCCGCCTCGGTGTCCTGCGCCCCCGTCCCGCCGCGTCCGCACCGCAGGAGGTCTGAGATGTCGCGTTCCACGCTGGTCAACTGGCTGCTCGTGGTGGCGGTGCTGGTCATCGCGATCATCCCGCTGGCGTTCATCGGCAGCGAGACCGAGTTCGGCGGGGCGGACGGGGTGGCCGTCGAGCAGATCGAGGCCGACAACCCCGACTACGAGCCCTGGTTCTCCCCGCTGTTCGAGCCGGAGCCCGAGACGGCGTCCACGCTGTTCGCGCTGCAGGCGGCGATCGGGGCGGGCTTCCTCGGATACCTGTTCGGCAGCCTGAACACCCGGCGCAAGCTGCGGGCGACCAGCTCGGGCGGCGCGTCCCCACCCGTCGACGACCACCGGACCTGATGCACTCCCTCGACGCGCTGGCCCACACCAACCCGTGGCGCCGACGGCACCCGGGGGAGAAGGCCGTGCTCGCGCTGGGGCTGCTCGGCTGCGCGGTGGCGCTGCCGCCGTGGCCGGGCGCCCTGCTCGTCGGGGCCTGCGCGCTCGCGGTCCTGCTCGGGCCGCTGGCCCTGCGACCCGGGCAGCTGCTGCGCGCGCTGCGGGCGCCGCTGGTGTTCGTCGCCGTCGGGTCGGTGCCGCTGCTCGTCGCCGTCGGGGGGGACCCGCTGATCCGCTGGGCGCCCGAGGGCATCGGCGCCGCGGTCGCGCTGGCCGGGCGGGCCACGGCCGCGCTGCTGTGCCTGATCCTGTTCGCCGCGAGCACGCCGCTGGCCGACGCGCTGCCGCGGCTGGAGCGCCTCGGCGTCCCGGCGGCGGTCACCGAGGTCGCGGCGCTGATCTACCGGCTGCTGTTCCTGCTGCTCGACACCGCCGCGGCCGTGCGCGAGGCGCAGGCGGGCCGACTGGGGTTCCGCACCTGGCGCACGACCTACCGGTGCGTCGCCGCGCAGGGCGCCGCGATCTTCGTGGGGTCGCTGGACCGGGCCCGGCGCCTGGAGCAGGGGCTGGCGCTGCGCGGGTACACCGGCTCGCTGCGGGTGCAGGTGCAGGAGCGGCCGGTGTCGGTGCCGTTCGTCGTCGCCTCGGTGGGGCTGGTGGTCGCGGTCGTGTCCACCACCCTGGTGCTGGCGTGACGCCGGTGCTCGAGGCGCGGGGCCTGACCTTCGCCTACGAGACCGACCGGCCCGTCCTCGACGGGGCCGACCTGGCCCTGCACCCCGGGCGTCGGGTCGCCGTGCTCGGACCCAACGGGGGCGGGAAGACGACGCTGTTCCGCCTGCTCGCGGGGGCGCTGGCCCCGGCGGCGGGTGCGGTGCTGCTCGACGGCGTGCCGGTGGTGCGCAACCGGCGCGGGCTCACCGCGCTGCGCACGCAGGCGCAGCTGGTCCTGCAGGATCCCGACGACCAGCTGTTCTCGGCCGGCGTGGCGCAGGACGTGTCCTTCGGACCGGTCAACCTGGGGCTGCCCCCCGACGAGGTGCGGTCCCGCGTCGACGGTGCGCTCGCGGCGCTGGGGATCGGAGCGCTCGCCGACCGGCCGACGCACCTGCTCTCGTTCGGGCAGAAGAAGCGGGTGGCCATCGCCGGTGCGGTCGCGATGGCGCCGCGGCTGCTGGTGCTCGACGAACCGACCGCGGGCCTGGACCCGGCGGGGGTGGAGGAGCTGCTGGACACGCTGGTCGGCCTGCACGCCGCCGGCACCACCCCGGTGCTGTCCACCCACGACGTCGACCTCGCGCAGCGCTGGGCCGACGAGGTGGCGGTCGTCGCGGACGGGCGGGTCGTCACGGGGGAGGCCTCGGCGGTGCTGGGCGACGCCGCGCTGCTGCGCTCCGCACGGCTGGGTCCGGCGTGGGCCCCCGCGGTGCATCGGCTGCTGGCCCGGGCCGGGTCGAGCGCCCGGCCGCGCACGGCCGCCGCACTGCACGAGCTGCTCGGTCCGCCCCCGACGTCCGGGGTCCCGTCGGCGTTCGGGATCACGGCCGGGTCGGCAGGCGAGACCTCGGGCTGAGTGGCACGATGGCGGGTGGCGGTCGAGTGGCCCGGTTCCCGTGGCCACCGCTGGTCACCAGCGCCGCCGGCGAGGGCGCCCCCGGGCGCCGGCGAAGGAGTTTCCGTGGCCGACCCGCAGCATGCGGCGAACCCGGTCCTGATCACGGACGCGGCGTTGTCCTACGAGGAGGAGCTCGCCGCTCGCAAGCACCGATACAAGATCATGATGGGGATGCGGATCCCGCTGATGATCCTCGCGGCGGTGTTCTACACCACCCCGTGGCTCGCGGTCACCCTGCTGGTCCTGTCGATCCCGCTGCCCTGGATGGCCGTGCTGATCGCGAACGACCGGCTGCCGAAGAAGCGCGAGGACGCCAACCGCTACCAGGGCGACCGCCGCCAGATCGAGCAGCGCGAGCACCGCGTCATCGACGGCTGAAGGGTCATCGACGGCCGAGCGCCCGTCCACGGCTGCGGGGTCCACGGCGGCCGAGGGCGATGCGGGCCCGGCGATGACCGCGGCACCCGAGGTCCTCGCCGGCGGAGCCGCGCTGGGTGACCGGTTCGTCGCCCGGCTGGGCGTCCCGACGGGGCCCGGCTGGCTGGAGGTGCCGGACCTGTTCGGGCCGGCCGTCCTCGCCGCCGCCGCCACGGCCTTCGGGACCACGAGTCCCGCGGTCGCCGCCACCCTGCTGTTCGAGCGCTACGCCCAGCGCCTGGTCGCGCCGGTGCTCGCCGCCCGGTACCGCGACCGCACCCTGCTCGACGCCCGGATGCCCCGGATCCGGGCCCGCGTCGAGGACGGCGTGCTGCGCCGCCTGGCCTTCGCCGGGGCGCCGGAGCCGATCGCCGGGGCCGCGGCCGACGAGGCCGTGCTGCACCGGCTGCTGGCCGGGAACCTCGATCCGGTCGCCGACACGCTGCACCGCCGGGCCCGGGCCGGGCGCCGCGTGCTGCGCGGGGCGATGGCCAACGCCGTGGCGAGCGCGCTGCTGCACCTGTCCTGGCCGAACGCGGACCGGGCCGCCCACGTGGCCGACGCCCTCGCCTGGCTGGAGCGGGTGCCCGGCTGGGCCGACCTGGTGGACGTGCGCGCCCAGCGGGTCGGGGGCGAGCCGTGGATGTACGTGCGCAGGAGGAGCTGCTGCCTGGCCTTCCGCACGACGGTCAACCAGGCCCGGGAGCAGCCGTACTGCAGCAGCTGTCCCGTGCTGGCGCCGTCGACGACCGCCGCGCTGTTCGAGCGGGCCACGACCGCCTACGCGGCCCGCCGTCCCCGCTGACGGTCCCCGCGCCCCGCCCCGCATCTAGGTGGCGGAACCGAACCGCGCCCACATCCCGGGCAGCCCCGCGATCGGCGCGACCAGGTCGTGCACCCCCTGGTCGAACAGGACGCCCGCGACACCGGACCGCGCGAGGGTGTCGGCCAGCCCGGTGAGGTCGGCGGGCGTGATGGTCATGGCGGCGGTGCCGGGTGCGGCGTCGGCCCCGTCACGGGCGCTCGCGAACGTCGCGACGTGCCGCTCGCTGGTGAACGCCAGCAGGTAGCGCTGCCCGCCCGCCACGCCGAGCATCGGCCGGGGGTCGGTGAGGTCGCCGGTGGGCAGCAGCCACCAGTGCTCCAGCCCGTAGACGGCCTGCCAGAGCCGGGCGAGCTCCGGGCCGGTCGGATCGGCGCGGGCCTGCGCGGCGAGCTCGTCGACGTCGGGGTCCATCCACCCACCCTAATACTTCCGAACGGAAGTGTCTTGCTCAGATCTCGCCCGCCTCCATGCGGGCGCGCCGCGAGGGCGTGAACACGCAGAGGTCGAGCAGACCGGGCGGGTCGTCGACGCCGGGCCCGCCGCCGCGCACCCAGTCGACGACCTCCGCCACGGTCTCCGGGTGCAGGACGTTCGCCAGCCACGTGGGCCGGGCCCCGGCGCGTCTGCCTGCGGGGGAGGGGCCGACCACCACGACGTTGGACCGCTCGCAGGCGTCGAGGCAGTCGGTCACCCGGACCCGCCCGGCATCGCCGACACCGTCCACGAGCGCGGCCACCTGGCCGGCGTGGTCGACGCCGGGGTGCTTGCGCTCGGTGCCGCAGCAGCACCCACGACAGACCGTCACGGTGCAGCCATCGGTGACCGGTCTGGCGCGGCGGGGGGACATGATGGCCTACTTAACATGCATAGCTGCGCAGTTACCACTCGATCGGCGCAGCCGTTGTCAATCTCACGGCAACACACCGGTCCCAGACTGGGCGCTCACCGCACCGGGAGGGCTTGGGGAGGTCGAATGGCCACGGACGTGCTCGATGTCGCCTTCGTCGTGCCCGGCAGCGGGCCGTCCGGAATCTACGGCCCGTCGTGCTGGGCGAGCGGGCGGCTGGCGGTCTCGGAGATCAACGAGGCCGGAGGCATCCTGGGTCGGGAGGTCCGGCTGCGGCCCGTGGACGGCGGTCGCACGCCGCTGGAGGTGGCCGCCGAGGTCGGATCGCTCGTCGCGTCGGGATCGGTGTCCGCGGTGGCCGGGTGGCACACCTCGGCGGTCCGCCAGGCGGTGGCGCCGCGGCTGCGCGGTCGCGTGCCCTACGTCTACACCGCGCTCTACGAGGGGGGCGAGCGCACTCCCGGGGTGTTCCTCACCGGGGAGACCCCGGCGGGTCAGGTGCGGCCCGCGATGGCATGGATGGCCCGAGAGCTCGGCGTGCGCTCCTGGTGCATCGTCGGCAACGACTACGTCTGGCCGCGGGCCTCCGCGCGGGCGGCCCGTGCCTACGCCGACTCGGTGGGCGCGCAGATCCGCGACGAGGTGTACGTGGAGCTGGGCACCCAGGAGTTCGGCCCGGCCCTGCGCCGGGTGGAGCGCTCGCACGCGCAGGGCGTGCTGATGTTCCTGCTGGGCTCGGACGCGGTCCAGTTCAACCGGGCCTTCACCGAGATGCGCCTGAACGACCGGTGCGTGCGTCTGAGCCCGCTGATGGACGAGAACATGCTGCTCGCGACCGGGGCGGCGAACACCGGGGAGCTGTACTCGGCGGCCGGCTTCTTCGAGGCGCTGGGCACCGCGCACGGCCTGGACTTCGAGCGCCGCTACGTGGACTCGATGGGCCCGACGGCTCCCGCGATCACCTCGCCCGGTGAGTCCTGTTTCGAGGGCATCACGCTGCTGTCGCACCTCGCGGCCGCCGCGGGCAGCACGGACGTCTCGGCGATCAGCGGGGCGTCGGAGGCCGTCACCTACGAGGGTCCGCGTGGCGCGGTGCAGGTACGGGACCGGCACCTGCTCCAGCGCATCTACCTGGCCCGGGCCGACGGGCTGGAGTTCGACGTGCTGGCGGAGATCAGCGGCGGCGTGTGACCGGCCCGTCTGGTCGGTGGATCACGTCCGGGCGGCGAGCCGGTCGAGCAGGTCGAGCAGCAGCGCCGCCTCGGGTCCGAGGATGCCGAGCACCTCCGCCTCGACGGCGCACACCGGCCCTACGAGGCGGTCGTGGGTGGCGCGCCCGCCGTCGGAGAGGAACACCAGCACGCGCCTGCGGTCCTGCACGTCGGGGAGCCGGTAGACCGAAGCCACGTCGACCAGGCGGTCGACGACCTTGGTCAGGGTGGGGCCGGGGACCGCGATCGCCGCGGCGATCGCGGACATCGTGCGGCCGGACCCGTCGGCCAGCAGGTGCAGCACGCGCCACTGGTCGACGGTGAGTCCCTCGGCGGCCACCGTGGCCTCGATGCGGCGGGACACCTGCCGCTCCACCTGGGCGAGCAGGCGATCCAACGGGGCACGCACCACACTGTCCGGCCGGCTGGTCGTCACCTGGTGCCCCCTGGTCCGGTTCGGCCGGGTCCGGCCGAACACCTGCTGTCATCGTAAAGCAATCGTCACGAGGATGTACTTCCGTTTGACACTATTCCCGTAGACTGTAGTGCACGCCACACGGGAGGTGCCGATGGCCCCGGACCAGGGCATGCGCTACGAGCTGACCGCCGTGGTCGGCACCCTCTCGGTGCTCGAGACCCTGGCGACGGCGCATCCGGACGCGCGCGCCGTGCCGCTCGCCGTGCCCGGTCTCGGCCTGCTGCCGGTGACCGCCCCGCTGGCCGGTGAGATCACGCCCGCGTCGCTGTGCGTGCTGGGGTCGGGGCCGCTTCCCGGCGGCACCCGCGACGCCGCCCACCGCAGGCAGTCGTGGCTGACCGGCCCCGAGTCCGGGTTCGACGTCCTCACCCCCGGACTCGCCGCGCTGGTGGAGGCCGGCTCGATGCGCGCGCCGCTGGCCTGGGTCGAGGCCGACTACCTCGGCCTCGACGGACGCCAGGCCGCAGCGGTGTGGCGGTCCGGGAGTCTCGTGTGCGGCCCGCTGCTGCTAGGTCCCCGGGAGGAGTTCGTGTCGGCCCGCGCGCCGATCTCGGTCGCCCTGCGAGCGCTCGGAGTGGTCGCGGCCGCCCGCCGCGACGAGTTCGTCGTCGCCGGGCTCGGCCGGCACCGGCGCACCGCCGACTGGTGCGCCGCGGGCCCAGGGGCGGGGGGCCGGGCCGAGGGGGATCGGGCCGAGGGGGATCGGGCGGGGTGAGGGCGGGCCGGTCGCGCCGGGGTTACTCGGCCAGACGCTCCAGCAGGCGGCGCAGCGTCGTCCGCTCGGCCGCGTCGAGGTCGCCGGACATCCGGTCCTCCGCGGCGGCCACGCCCGGCGCGAGCTCGTCGTGCACCGTGCGGCCGTGCTCGGAGAGCAGGACCAGGACCCGCCTGCGGTCGGCCACGTCGGCCCGCCGGTACACCATCGCGGAGTCGGTGAGCCGGTCGACGATCTTCGTCAGGGTCGGTGCGGGCACCATCGCGTGCTCGGCGATCTCGCTCATGGGATGCCCGGCGCCGTCGGCGAGTAGGCCGAGCACGCGCCACTGGTCGATGGTGAGCCCGGCGGCGGCGAGTTCCCGCTCGACCTCCCGGGCCATCCGGTGCGCGACGCGTCCCACGAGGTCGCCCAGCGGCACGGGACGGCGCACCTCGTCGGTCCGCACCACGGACACCGGCCGCTCCCTTCGTCGGGTTCGGAGCTCATGATCGCTCCTGGGGCCGGGCGCGGCCAGGCCGGGCGGCCGCATCCTGCCGACCGCACCCACCCGTGGTCGTTCCGCGTCGCGCGTCCGGCGCGACGGCAGCGTTGTCGGCCCGGCTTCCCCGGCTCGCGGACCCGCCCGGGGGGCGAGGGTTGACAGGTACTTCCGATCAACATAGTTTGAGATGACAGTAATTGGTCGTGAGAGGAGGCCCCGATGCCCACCTACCGGTTCTCCTGCACGGTCTGCGGACCCTTCGACCTGATCCGCCCGATGCGCGAGTCGGGGGCGCCCGCCGGGTGCCCGTCGTGCGCCCGGGAGGCGAGGCGGGTCCTCACCGCTCCGGCGCTGCGGTCGATGCCGTCCGCGTTGCGCGGCGCCCTCGACGCGCAGCACCGCAGCGCCGACACACCCGGCGTCGTCACCTCGCCTCCACCCCGAACCGGGCGGGCCCAACGGCGGGTCACCGACCCGCGTCAGCTGCGGCTGCCCCGCCCCTGAGCTCCGTCCCCTGCTCGTCCGAGAAGAATCGTTGGAGGTTCGCCGTGCCTGATGTCGTGTTCAGCGTGGACCAGGCCAAGTCGATGCGCGACCAGGTCGTGCCCGGCCACAACCGGTGGCACCCCGACATCCCGGCGGCGGCCACCGTGGCGCCGGGATCGTCGATCCGGATCGAGTGCCGCGAGTGGACCGACGCCCAGATCGGCAACAACGACTCCGCCAACGACGTCCGCGACGTCTACCTCGACGGCTGCCACATGCTGTCGGGCCCGATCGCGATCGAGGGTGCCGAGCCGGGCGACCTGCTCGTCGTCGACATCCTCGACCTCGGCCCGGTGCAGGCGCCCCAGGAGTACGGCGACGCCCCCGGCCAGGGCTGGGGCTACACCGGCATCTTCTCCAAGCTCAACGGCGGCGGCTTCCTCACCGACCAGTACCCCGACGCCTACAAGGCCATCTGGGACTTCAGCGGGCAGAAGGCGACCTCGCGGCACATCCCGGGCGTCAGCTACACCGGCATCACCCACCCCGGCCTGTTCGGCACGGCACCCTCACCGGAGCTGCTGGCGAAGTGGAACGAGCGCGAACGCGCGCTGATCGCCACCGATCCCGACCGGGTGCCCCCGCTGGCGCTGCCCCCGCTGGAGGCCGCCGTGCTGGGTGGTACCGCCACCGGCGAGCAACTGGCCGGTATCGGCCGCGACGGAGCCCGCACCGTGCCGCCGCGGGAGAACGGTGGCAACCACGACATCAAGAACTTCACCCGCGGCTCGCGCGTGTTCTACCCGGTGCACCACCCCGGCGCGCTGTTCTCCGGCGGCGACCTGCACTTCTCCCAGGGCGACGGCGAGATCACCTTCTGCGGCGCCATCGAGATGGGCGGGTTCATCGACTTCCATGTCGACCTGATCAAGGGCGGCATGCAGACCTACGGGGTCACCACCAACCCGATCCTCATCCCGGGCAACGTCGAGCCGCGGTACTCGGAGTTCGTCACGTTCATCGGCATCTCGGTGGAGCACGAGACGAACACCAACTTCTACAACGACGCGACGGTCGCGTACCGCAACGCCTGCCTCAACGCGATCGAGTACCTCAAGAAGTTCGGCTACTCGGGCCCGCAGGCGTACCTGCTGCTCGGGTCGGCGCCGATCGAGGGCCGGGTCAGCGGCGTGGTGGACATCCCGAACGCCTGCTGCACGCTCTACCTGCCCACGGCGATCTTCGACTTCGACATCACCCCGTCGGCCGCCGGTCCGATCATGGCCGACCGCGGGTCCTGCGCGGTCTCGTCGTGAGGACGGTCGGGGTCGCGGTGCTCAGCCACACCGTGCCGACGCCGCGCACCCGCGGCGAGGTGCGGCTGAACTACCTGCGCATCGCCGACCTGGTGGTCGGCATGGCGCACGGTGAGCCCGGCCTCGACCTGATCGTGTTCCCCGAGTACGGCACCCACGGCTTCCGCGGGGCGCCGGCGTCCGGGCCGCTGGTCGAGCCCGGCGAGGACGTCGCGATCTTCTCCCGGGCCTGCCGGACGGCCGGGGTGTGGGGGGTGTTCTCGACCAGCGGCGGGTGCTGCCGCCCCGAACCGGGGCACGCCGTGGTGCTCATCGACGACCGCGGCGAGGTCGTGGCGCGACACCGGCGCGGCGCGGGCGGCCGCGGGGGCGACCCGCCCGACGTCGTCGACGGTCCGGGCGGGCTGCGCACCGGCCTGAGCATCAGCCGGGACGACCCGCTGGCCGGCCCGGCCTGCCGGTACCGGGGCGCGGAGCTGCTCGTGCGCTACCAGGCCGAGCCGGGCCTGCCGGCCGCCGCGCAGGTGCGTGCGGCACGTGCGGCGGCCTGGCTGGGCACCTGCTACGTCGTGGCGCCGAACGCGGCGGGGCGAGCGGGTCCGCACCGCTGCTCGGGTCATTCGGCGATCGTCGGATTCGACGGCGCGACGCTGGCCGCCTGCGGCGACGAGGAGCACGAGTTCTCCTACGCCGAGCTGTCGGTCGACGCGCTGCGCCGGGCGCGGGCCGGCCGCCACCGACCGGAACGGGCCCGCGCCTGCTGACCCGCACCCCCCAGACCGAGTGATCAACCAGAGAGGTGCAATCCCAGATGTCAGACGACCACGGCCACGGGCACGGACACGACGACAACGGCCACGACACCACGCTGGCCCGCATCGAGGCACTGAGCAAGGAGAACGTCCACCACGCGGGCGATCACGAGGGTCCGTTCTCGCTGCACGTGCTGGGCCTGGGCGCGGCCGGTGCGGCGGTCGTCGCCGAGATCCTCGCCGACGCCCCGGACGGCTTCACCGCGCTGGCGGTGAACATCGGCGACGAGCCGCTCGCCGCCGTCCGCGCCGCGGCGGGCGGCTCGTCCGCCGTCGCCACGGTGGACCTGCCCATCCCGAGCCGGGCCGGATTGTCGGCCTCGCTCAACCGCTACCGCGAGTTCCTCAAGATGGAGTACCCGCGCTACTACTGGAACCCGAACTACGAGCCGTGGCTGCCCGGTGACCTGGCCCTGCCCGGCCCGGGCGAGCCGGTGCCCCGCGCGATCGCCAAGGCGATCTACAACTGCGAGTACTACCAGAACGGGGAGATCACGCAGGCGATGGAGGCGTTCGCCGCGGGCGTGCTCGCCAGCGACAAGACGCCGGTGGTGGTGATCCCGTTCTCGCTCGGCGACAGCTCCGCCAGCGGCATCGTCGTGGACCTGGCCCGACACCTGTCGTCGATCAAGCTGGGGCGCCGCCCCTGGGTGGTGGGCGTCGGCATCACCCCGACCGAGCCGTCGGCCGGGTTCTTCCCGGTGATCAACGAGCTGGACTGCATGATCGACAGCTCGAAGAACCAGGGCGTCATGGCCGTGTGGGGCGACCTGTACAAGAACCCGTTCACCGGCGGATTCTTCTCGGTGCCCCAGCCCGAGGGCCGTGACGTCGCCCCCGGGATCGGGAAGTTCCTGTCCGCAGGTGGCGGGAAGGACCTCTACGAGTCGCTCAAGGCGCTGAACTGGCTCGCCGTGCCCGGCGACCAGTGGCACCCGGCGATCCGCGGGGAGCAGAGCGACAAGTGGATCAACGTCCTGACCGTCACCGGCCTCGACGACGCGGGGTCGCTGGGCGACCTGGGCCTGACCAAGGGTTTCTCCACCGAGTACGCCGAGGCACGCGTGTTCGGTTCGGGCAAGGAGGCCACGGCCGCGGCGAAGGCCGTCGGCGCGGCGATCCCCGAGGTCGCGGCCACCCGGGTCGCACCGGTGGTCAAGACCGCGCCGGGCGCCGGCTTCGTCAGCGTCGTCCTGCCGCGCGCCACCAAGCTGGACCTGGCGGCGTTCGTCCCGTCCCGTGACCTCTACGACCCGCTGGAGTGGGACGACAAGCTGCTGTTGCACTCCTGGATCCTCGATCTCGGCGTGCTGCTCTGCGAGCCCTCCATCCGGTTCGACGGCATGGGTGGGGAGTGCATCTGGGGCTGTGCCTGCTGGGTCGTCGTCCCGCACGCCGCGATCCGGGGCGAGGCGATCGAGTCTCCGGTCACCGAGCCCGAGGTCGCGGCGATCGCCAGGTCCGGGGCCGGCGTGGCGGCCTCCGGATGAGCGGCGGGATCTGATGGCCACCGACTGGGCCGCCGTCGTGGAGCGCTACCGCGACGGCGCCGAGCTCCCGTCGATGCCGGGGGCGCGCACGCTCAAGGTCACCGGCGCCGACGACGGCTACATCTACGTCTCGCACCGCCTCTGGCAGGACAAGATCACCCGGGCGTACCTCGAGAAGGCGATGACGCTGCTCGACGAGGGCCGGATGACCCGCAACTACGGCGACGTGATCGACCACTACCGCACCTACATCGCCGACGAGCGACCGACGACCGCAGCCACGATCCTCAAGGACCTCGGCTACCTCGACTGACCCGTCCGCACGTCCCGGGACGTACCGCGCTGCCGCACGCCCGAAAACAGGAGGAACACCAATGGGACTGTCCATGTACCACAGTGCGACCGGCGCGCAGTCGCCGCACTGCATCCACGCGATCGGCATCGGCAAGACCGGCGCCTACATGGTCGAGGCGCTGCTGCGCACCGGTGAGATCGAGGACATGCTGGAGGACCCGCGCGCCCGGTTCACCGGCCTGTCGATCGACATCGGCGACCAGGACCAGCACGAGCTCAAGGAGTACATGGGCGGGTTCGACCAGCGGCTCGCCGAGCGCGGCATCCCGACCGATCGGGCCCAGGTCCGCACGGTCTCGCTGGACATGCCGGAGAAGAAGGACCTCATGACCAGCCTCAACCGCTGGCGCGAGTACCTGAAGATGGAGTACCCCCGGTACTACTGGAACCCGAACTACGAGCCGTGGCTGCCCGGTGACACCCAGCTGCCCAAGGCGGGCGACTCGATCCCGCGCGCGATCTCCAAGGCCGTGTACGGGCACTACTACTACGGCGAGGACAAGTCCCTGGAGCGCGAGCTCGACGACTTCGTCGCGAGCATCAACCAGACCAAGCTGCCCTCGCTCGTGCTGGTGTTCTTCTCGATGTCGGGCGGCACCGGCTCGGGCATGGTCGTCGACCTCGCACGGCACCTGTCCAACATCAAGCTCGGGCGCCGCCTGCCCGTCGTCGGCGTGGCGGCCATGCCGTTCTCCGGCGACGAGGCCCACGTCGGCGGCGACGCCGCGCTCTACCCGACCATGAACGAGATCGACTGCATGCTCGACGACGCCAAGAACCAGGGCGTCATGGCCGTGTGGGGCGACCTCTACAAGAACCCGTTCACCGGCGGCTTCCTCGCGCTGCCCCAGGAGCACTCCTGGCAGCGCCTGGGCTCCTACACCCAGACCGGCAAGCCGGCGATCCGCGACGCGCTGCGCAAGGGCGTCACCCGCAAGTTCGTCAACGACTCGTTCATGCGCTTCGTCGTGCAGGACTACGGCCGCCTGCTGTTCAAGATGCTGCGCCCGATGGGCTTCACCGGGGCCCCGCACGAGCGCAACATCTCCGGCGACCGCACCTGGACGGTCTTCGACGTCGCCAAGTACACCCACCCGGGCGTGGAGGTGCTGCCCGGCGAGCCGCGCAGCAAGTGGCGCGAGGTCGTCAACAAGTGGATCGGCTACATCCCGCAGTGGTCGGGGCTCAAGGAGGGCTTCAAGACCGACTACGTCGAGGCGCACACCGTGGCCCCGCGCGAGCTGTGGAACGAGGGGCTGGAGACCAAGCTCCGCGACACCCTGCAGACCTTCGTGCTCGATGGCGACGACGGCACCGTCAACACCTCGGTCGGGGAGTTCTTCGACGAGCTCACGGCGTACTCCAACATCATCATCCCGGGCGTGGCGAAGACCGACTTCACGGCCTTCTACGCCGCCCGCGACGCCTACGACGCGATCGAGTCGTGGGACGAGAAGCTGATGATGCACTCCTGGCTGCTCGACCTCGGCGTCATCCTGTCCGAGCAGTCCATCCGCTTCGACGGCATGGCGGGCGAGTGCATCTGGGGCTGCGCGTGCTGGGTGGTCATCCCGCACGAGGCGATCCGCGGCGACGCCCCGATCTCCAAGGACGTCTCCGCCGTGCAGGCCGACCACATCTCGATGATGGTCAAGACGGTCGTCCCGACCCCCTGACCGGCCCCTGGGCGGCCGGTCGTCGGCGAGGCCGGTCGGCCGCCCCTGTCCCGTTCCTTCCACCAGGAGAGAGAGCCATGCCCGCCATCGGAGACAAGGTCCCCGACACCACCGTGATGGTCACCACCGCGGACGGCCCCGGCCCGGCGAGTTCCGCCGAGCTGCTGGGCTCGGGCACCGTCGTGCTGATCGGCGTGCCCGGCGCCTTCACCCCCGTCTGCAGCGACTTCCACCTGCCCGGATTCGTGCTCGCCGCCGAGCAGCTCAGGAACAAGGGGGTCGACCGGATCGCGGTCGTCTCCGTCAACGACGCGTTCGTGATGGGCGCGTGGGGTCGCTCGGAGGACGCGGGAGCGGAGTTCCTCATGATCGCCGACCCGGACGCCGCGTTCGCGACGGCGATGGGTATGGCCACCGACGCGAGCTCGTTCGGCCTGGGCACCCGCTCCGAGCGCTACGCCGCGATCCTGCGTGACGGCGTGATCACCTCGCTGGAGGTGGAGTCGACGTTCGTCGAGCACGAGGTCAGCTCCGCCGAGGCCGTGCTCGCGAGGCTCTGACGCCATGCCGGACACGGTCGAGGCGCAGGTCGCCCGGGAGTTCGCCGAGTGGCTCGACCGGGTCCGGGTGACCTTCGAGGCGGTGCGCTACACCTGCGCGCACCGCCTCGCCGAGCCGGCGCTGGCCGAGCAGGTGAGCGTGCAGGTCGTGGCCGGGATGGTCGCGCGGCCTGCGGTGTTCCGGTACTTCGGCCTGCCGTACTCGGGGCGGATCGCGCGGCTGGCCGAGGCCCGGATCGCCGAGGCCGACGCCGGCGAGCTCGCCGCCGTGTGCGGCTGGGAGGAGCTGCGGGACCTGCTGGTCGCGCTGCCGCTCGAGCACCGCGACGCACTCGTCGTCATGTGCCTGCGCGGCGGTGACGTCGAGGACCTCGCGGCGGTCATCGGCTGTGACGAGCCGACGGCGGAGCTCCGGCACGAGGCGATGCTCACCTACGTGGGCGAGCTGGTCAGGCCCGGTCTGGCGCCCGCGCCGGACCCCGACGGAAGGCGCTGAGGTGCCACTGGACTGGACGAAGGTCATGGACCGCTACGCGGGAGGCACGACGATCCCGACCGTGGCGGGCGGGAAGACCCTGCAGATCACCGGCGTCGACGACGCGGGGGTGCACATCCGCAACTCGCTGTGGCGCGACACGCTCGCCCGCGAGCACCTGGAGAAGGCCGCAGACCTGATCGAGTCCGACGCGATGAGCCGGCACGCGGGGCTCTTCGTCGAGGAGTACCGGGCGCTGGTGGTCGACGCCCGCGCGACGTCCGCGGCGCACGTGCTCAAGGACCTCGGGTTCCTGGAATGACCGGTACCGGGACGGCGGGGATCGACTGGACCGCGGTCCAGGAGCGCTACCGCGGCGGCCGTGCGGTGCGTCCGCTCGCCGGGTCGTCGACGTTGCGCGTCGAGGCCGCGGGCGACGCGCTGGTCGTCAGCCAGCGGCTGTGGCGGGCGGAGCTCACGCGTGACGAGCTGGCGGTGGCGGTGCGGCTGCTGGGGGAGCAGCCGCCGGGGATCGGTGCCGTCGCGTTCTCCGAGGTGCTGCGCCGGCACTACTCGGGCGGGCCACAGGTACAGCCGACCTGCAGCCGCACGCCCAACATGAGCGCGGTGGTGCTGGTGGACCTGGGCCTGCTGGCGTCGTAACCGCGGCCCGGAGGGTCAGCAGGGGCGCGGCGGGCGGGCGCCGGGGCGGGCCACGGCCAGCGCCGCCGCCCGGCACCCGGCCCGCAGCGCCGCATCCGGCGCGGCGCCCGCCAGCCACGCCCGCAGCAGGCCGGCGTCGAACGCGTCGCCCGCGCCGGTGGGGTCGCGCACCGTGGTGGCCGCGGCCGGCACGCTCCACCTGCCGCCCGCGTCGGTCCAGCTCGCGCCGCGGGGCCCGTCCGTGGCGGCCACCGCCGTGACCGCGGAGCGCGCTCCCGGGCCGAGCGCGGCCAGCTCGTCGGCGTTGGGCAACAGCAGGTCGACCCCGCGCACCCAGCCCAGGAACCCCGGGGTGAGGGCGGGAGCGGCCTGCGGGTCCACCGACGTGGTGAGACCGGCCGCCCGCGCCGCGGCGAGCGCGGCCAACCCGGCCGGCCGCGACGACGGGTCGAGCAGCACGTAGCCGGACAGGTGCAGGTGGTCGAAGCCCGCGAGAGCGGGCAGGTCGGCGGGTGAGAGCCGGGCGGCGGCACCCCGGTCGGACAGCATCGTCCGGTCGCCGTCGAGCACCACCACCGTGCACGTCGGCGCGTCCGGGTCGACGGCCAGGGCCAGATCCACACCCGGCAGGTCGGACGCGGCCGCGCGACCTGCCGGGTCGTCGCCGATCCGGGCCACGAGCGTCACCTCCACGCCCAGATGCGCGAGCCAGGCCGCCGTGTTGGCCCCGGCGCCGCCGGCGACCGTACGGATGCGGGC
Organism: Pseudonocardia sp.; assembly: GCF_029263155.1. Lineage (GTDB taxonomy): Bacteria > Actinomycetota > Actinomycetes > Mycobacteriales > Pseudonocardiaceae > Pseudonocardia. The sequence continues at coordinate 22,336 of NZ_JAJCYB010000046.1, forward strand.
CGCGACGTCGGCACCCGGCACGGCGGGCGCCGACGGCGTCACCAGCACGTCGACGCCGACATCGCCGACCACGGCCACCCTCATCCGGCGGCCCTCATCCGGCCAGCGCCACGGCCACCCGCGCGGCCAGCCCGGCGTTGGCCCGCACCAGCGCCAGGTTGGCGCGCAGGCTCGCGCCGCCGCTGCCCGCGTGGAAGTGCTCCAGCAGGGCCGGGGTGACGTCCTTGCCGGTGACGCCGCGACGGGCCAGCTCGGCGAGGCCCTCGGCCAGCAGCCGGTCGTGCACCGCGGCGTCGAGCTCGTCGGCCGCCGGGACGGGCTGGGCCAGCACGGCACCCACCCCGGGCGAGAGCGCGCGGTGCGCCCGCCACACCGCGGCGACCTCGGCGGGGGAGTCGACCCGCCACGGCACCGGGTGCCCGGAGTCGCGCCGGTAGAACCCGGGGAAGGCGTCCGTCCCGTACCCGAGTACGGGTACCGACCCGGACTCGAGCACCTCCAGCGTCGCCGGGACGTCGAGGATCGACTTGACCCCGGAACAGACCACGAGCACGCCCGTACGGGCCAGCGCGGCGAGGTCGGCGGAGACGTCCCAGGTGTCGCGGGCGCCGCGGTGCACCCCGCCCAGCCCGCCGGTGGCGAACAGGGCCACCCCGGCCGCCGCCGCGAGCGCCGCCGTGGCCGCCACCGTCGTGGCCCCGTCGCGGCCCAGGCCGGCGGCCGGTCCCAGGTCGCGCACCGAGAGCTTGACCAGATCGCCCGCGCAGACCCGGTCCAGCTCGGCGGCCGAGAGCCCCACCCGCGGCACCCCGTCGAGCACCGCCACGGTGGCCGGCACGGCTCCGTGGGCGCGGACGGCGGCCTCCAGCTCGTCGGCGGCCACGCGGTTCTGCGGTGCCGGCAGGCCGTGGGCGAGCAGGGTGCTCTCCAGCGCGACGACGGCCCGGCCCGCGGCCAGCGCCGCGCGTACCTCGGGGGAGGCGACGGCATCGGGGGACGGGGAGACGGAAGGGGACACGTGGGGCATCATGGACGACATGGCGACCCAGGTTCTGCCCGACGTCGAGACCCGCCCGGAGGGCACCGACAGCACGGGCAACGACGAGCCCAAGATGTTCCACTACGTGAAGAAGAACAAGATCGCCGAGAGCGCGGTGCTGGGCAACATGGTCCAGGCGCTGTGCGGCGAGAAGTTCCCCGTCACGCGGTCGCCCAAGCCGGGCTCCCCGGTCTGCCCGGACTGCAAGAAGATCTTCGAGGGCCTGCGTCCCGGCGGGGACGACTGAGCGCCGTGCCTGCGCGGGGCTCGGTCCGTGGCTGGGTCTACGACCGAGCCATCACCGGCCTGACCACGGGCTGGTACCGCGCGGTGCTGGACCGCCTGCCCTACGGCGCGGCCGTGCTGGACGTCGGCGTCGGCACCGGCACCTCGCTCGCCCGCTGCGCCGAGCAGGTGCGGGCCAAGAACCTGCAGTTCACGGGCCTGGACATCGACCGCGACTACCACGCGCGGTGCGTCGAGGAGATCGCGCGCGCCGATCTCGGCGCGCACGTCACGCCGCTGCTGGAATCGGTGTACGACCACCGCGGCGGCCCGTACGACGCGGCCTACTTCAGTGCCAGCCTCATGCTGCTCCCGGACCCGGCGGCTGCGCTGCGGCACGTGTCCGGGCTGCTCGCCCCCGGCGGGCACCTCTACCTGACCCAGACCTTCCACCACCGCCGCTCGGCGCTGCGCGAGCGGGTCAAACCGATGCTCCGCCACGTCGTCACGATCGACTTCGGGCGGGTCACCTACGAGGACGAGTTCCGCCGGGTCGTCCAGGACGCCGATCTGGAGCTGGTCGAACTCGCCACGCTGGACACGACCCGCACCACGTCCTACCGCCTCGCCGTCGCCCGCCCCCCGGCCTCCGGCTGACCCGCCCGTCAGGGCTGCGCGAGGAACTCGTCGATCACCGGGGCCAGCTCGTCCGCCTCGGTGAGCAGCGCGAGGTGCCCGCCCGCGTACACGTGCAGCGTGGAGTTGGGGATGCCCCGGTGCATGATGCGGGCGTTCACCACCGGGACGATCGGGTCGTCGTCACCGGCCACGATGAGCGTGGGCTGGCGGATCAGCGGCAGCCCGGGCAGACTGCTCCAGCCCGCGCCCGCCAGGAGCTGGTAGTAGTAACCCCGCTTGGGGCCCTTGCGCGTGTAGGTGTGCAGCACCTCCGACGCCTTCTCCGGATGGGTGCGCATGGTGCCGCCGTAGATCTCACCGGCGATCTGGCGCGCGTACTCCGGGTCGCGGTGCCGGCGCGGCGTCAGCATCTTGGCCAGCACGGCCGGGCGGCCCGGCACCATCAACGATCCGGTACCCGTGGCGGCGAGCACGAGCCTGCGGCACCGGCGGCGCTGCACCGCCGCGAACTGTTGCGCGAGCCCGCCGCCCCAGGAGAAGCCCATGACGTCGACCTCGCCGTAGCCCAGGCGCTCCACCAGCGTTCCGACGAGCGGCGCGAACGTCGACATGTGGTAGGGCAGCATCGGCATGGGGGAGCCGCCGATGCCGGGCACGTCGAAGCGGATCACCTCGATCTCCGGTGACAGCTCGTCGACGAAGGGCTGCAACAGCTCCAGGCTCGCGCCGATGCCGTTCATCAGCAGCAGCGGGACGCGGGTGTCGCCGACGGCCCGCCGGACCGACACGCGCAACCTGCGACCACGGATGGTGACCTCGAAGACGTCGTCGGTCACGGCGGTTCCCATCAGGTCTCCAGGATGTAGTCGCCGGGGGCCGGGACGATCGCGGGCATGCCGCGCCCGCCCAGCTCGGCCGGGGCGTCGCATTCGGGGCCGCTGCGGGCGGCGAGCCAGGCCGCGTGGTCGGGCCACCACGAGCCCTTCTCGGTGTCGGCGGCCGCGAGCCACGCCTCGGCGTCGGCGGGCGTGTCGGTCGCCACCCGGAAACTCGCCTTCGGGTTGCCCGGCGGGTTGACCATGGACGCGATGTGCCCGCTCGTCGAGAGCACGAAGCGGCTCGTGCCGCCGAGCAGCTGCGTGGTGCGGTAGCAGGACTGCCAGGCGCACAGGTGGTCGGCGATCCCGGCGATGACGTAGGTGTCGCGGTCGACCTTCGACAGGTCCACCGGCGTGCCCAGCATCGTCGCGGCCCCCGGCGTGACCAGGGCGTTGCTCATCGCGATGTCGATGAAGTCGCGGTGCAGGCCGGCCGTCATGCGGGTGGTGTCGGCGTTCCAGAACAGGATGTCGAACGCCTTCGGCGCGCGGCCGGTGAGGTAGTTGTTGACCCAGTAGGACCAGATCAGGTCGTTGGGGCGCAGCCACGCGAACACCTCGGCGAGCGTGCGGCCGTCCAGGTAGCCCTGCCTCTGCGACGCGGCGACGGCCGCGCGGGCGGTCTCCGGGTCGAGCAGTGCGCCGGTCGTGCCGGCCTTCTCCTGGTCGAGCACGGTGACGGCGAACGTCACCGAGGCCACCCGCTCCTGCGCGCCGGTGGCGGCCAGGTGGCCCAGCAGCATCGACGTGATCATCCCGCCGGAGCAGAACGCCATCAGGGCGGTGCGCGGCCGGCGGGTGATGGTCTCGCAGGCGTCCATCGCCTCGAGGATCGCCCGGCCGTAGGTGTCGAGGTTCCACCCGGCGTGCTCGGCCGTGGGGTTGCGCCACGACATGAGGAACACCTGCTGGCCGGCGCGCACCAGGTTCTCGACGATGCTGCGGCCGGGCGCGAGGTCGGCGACGTAGTACTTGTTGATCGTCGGCGGCACGACGAGCAGCGGCACCTCGCGGACGCGGTCGGTCTGCGGCAGGTACTGGATCAGCTCGAACACCGGCGTGCGCAGGACCACGGCACCGGGGGTGGCGGCCACGTCGGTGCCCACGGTGAAGGCGTCGGGCTCGACCATCGACGGCACCCGCGGCGCCGTGGACAGGTCGTTCACCAGCCGTCGCACGCCGCGGACGACGCTGGCGCCGCGGGTGTCCCTGGCCGCCTTCCAGGCCAGCGGGTTGAGCAGGGTGTTGCTCGGAGCGAGGGCGTCGACGATGTTGCCGACGGCGAACTGCACCCGTTCGTGGTCGGCCCAGTCCAGTTCCGCGTCCTCGACGAGGTCGGTGGCGGTCCCGCCGGCGGCGATGTGGGCCTGCACGAGACGGCGCAGCAGGGGGTTGTCGGTCCACGCCGGGTCGGTGTAGCGCTTGTCCTTGGGGTGCGGCCCGACCTCGGAGACGCCCGCACCGATCTTGGCCAGCTCGACGCCGAGACCGACGCCCCGGCGGGTGAGGGTCACCGGTCGGGCGGCCAGCGACGCGGCCCACCGCAGCCCGGCCGCCGCGGGCAGCATCCTGCGTAGCGGGCCCAGCGCGCCGTCGGTGAGGAGCATGTCCAGACCGGTCGCGACGTCGGCGTCGGGCCCGTCCTGATCCGCGGCCATCCCGATCTCCCCTCACCGTGTCGCCTGTCGCCCGCAGCATGGTTGGCTCAGCGGCCCCGGAGCAAGTCGGAGCGCCCCGGCGCGTCGGACGGGGCGCTCGCGCACACCCATCGGGCTCGCACACGGGTTCCAACCTGTGCGCGAGCGGGGAACCTGTGCGCGAGCGCCCTGTGTCTGCGCGTCCCACCTGCGTGCGGGCCGCCGCTCGCGGGCTCGGCGCATCGCGCGATCCCGTCCCGTTACGCTGGGGCGGGCCCCGTCCACGACGACGCGGGCCGGCGAGCCCCATCCAGCCGAGCCGTCGTCGAGCGAGGGAGTCGTGTGTCGCAGGCCCAACAGCAGCTGCCGGTGTCCCAGCGGCCGATGCGTGCCTGGCAGCGCAAGGCGCTGAGCCGATACCTCGCCGCGGGTCCGCAGGACTTCCTCGCGGTCGCCACGCCCGGCGCCGGGAAGACCGCGTTCGCGCTGCGGGTGGCCGCGGAGCTGCTCGCCGACCGTACCGTCACGAACCTCACCGTCGTGGCGCCCACCGAGCACCTGAAGTACCAGTGGAGCCAGGCCGCGGCCGCCGCCGGGATCGCGCTGGACCCGGAGTTCCGCAACTCGGCGGGCGGCACCTCGTCGGACTACACGGGCATCGCGGTCACCTACGCCGGCGTCGCGGCGCACCCGATGCTGCACCGGATGCGCACCGAGAACCGGCGCACGCTCGTCGTCCTCGACGAGGTGCACCACGCGGGCGACGCCCGGTCGTGGGGGGACGCGGTCAAGGAGGCGTTCGACCCGGCCACCCGCAGGCTCACCCTCACCGGCACCCCGTTCCGCAGCGACGACAACCCGATCCCGTTCGTCGACTACCTGCCCGACGCGGACGGCGCCCTGCGCAGCCGCGCCGACCACTCCTACGGCTACGCGGAGGCGCTGGCCGACGGTGTGGTTCGGCCGGTGGTGTTCCTCGCCTACTCCGGGGTGTCGAGTTGGCGGACCAGCGCGGGGGAGGAGATGACCGCCCGGCTGGGCGAACCGCTCTCCGCCGAGCACACGGCCCGCGCCTGGCGCACCGCGCTCGACCCGGGCGGCGAGTGGGTGCCCGCGGTGCTCGCCGCGGCCGACCGTCGCCTGACCGGACACCGCGCGGGCGGCATGCCGGACGCCGGCGGGCTCGTCATCGCCTCGGACCAGACCGCGGCCCGCGCCTACGCGACGATCCTCACCGAAGTGACGGGTACCGCCCCGGTCGTGGTGCTCTCCGACGAGCCCGGGTCCTCGGAACGGATCGCGCGGTTCGCCGCGTCCGAGGACCGGTGGATGGTCGCGGTCCGGATGGTGAGCGAGGGCGTCGACGTGCCGCGGCTCGCGGTGGGTGTGTACGCCACGAGCGCGTCGACACCGCTGTACTTCGCCCAGGCCATCGGGCGCTTCGTGCGGTCGCGGCGGCCCGGGGAGACGGCGTCGGTGTTCGTGCCCAGCGTGCCGGTCCTGCTGGGCCTGGCGAGCGAGCTGGAGGCCCAGCGCGACCACGTCCTGGGCACGCCGCACCGCGGCGACGAGCAGTGGAACGACGAGGAGCTGGCGGCGGCGAACCGCCAGTCCGACGAGCCGGGGGAGGACGAGCCCGCGTTCACCGCGCTCGGGGCCAACGCCGAGCTCGACCAGCTGATCTACGAGGGGACGTCGTTCTCCGCCGACGAGGAGGACTACCTGGGGCTGCCCGGCCTGCTCGATCCCGACCAGGTCCGCACGCTGCTGAATCAGCGCCAGTCCGAGTGGCTCGGCCGCTCCGGCCGCCGAGCCCCCGCCGTCCCCACCCCGCCGGAGCCGCCCGCCGAGCCCGCGCCCACCTCGGTCCGGGAGCGCCTCGGCGCCCTGCGCAAGGAGCTCAACACGCTCGTCGCGCTGCACCACCACCGCACGAACAAGCCGCACGGAAAGATCCACAACGAGCTGCGCACGCTCTGCGGCGGGCCCCCGACGGCGATGGCGAGCATGGAGCAGCTGGAGGAGCGCATCGCCACCCTCCGCTCCTGGCGCTGACCCCGCCCCGCGAGTCGGGCTCCGGGTGCGCGCGAGTCGGGCCCTGGGTGTGCGCGAGTCGGGCCGGGCGGGCCGCACCGAGACCCCGACTCGCGGGTTCCGAGACCCCGACTCGCGGGTTCGCAGACCCCGACTCGCGGGCGGCCGGTCGGTGCGAACGGGTCCCGGGGACGACGACGGGGCGGCACCCCGCTGGGGGTGCCGCCCCGTGGACGGTTGTCGGATGGGTTGCCGGCGTTCGGGCCGACCCCGCTCAGCTGCCGGTCTGCACGCTCGCCTCGAGTTCGCGGAGCTTGTCGGCGTGCGCGCGGGCGTGGTGCCCGCAGAAGAGCAGTTCGCCGCCGGACGGCAGTACGGCACGAGCCTTCGCCGCCGCGCCACAACGGTCGCAACGGTCGGCAAGGGTCAACTCGGGCCGGGTCAGGGTTCCTGGCTGCATGGCGGTCTCCCTCCGTCTCGGCTCCGGTAGGCCCGGAACCGCTTCCTGGACGACCGCTTGCGCGGTGACGCCCACTCTCCCAGACGTTCCACACCCCCGCACGTGTTCCCGGGGCGAGTCGCGACGACCGTCACGTTTGACCGTGAGTGATCGTGTGACCGTCGGCGCGGTGACGCCCCGGTGACCTGTGTGGGACCTTCGTTGACTACGAGTGAATGATGCGGTGCCGCGTGTGACATCGCAAGGTGGCGCGTGTAAACACCTTCGACGCGCCGACTACCGTGCGAAGTCGTGACGGCCGTCGTGCACGAGCGGGTGCCGGCGCCCGCGCTGTTCGTGCTCGGCGGGCTGTCGATGTACCTCGGTGCGGCGCTCGCGGTGGGCCTGTTCGATGTGTTGACGCCCACGGCGGTCGCGCTGCTGAGGCTGCTCGGGGCGGCCGCGGTGCTGCTGGCGTGGCGCCGCCCGGGCCGCGCGGCGTGGCGCGGCGCGCGGTTGGCGCGGGCCGTCGTCTTCGGGTTGGCCACGGCGCTGATGAACCTGGCGTTCTACGAGGCCATCGCCCGGCTCCCGCTGGGTACCGCCGTGGCGATCGAGTTCTGCGGCCCCGTGGCCGTCGCCGCGGTGGCCTCGCGGCGCCCGCGCGACGTCGCCGCCGTGGTCCTGGCGGCCCTCGGTGTGCTGCTCATCGCGGATGTGCGCTGGTCGGGCAGCCCTTCGGGGGTGTTGTGGGCGCTCGCGGCGGCGGCGATGTGGGCCGCGTACATCCTGCTCGGCAAGCGGGTGGCGTCCGCGGGAAACGGCCTCGACGACATGGCCGTCGGCTTCGCCGTGGCCGCGGTGGTGCTCTCCCCGTTGCTGCTGCTCGGCGGCCCGGACGGGCTCGGAGCGCTCGGTGACCCGGCCGTGCTGGTGCTCGCGGTCGGGGTCGGGCTGCTCTCGACCGTGGTCCCCTATGTGCTGGACCAGCTCGTGCTGCGCCGGGTCGGGCAGGCCCGGTTCGCCGTGCTGCTGGCGCTGCTGCCCGTCACGGCCACGGTGGTGGGCCTGGTCGCGCTGGCCCAGGTCCCCGGGACGGTCGAGGCGCTGGGCATCGCCGCCGTCATCGCCGCCGTGGCGCTGCGATCGCGCGACGGTGACGGTCCCGCCGTGCCGGACCCGCGGTAGCCCGTTCACGGAATGTAGTCCACCCCGATGTGACTGTCCGTGACGGAAATCGACCCATTAGGACGATGGTTCAAACGGGTGACGCACGTCTCGCCCGGGGGTCGGTGTTGCGCCGTCCGGCGGTACCGGATGAGGCGACGGGGCTCGTCCTCGGATCAGGCCTGCGGTGGCCTGCGCGTGCGGCCGGCCAGGGCGGGGAAGTGGCCGGGCTGCTCGCCGAACTCGAACACCTCGGCGGCCGGCCCGACGATCAGGGGGTCCGGGTCCGTCGCGATGTCGAGGTCCTTGTCCGGATAGTCGAACAGCCGGAGCACGTGGCGCATGGCCTCCAGCCGGGCGCGCTTCTTGTCGTTGCTCTTGATCACCGTCCACGGCGCGTCGGCGGTGTCGGTGTAGAAGAACATCGCCTCCTTGGCCTCGGTGTAGTCGCTCCACTTGTCGAGCGACGCGAGGTCCATCGGGCTGAGCTTCCACTGCCGGACCGGGTCGACCTGGCGGATCCTGAACCGCGTCCGCTGCTCGTTCTGCGACACCGAGAACCACAGCTTGACCAGGTGGATCCCGCTGCGCACGAACATCCGCTCCAGCTCGGGGGCCTCGCGCATGAACTCCATGTAGTCGCGCGCCTCCGCGAAGCCCATGACGCGCTCGACGCCCGCGCGGTTGTACCAGCTGCGGTCGAACAGCACGATCTCGCCCGCCGAGGGCAGGTGGGCGATGTAGCGCTGGAAGTACCACTGCGTCGACTCGCGCTCGCTGGGCTTCTCCAGGGCGACGACCCGGGCGCCGCGCGGGTTGAGATGCTCCATGAAGCGCTTGATCGTGCCGCCCTTGCCCGCGGCGTCGCGCCCCTCGAACAGGATGACGACCCGCGCACCGGTCTCCTTGACCCAGTTCTGGAGCTTGAGCAGCTCGATCTGCAGCAGCCGCTTGGTGCGCTCGTAGTCCGCACGCGACATTCGCTCGTCGTAGGGGTACCCCTCACGCCAGGTGTCGACGTGCGCCCCGTCCGGGTCGAGCAGTACCGGATCGTCGTCGTCGGTGTCGTCGACGCGCAGGGCGGAGTGGTCGGCGAGCAGTGCGGGGAGGTCCACGCGGTCACCATCGCGGGTACGGATGTCCGCGAGGTGAACGGTGGCTGTCCGGCGGCGGGCGACGCGCCGCTTCCTCTCGTCGGCCCCGAGCGGCCCGGTGGTGCGGCGGAGGCGACAACGGGCGCGGCACGCGGCGCCGACGCTGCGACCGTTCGGTCGCAGCAGCGGGGTCCATCCGGTGCGATACACAACAAATCCGGCCGTACGTGACCGAATCGAGACCCAAAAGCGATCACTTTCACGATCCAGTGTGCTTGGCACCACTCCGCTCCGGCACATACGTTGCCGCTCACAACATTTAGTGCGACCCCGACGACGTGGAGACGAGCATGCGCACCAGGAGAACTGCCGGGTTGGCCCTCGGGCTCGGACTCGCCCTCACGCTCGCGGCGTGCGGGCAGAACGCCGCGGCCCCCGATGCCGCCGGAGGCGCCGAGGTGGCCGAGGGGGCGCCGACCGTCGGCGTGATCCTCCCGGAGACCGAGAGCTCGGCCCGCTGGGAGGGCTTCGACCGCCCGCTGCTGGAGGCCGCCATGGCCGAGGCCGGGCTCGACGCCGACATCCAGAACGCGCTCGGCGATGAGCAGGCGTTCTCGACCATCGCCGACGGCTTCATCGCCCAGGGCGTGGACGTGCTGGTCATCGCGGCGATCACGAGCGAGTCCGGCGCCGAGGTGGCGGCGAAGGCGAAGGCCCAGGGCATCCCGACCATCGACTACGACCGGCTGAGCCTCGGCGGGTCGAGCGACTACTACGTGTCGTTCGACAACGTGGAGGTCGGCTCCCTGCAGGGCCAGGGCCTGGCCGAGGCGCTGTCGGGCCAGCAGGGTGCGCAGGTCATCGAGATCCGCGGCGCGCCCACCGACAACAACGCCACCCTGTTCTGGAACGGTGCCCGCGAGGTGCTCGACCCGCTCTACGCCTCGGGTGCGCTGGTCGAGACGGCGAGCCAGCCCATCGAGGACTGGGACAACCAGATCGGCGGCCAGACCTTCGAGCAGCTGCTCACCGGCAACGGCGGCCAGGTCGGCGGCGTGCTCGCGGCCAACGACGGGCTCGCGGGAGCGGTCATCACCGTGCTGCAGAAGTACGGCCTCAACGGCACCGTGCCGGTCACCGGCCAGGACGCCACCCCGGACGGACTGCAGGCCATCCTGCGCGGCGACCAGTACATGACCGTCTACAAGCCGATCCAGGACGAGGCCGAGGCCACCGCCCAGCTCGCCGCCGCGCTCGCCGCGGGCGACACCGCGGCCGCCGACGCGCTGGCGACCGACACGGTGAACGACCCGGAGGGCAACCGCGATGTCAAGTCGGTGCTGCTCACCCCGCAGCTGATCACCCGTGACAGTGTCAAGGACGTGATCGACGACGGCGCGGTCCCGGCGGCCGACGTCTGCGTGGCCGAGCTCGAGGCGGCCTGCGCCGAGCTCGGCATCAGCTGACCGACACCCCGTGAGGGCCCCGGCGGGTCGCCGGGGTCCTCACCGGCACGAGAGGGACAGGCATGACCGAACCGATCCTCGCGTTGCGCGGGGTGAACAAGACCTTCGGGGCCGTGCAGGTGCTGCACGACGTCGACTTCACGGTGCGGGCCGGCGAGGTCACCGCGCTGGTCGGCGACAACGGAGCCGGGAAGTCCACGCTGGTCAAGTGCGTGGCCGGCATCCACCCGACCGACAGCGGCGAGGTGCTGTTCGACGGGAAGCCGGTGACCGTGGCGGCCCCCTCCGACGCGGCCAAGCTCGGCATCGAGGTCGTCTACCAGGATCTTGCGCTCGCCGACAACCTCGACATCGTCCAGAACATGTTCCTGGGCCGGGAGCGCGGCAGGCCGTGGCTGCTCGACGAGGCCGACATGGAGCAGGCCGCCCGCGCGACGCTCGCGTCGCTGTCGGTGCGTACCGTGACCTCCGTGCGGATGCCGGTCGCGGCCCTGTCCGGCGGGCAGCGCCAGACCGTCGCGATCGCCAAGGCGGTGCTCTGGGACTCCAAGGTCGTGCTGCTCGACGAGCCCACGGCCGCGCTGGGCGTGGCCCAGACCCGCCAGGTGCTCGACCTCGTGCGGCGCCTCGCCGAGCAGGGGCTCGGGGTCGTGCTGATCAGCCACAACATGGCCGACGTGTTCGAGGTCTCGGACCGCATCGCGTGCCTGTACCTGGGCCGGATGGTCGCCGAGGTGGCGACGAAGGACGTCAACCACGGGCAGGTGGTCGAGCTGATCACCGCCGGCCGGTCCGGTGACCTGGGCCTGCAGCGTCCCGAGGCGGTGACGGCCTGATGGCCGCCGACGACGCGCGCACGCCCGCGGAGGCGACGCCGTGAGCGCCCCGGAGAAGCCCGACCTGGAGAAGAAGGGTGCGGCCGAGCGGGCGGCGCCGGCGTCCGCCCGGTCCGCCGACTTCGGCATCGACACCACCGCCCGCACGACCGGCCAGGCCGTCACGGCCTACCTGCGCGGGCTGCGCACCGGCGAGCTGGGGGCCCTGCCGGCCCTGCTGGGGCTGGCCGCGCTGCTGGTCCTGTTCACCGTCCTGGACAACTCGGGCACCTTCCCGAGCCTGCTGAACCTGGCCAACCTGCTCCAGCAGGGAGCCGGACGCACGATCATCGCGATGGGCCTGGTGTTCGTGCTGCTCACCGGCGAGATCGACCTCGCGGCCGGCACCGCGTCCGGCCTCACGGCCGCGGTGATGGCGCTGCACCTGGTGAGCGGGGGCAACCTGCTCGGTGCCATGGGAACCGTGGTGTTCGTGCTGTTCATGCTGGTCATCGTGCTGGCGATCGTGCTGGCGCTGGTCCTGCGGATCTGGGCGGGCGCGGCGATCTCGGCCCTGGCACTGGGCCTGATGGTGATCGGCTTCCCGCCCAACCCGTGGCTGCAGATGCTGCTCGCGGTCTGCATCGGTGTCGTGATCGGCTGCATCACCGGCTTCCTCGTCGCGAAGGTCGGGATGCCGTCGTTCGTGGTGACCCTGGCGCTGTTCATCGCCTGGCAGGGCATCATCCTGGCCCTGATCGGCGACGGCGGCACGCTCGGCCTGCGCGACCCGGTGCTCAACGCCGTCGCGAACGGCAACCTCTCGACGCTGGGCAGTTGGCTGCTGTTCGTGATCGCCGCGGGCGGGTACGCTGCGGTGCTGCTGAACCGGCAGGTGTCGCGGCGCAGGCTCGGGCTGGTGGCGCAGCCGACCGGGCTGGTGCTGCTGAAGGTCGGTGCGGTCGTGGTGCTCGGCGCGTTGGCCACCTTCCTGCTGACGCTCAACCGGGCGCCGGGCGACACGGTCATCGAGGGCGTGCCCTACGTGGTGCCGCTGGTGCTCGCGCTGCTGGTGATCGGCACGTTCGTGCTGGACCGCACCCGGTTCGGCCGGCACGTCTACGCGGTGGGCGGCAACCGGGAGGCGGCGCGCCGGGCCGGTATCGACGTGGTGCGCATCCGCGCGTCGGTGTTCGTCATCGCGTCGGCGTTCGCGGCGATCGGCGCGATCGTCTACTCGTCGAAGGTCGGGTCGGTCAGCCCCGGCGCGGGCGGGGGCAACACGCTGCTGTTCGCGGTGGGCGCGGCCGTCATCGGGGGCACGTCGCTGTTCGGGGGGCGAGGGCGGATCTCCACGGCCGTGATCGGCGGGGCGGTGCTCGCGACCGTCGAGAACGGGCTGGGCCTGCTGCGCCAGCCCGCGGCCGTGGTGTTCGTCGTCACCGGGCTGGTGCTGCTGCTCGCGGCGTCGGTGGACGTGCTGTCCCGCCGCCGCTCGGCGGTCGCCGGCAGGTGAACCGTCCGCCCCGGCACGTCGGTGCCACGACGCCGTCCACGACCGTGAGGATGTGCGTCGTGGCTCCGACGCGTGGGTGCGTGTGAACCGCGCCTGGGTGGGGGAGGGCCCGGGTGGCGCCCGGCCCGACGAGGCCCGCCGGCACAACCGGGCCGCCCTGCTGCGGCGCCTGCACATCGACGGGCCGTGCACCCGGGCCACCCTGGCCGCCGAGCTGGGGCTCAACCGCAGCACGATCAAGGCTGTGGTGGACGGGCTCGCCGAGTCCGGCGTCGTCACCGAGGCGGTGCCCGCGCGGCGCAACGGGGCGGGGCGGCCGTCGCTGATGGTGCTGCCGCAGCCGGAGTCGGCGGTGGTGCTGGCCGTCGACGTCCGGGTGGAGCAGGTCGCGATGTCGATGGTCGGGCTGGGGGGCCAGGTGATCGGTCGGCACAGCTGGAACCTGCGCCGGGCCACCCGCACACCCGGCGAGGTGATCACGCACGTCGCCGAGTCGGCGCAGCTGCTGGCCGAGGAGCTCGCGGTGACCCCGGCGGGGGCCGGGATCTCGGTACCCGGGGTCGTCCGCCGCGACGACGGCTGGGTGCACGAGGCGCCCAACCTCGAGTGGCGCGACATCGCGCTGGGCAGTCGGCTCGCGGCGGTGCTGAGGCTGCCGGTGCAGGTGGCCAACGACGCGGAGCTGGGGGCGCTCGCCGAGCACGTGCGGGGCATGGCCCGCGACGTCGACGACCTCGTCTACATCTCCGCGGAGCGGGGGGTCGGCGGCGGGGTGATCTCGGCGGGCCGACCGCTGCGCGGCACCCGCGGGTACGTCGGCGAGCTGGGGCATCTCGCGGTGCGGCCGGGCGGGCGGCCCTGCTACTGCGGGTCGCGGGGCTGCTGGGAGACCGAGGTCGGCGAGGCGGCGCTGTGCCGGGCGCTCGGGCTCGACGAGGACACGCCCCGCGGGGTGGTCGTGGCCGAGCTGCGGTCGCTGGGCACCGCGCCGCAGCCGGGCCCGCTCGACGAGTTCGCCGAGTGGCTGGCGACGGGGCTCGTCACCGTCGTCAACATGATGGCGCCCGAGCTGGTGGTGCTGGGCGACCTGTTCACCGCGCTGCCGCGCGGGCTGGTCGACCACGTGCGCGCGCTGGTGCACGAGCGCAGCCTGGTCAGTCGGGCCGTCGGGGGCACGCGGATCGAGACCAGCCCGCTGGGCCGCGACGCCGGCCTCGTCGGGGCCGCGGAGCTGGCGTTCGAGCCGGTGCTCGGCGCGGTCTAGGAACGCCGTACCTGCATCCCCACGTCCTGACCGGAGATCGAGTCGACGCGGACCAGCAGGCCGCCGACCTGAGCGCTGTCCCCGACACCGAGCTCGGCGGCGTCCCCGCGCGCCGAGACCGTCACGGCGTCGGGGCCGATGGGCCCGACCCGCAGGTCCCGCTCGAACGACCCGATCTCGATCTCGACGGTCTGCTCGCCGCTGAGGGCGACGGTGCAGACGCCGTTCGTGCACCGGCTCGACCGCGACGTCGCGGTGCAGGAGGCCAGGACGAGCAGGGTCAGCAGGACGGCGGCGACGGCACGGGCACGCACGGCACTCTCCTCGGTCGGTGGACGGCGATCCGAAGTATCGGGGTCCCGACCGGTCCGGCGAACGGGTGGCGGTACCGCCGGACACGGTGATGCCGGCACGCACGTGCGGGGAGGGGCACCGGCCGCGTAGAGTCGTCGCCGACCCGCGGGAGCCCACGATCCGAGGCTGAGAGGGCGGCAGGCCGGCCGTCGACCGTTCGAACCTGACCCGGTTAGCACCGGCGTAGGGAGGACCGTCATGGCCCGTCTTCTGGTTGCGCTGCTCGCCGCGGCCGCGCTGGTGCTCGCCGGCTGCTCCGGTGACCCCGGTCCCCGGCCGATCCGCGTCGCACTGGACTGGACACCGAACACCAACCACACCGGCCTCTACGTCGCCCAGGCGCAGGGGTACTTCGCCGACGCGGGGCTCGACGTCGAGTTCCTGCCCTACAACTCCACCTCGCCGGACACCCTGGTGTCGTCGGGGGCGGCGGAGTTCGGCATCTCGTTCCAGGACTCGTTCACCTTCTCCAGGGCCGCGGGCGCCGAGATCACCTCGGTGATGGCGATCCTGCAGCACTGGGCCACCGAGATCGCCGTGCGCGCCGACCGCGCCGACATCGTCACCCCCGCCGATCTCGACGGGAGCGTCTACGGCGGCTTCGGCGGTCCCGGTGAGGTGCCGAAGATGCAGGCGGTGATCCGCGCCGCCGGGGGCACCGGCGAGTTCACCACCGTCGTGCTCGGCACCGCCGCCTACGAGGCCCTCTACGCGGGCGAGGTCGACTTCACCGAGCCGTTCGTGGCCTGGGAGGGCATCGAGGCCGAGCTGCGCGGGCAGCCGCTGAAGACCTTCGCCTACACCGACTACGGTTTCCCCGACGCCTACGCCGTCCTGCTGATCGGCAACTCGCCGTGGCTCGCGGCCAACCCGGACGCGGCGCGCGCCTTCGTGCAGGCCGCGCAGCGCGGCTACCAGCTCGCCGCGGACGACCCGGCGCGCGGCGCACAGCTGCTGATGGACGCCAACCCCGGGGTGTTCGCCGAGCCCGAGCTGGTCACCCGCAGCCAGGAGATGCTCGCCGCGGAGTTCCTGCGCGACGGGTCCGGAACCGTCGGCCCGCAGACCCTGGAGCGGTGGGCGGGCTACTCGGGGTTCGTCGTCGACTCGGGTGCGCTCGCCGGCCCGGACGGGGCGCCGCTCACCGCCCGCCCGGACTTCGCGACCTGGTTCACCAACGACTACCTCGCGCGGTGACGGCCACCCTGGGGCGCACGCATACCCCGACTCGCGCGCCCGCAGGCCCCGACTCGCGCGCACGGATACCCCGACTCGCGGGGCGGGTGGGGCCGCCGGTGCTGCTCGTCGTCGCCGGGCTGCTCGCGTGGCAGGTGGGCGTGGACGCGTCCGGGGTGCGGCCGCAGGTGCTGCCCTCGCCGCTGCGGGTCCTGGAGCAGGGGTGGGCCTACCGCGAGGCGATCTGGTCCAACACGGTGCCCACGCTGCAGGCCACCGCGGTGGGGTTCACGGTGTCGCTGGCGCTGGCCTGGGCGATCGCGGTGGCCGTGGACTTCTCCCCGTGGCTGCGCCGCGCACTCACCCCGCTGCTGGTGGCCTCGCAGACGCTGCCGATCATCGCGATCGCGCCGCTGCTGATCATCTGGTTCGGGTTCGGGCTGGCGCCGAAGGTGGTCGTGATCGCGCTGGTGACGTTCTTCCCCATCGCGGTCGGGCTGATCGAGGGCTTCGGGTCCACGCCGCGGGAGGCCACCGACCTGCTGCGCAGCATGGGCGCGTCCCGTCTCGCGCAGTTCCGGTACGTGCGGCTGCCCGGCGCGATGCCCTCGTTCTTCACCGCGTTGCGGATCGGGATCACCTACGCCGTCACCGGTGCGATCTTCGCGGAGTACGTCGGGGCCACCGCCGGGCTGGGCATCTTCATGAGCGTGCAGAAGAACTCCTTCCGCACGGACCTGGTGCTCGCGGCGGTGATCGTCACCGCGCTGGTGTCGGTGGCGCTGTTCGGGTTGACCTACCTGGTGCAGCGGGCCGTCGCGCCGTGGAGCGCGCGTGGCTGAGCCGAAGCTGCGGGTCCAGGCCGTCCACCGGGGCTACCCGGGGCTCCCGGTGCTCGACGGGGTGTCCTTCGACGTGGCGCCCGGGGAGTTCGTCGCCGTGATCGGCCCCAGCGGCTGCGGCAAGTCGACGCTGTTCAACGTGGTCGCTGGGCTGGAACGGCCGGACGCGGGCCGGGTGCTGGTGGACGGGGTGGACGCCACGGGCCGTGTCGAGCCCTTCGCCTACATGCCCCAGCAGGACCTGCTGTTCCCGTGGCGCACGGTGCTGGACAACACCGCGCTGGGCCTGGAGGTGGCCGGGGTACCGAAGCGGGAGGCCCGGCGGCGTGCGGCGCGGCTGTTCGCACCGTTCGGGCTGGCCGGTTTCGAGCAGGCCCGGCCGGGGGAGCTGTCGGGGGGGATGCGCCAGCGGGCGGCGCTACTGCGCACCGTGGTGCAGGACCGGGCGGTGCTGCTGCTCGACGAGCCGTTCGGGGCGCTGGACTCGCTGACCCGCTCGGACATGCAGACCTGGCTCGACGGCGTCCGCGCCGGGTTCGGCTGGACCGTCCTGCTGGTCACCCACGACATCCGCGAGGCGGTGCGGCTCGCCGACCGGGTGATCGTGCTGGGCCCGCGCCCGACCTCGGTGCGCGCCGACATCGCGGTGCGCCTGCCCCGGCCGCGGCCCCCCGAGCTCGTGGCCGCCGGAGAGTTCGTGGCGGTCGAGGCGGAGCTGCTGGCGGTGCTCCGGCAGGAGTCGGTCACGCGCTGAGCCCGAGCCGCTGCGGGCGGTCGGCCGCGGGCGAGCGGACGTCGGCGAGATCGGCCCGCAGCGCGCGGGTGTCGGGGTGGTCGGGGCCCAGCAGCTCGGTGGCGTCGGCCACCGCCTGTTCGAGCCCCCCGACGGCGTCCGCCCGGCGGCCCAGCACGGCACGGCAGCTCGCCAGCGTGGCCCGGATCGTGATCGTGCGCAGGTCCCGCGAGCCCAGTGTGTAGTCGGCGTTGCGCAGGGCCGACTCGAGGATGCCCGCCGCCGCGGTGGGGTTGCCGTCGGCGACCTGGGCCAGCGCCAGCCCGGTGTGGGAACCCAGGGTGTCCGGGTCGGCCGGACCGAACAGGTGCCGCCGGGTGTCCGCGACACGTGCGGCCGTGTCGAGGGCCTCGGCGTGCCGTCCGGCGAGCCGGTAGGCCGTGGCCAGGGCGTCCTGGGCGTCGAGGGTGCGGGGGTCCTCGGGGCCGAGGACCCGTGCGCGGTCCGCGGCGCAGCCCAGCGAGAGGTCGACGCCCTCGTCGAACCGCCCGTCGGCGACCGTGGCCACGGCGAGATTCCCCTCCGCGGTCAGCGTGTCGGGGTGGTCGTCCCCGAGCAGGGCGCGGCAGGCGACCACGGTCGAGGTCAGCAGCCGTACCGCCGCGGCGGCGTCGCCGTCGGCGAGGTGCCGGGCGGCGTCGCGGTTGCGGGCGGCGAGCCCCTCGATCCGCTCGGCCCGCGTACCGTGCCGGGGCGTCGGTCGGGCCCCCGTCGTGGTGCGTTTCCACCAGGCCATCGCGCGCCCCCCGGGTCGGTGACTGTTCCCGGCGGAAAGTACCGGCCCGACTTTTCTATCGTCCATTACCGGCGTCAGATTGTGGGATACCGCATTGCCATTTCTCTCATTTATCACGGTGCGTGGGTGAATGATCACGAGGGGTTCTCGGCGGGCGCGTTTATGCTCGCACCGTGCGACTGACGAGCAGCGCCCGCAAGCACGGCGTCGCCGCCGACGACGTGCGCCGGGTGCTGGAGCGCCCGCTGCGGTCGGTGCCGCAGGACTCGCCGCGGGGTCCGGTGGTGCTGCACATCGGCGTCGCGGCCGACCGGGACCTGATCGAGGTGGTCGTGGCGGCCGGGGACCCGCCGGTGGTGCTGCACGCCATGCGCCTGCGCCCGGCCAACTACCGGTATCTGACGCCGTCGTGACCGACCTCAGGGGGCGACCGGCAGCGTGAGGCGACCGCCGCCGAGGGTGTGCAGCGAGGACACCAGCGTCGTGGCCTCGGCCGGGTGCTCGGCGGTGCCGGTGTTGCGTGCGAAGCGCGGGTGCGACCCGCCCGCCACCAGCAGGCGCAGCCGGTGCCCCGCGGCGAAGCGGTGGGCGCAGGCGTCCAGCTCCAGGCGGACCGGCCCGTCGGCGCGCGCCGGGTCCAGGCGCAGGTGGGCGTCGGTGACGTTGCGCGAGCGGCCGCGCGCGTCGACGTCGCAGAGGCGGACGAACAGGTCGGCGTGCGGGTTGTCGGTGTGGTGCTCCAGCTCCAGCACGGGTGATCCGATCACCTCGACCGCGGCGCCGAGCGGCTCGGAGGTGAACGCCACGACGTCGGCCCTGGCCTCCAGCGGCGCGTTGTCGCGCACGCCGGCGGGCGGGTTGAGCAGCCGGCCGCCGAGGGTGGGCGTGGGGTCGGCGGGGTCGTAGCGGAACGCCGCCACCGGCCCGGTGCGGCCCGGGTCGCGGCCGACCAGCCGGCCCGCCGTCAGCCAGCGGACCTGCGGGGCGGTCGGCGGCGGCCACTCCGGCAGGTCGCGCCATCCGCCCCCGCCGGTGACGTGGATGCGCACCGGGGAGCGCCGCGCGCGGCCGGTGGCCCCGGCCAGGTTCTCGTCGAGCCAGCCCAGCGCCTCGCGGGCCACGTCGCCGGCCAGCGCGGCCTGCACGTGGGTCCAGGGACCCACGGTCAGCGCGACGTCGACGCCGCGCCCGCGCAGCGTCGCGTACTGGTGCAGGGTCTGGTCCAGGAACAGGTCCTGCCAGCCGCCCACGAGCAGCACCGGCAGGTCGGCCTTCTCCAGCGCGTCGGTGACGCGGCGCGGCTCCCAGAACGGGTCGGCCGGATCGGGGTGCGAGACCCAGTCCCGGTACCAGGGCGCGCGGCCGGCCAGCACCGGTTCGGCGGCCGCGGGCAGCGGCAGCCCGCGGAACGCCGACTCGAGGGCCCGTCGCCCGCGGGCACCGCGGAGCAGCCTGCGCACCATCCCGCCATCCTCCTGCCCGGCCACCATCGCGCTCCAGCCCAGGAACCCGAGCAGCGTGAACGCCCCGGTGCCGTGGGTGACCTCGGCGAAGTCGTGCGGGCCGACGATCACGACGGCCGCCGCGAGCTCCGGGGGCGGGTCGGTCAGCAGCGACCACTGGGTCCAGCCCAGGTAGGAGGCGCCCATCGTGGCCAGCCGCCCGTCGAACCACGGCTGCTCCCGCAGCCACGCCACCGTGTCCAGGCCGTCGTCGACCTCGTGCACCATCGGGTCGAACACGCCGCCGGAGCCGAACGTGCCGCGGCAGCTCTGCACCAGCACGTGGTAGCCGCGCGCGGCGAGGGCACGCGCCGACCCGATGTCGAGGGGCGTGCCCCGCCCGTACGGGGTGCGGACCAGCACCGTGCCCAGCGGGTGGGCGGTGTCGGGCACCAGGTGCTCGGCGAGCAGCACCGCGCCGTCGCGGACGGGGACGGCTTCCTCGCGGACCCCGTAGCCGGTGCGGGCGGGCGGCAGCCCCAGCAGGCGGGTGGCGATCCGGTCGACGGCCCGGGCGGCCGGGCCCGGCGGGACGGGGGTGGTCATGGCCCCATACTGCCCATCGGAGGGCCGGCGCGGCGCACCGAACGGATGACGCGCCCGCCCGGGTGGTAACCGATGCCGCGGGGACCGCGATGACCGGACATGACCGTCGTCACCGTCCCGGGCCGCACCGCCGCCCCCGGACCCGCCCTGACCACCGGCCCCACCGCGGACCGCGTCATCGCCGTCCTGTTCGCCGTCAGCGTCGCGGTGTTCCTGCTCGCCCTCGTCACCCTGTAGAGCGGCGTAACCTCGTCCGGTGCCTCCCATCCCGATGACCGCGCTCCCGGGGCACACCGTGCTCGCCGACGCCGACGGCACCGCGTACGCCTCGCTGCGCAGGCGCCCCGCGCACCGCTCCGAACGGCACGCCATGGGCAAGGCGCTGCGCAAGCGGGTGCCCCGCTCGTCGCTGGGGGACTGGCGGGCCCTGCCCGGGCGACCCGACCCGCTCGCCCTGATCCGGGAGTCCCACCGCGGCCGCCTCGACCGGCTCGTGCCGATCCGGGTGGGCCGCATGACCGCCTCGCCCTACGGTTTCCTGCGCGGCAGCGCCGTCGTGATGGCCTCCGACGTGGCGGGGCTGCCCGCCACCGGGATCACCCCGGTGGTCTGCGGGGACGCCCACCTGGGGAACTTCGGCTTCTACGCCTCCCCCGAGCGCGACCTCGTCATCGACCTCAACGACTTCGACGAGGCCCACCCGGGCGGCTGGGAGTGGGACCTGCGGCGCCTGGTCGCGAGCATCTGGGTGGCCGGGCGGGAGAACGGGGCGTCGGAGGACCGCTGCGCGGACGCCGTGGCCTCCTGCGTGAGCGCCTACCGCGCCGAGGTGCGGTTCCTGGCCGACCAGCCGCTGCTGTCGCGCTCCTACGAGCGGCTCGACGTGGACCGGCTGGCCGACGGCGTCGACGGCTCGCTGCGGGCCGAGGTGACCCGGGCGGCCAAGCGCGCGCGGCGACGCACCAGCGACCGTGCGGTGCCGCGGTTCACCGAGCAGGTGGCCGACCGGCGCCGGATCATCGAGGAGCCACCGCTGATCACGCGCGTGCCCGACGACGAGGCGGACCGGCTCGCGGCGGCACTGGACGACTACCTGCACACCCTCGCCCCGCACTGGCGCCGCGTGCTCGGCGGCTACACGCTCGTCGACATCGCCCACAAGGTGGTCGGCGTGGGCAGCGTCGGGCTGCGCGCCTACATCGCGCTGCTGGAGGGCTCGGCCCCCGACGACGTCGTGTTCCTGCAGCTCAAGCAGGCCCGCCGGTCCGTGCTGGCGCGCTACGTGCACGGCGCCACGGCGCTGCACGCGCACCAGGGGCAGCGGGTCGTGGAGTACCAGCAGGCGTTGCAGACCGTCAGCGACCCGCTGCTGGGCTGGACCACCGTCGGTGGGCCCCACGGGGAGGAGACGCAGTACTACGTGCGCCAGTTCCGGGACATGAAGGGCACCGTCGCGCTGGACGGGATCGACGGCCGCGCGCTCGTCGACTACGCGGGCGTCGTCGGGCACCTGCTGGCGAAGGGCCACGCCCGGACCAGTGGCGCGTCGATGGTGGCGGGATACGTGGGGAAGGGCGACAATCTGGACCGGGCCATGATCCGGTTCGCCCGCGGGTACGCCGATCAGACCGAGGCCGACCACGCCGCGCTGGTGGCCGCGGTCGACCGCGGCGAGCTCCCGGCGGAGCGGGGGGTCTGACGTCGTGCGGATCGCGTCGTTGCTGCCCGCCGCCACCGAGATCGCCGCGGCGGTGGGCCTCGCCGACGATCTCGTGGCCGTCACGTTCGAGTGCGACCATCCCGCGGGGATCCGGGAGCGCTGCGCGGTGGTGGTCGACTCGCCGCTGCCGCCCGGGCTCGATCCCGCCGGCATCGACGCCGCCGTGCGCGAGCGCGTCGCCGCCGGCCTGCCGATGTACGCCCTCGACGCCGACGCGCTGGCCCGGCTGGACCCGGAGCTGATCCTCACCCAGGACCTGTGCCGGGTGTGCGCCCTGCCCGCGGGCTCCGTCGACGACGCGCTGGCCACCATCGGCTGCGCCGCCGACGTCGTCTCGATCGACCCGTGCACCGTGGACGACGTGCTCGCCGCGATCGCGGAGGTCGGGCGCCGGGGCGGAGCCGGGGCCCGGGCGGAAGCGCTGGTCGCGGCGCTGCGCGAGCGGCTGGACGCGGTCGAGCGGGCCGTCGCCGGCCGGGTCCGGCCGCGGGTGCTCGTGCTGGAGTGGACCGACCCGCCGTTCCTGGCCGGGCACTGGGTGCCGGAGCTGGTGCGGCGCGCGGGCGGCGAGCCGGTCGGCGGGGCGGACGCCGGGCGCAGCGTGACCGGGGACTGGGGCGAGCTGGCCGCGCTCGCCCCGGACGTGGTCGTCGTCGCGCCGTGCGGCTACGGGCTGGCCGACGCCCGCGCGCAGGCCGCGGCCGTCCGGGACCGGTTCCCCGGGGTGCCGCTGGTGGCGATGGACTCGGCGTCCTACGTCGTGCGGGCCGGGCCCCGGCTCGTCGACGGGATCGAGGCGCTGGCGTGGGCCCTGCACCCGGGCGCGGTACCGGCCCCGCCGCCGGGGCGGATCGCGCACCTGTAGGTCCGGCCCGTCCCGGCGGCCGGGGTCGTCGTTCCCCGGTCCGCCCGTCAAGATCGCGTCAACGCGGTCACCCTCGCCGTCAGGCTCCCGTTCGAGAGGCCACCGGCGCGCTCGCGCGGGTGGACGATCCGGTCCGGCCCACCGGAGGTACCGGTGGGTGGTGGGAGGAACCGGACGTGGCTGATCTGGCGTACGTGCTGCTGATCGTCGGCGGCTTCCTGGGCGACCCGGCGGTGAACGTGACGGAGCTGAACCCGGCCGTGGCGTCGGCGACCGGCTGAGCCCATTGCAGCATGGCCACCTACACGCAACGTCATTGCGTGAAGGTGGCCTTCCTGCAACTCGGGAGGCCTGGTCGCGCCGGTGGCGGGGCGCCTGACCCCGACCCGGGTCCCGGCGGCGCAGCCGTGACCCGCGTGCTCGGAGGCCGAACCGTCCCGGCCTGAGCACCTGATCACCGAGCCGGGTATGGGCTATCGCTTCGAGATGTGAGGCGCGGCACCGTGGAGGGGTAGGGTCGGTGGGTCGGGCGAACGGGTCCGGCACCACAACCGAAGGAGTCGCGGACACGTGAGCTGGACCGGAAGCCCTTCGACGAACGAGCAGAACGGCAGCTTCGCGGCGGCCCAGGCCGCCAACGACACGAGCAACGAGCTGCAGAACCGCCGGGCCGCCCGTGTGGTGGCCGGCCGCGCCATCGACGTGGACGACTGCGCCGAGATGCTCGCCATGCTGGGTCTCGACGCCGGCACCGAGCGGGTCGCCGCCGACTGAACCCGTCCGCACCGCCGCTGCGCCCGCGCGGGTCGACGACGCGGCCGGTGGGTGCGTGTGGCACCGCTCGACCGGGTCACCTACCGTCACCTGGTTCCGATGGAGGCGTGCATGGTGGCGGTGTCGCGGCGTGGTGGGTGGTTCCGGCCCTCCGCCACGTCCGGTGCGGCCGGGGCCATGGCGGCCCTGGCGGCGGCGCGGCGGGTGGCCGCGGAGCTGCGCGGCGGGCTCGACGGCCCGGGGGTGGCCGCCGCGGCACGGGAGCTGCGGCGGTTGCTCGACGTGCGGGCCGTCGGGCTCGGCGGGCTGCGGGGCGAGCTGGTGTGGTCGGGGCAGCCCTCGGACGTCGCTGCCGTGGACGGGCTGGTGGACCGCGTGCTGCGCACCGACGCGCGGGCCGCGCGCGGCGAGGTGGTCGCGCTGCCGGTGCACGCCCGCGACGAGCTCGTGGGCGTGCTGGTGGTGGAGGGCGAGCAGACGACCGCTCAGGCGCGCGAGGCCGCGGCCTGGGTGGGGGAGGCGCTGGACCGGGCCCGCCTGGAGGCGTCGGCCGGGGTGGCCGAGCAGGCCGAGCTGCGGGCGCTGCGGGCCGAGATCTCGCCGCACTTCGTCTACAACAGCCTCACGGTGATCGCCTCGTTCGTGCGGACCGACCCGGAGCGGGCCCGCGAGCTCATGCTCGACTTCGCCGCCTACACCCGCCACAGCCTGGCCCGCCACGGCGACTACACGACCGTCGCCGGCGAGTTCGCCGCCATCGAGGCCTACCTGGCGCTCGCGCGCGCGGTGCTCGGCGAGCGCCTGGTCGTGCAGGTCCGGATCGCCCCGGAGATCCTGCCGGTCGCGCTGCCCTACCTCGCGCTGCAGCCGCTGGTGGAGAACGCGGTGCGGCACGGGGTGGAGCTCGGGTCGGGCGGCCTGGTCCAGGTCACCGGCGAGGCGCAGGGGAGCGAGTGCGTGATCAGCGTCGAGGACGACGGGCCGGGGATGGATCCCGGGTACGTGGCCGACGTGCTCGCCGGGCGCGGTCGCCCGGGCAGCCTCGGCCTCGTCAACGTCGACCGCAGGCTGCGCACCGTGTTCGGCCCCGGCTACGGCCTCGTCGTGGAGACGGCCGCGGACGCGGGCACGAAGGTGGTGCTGCGCGTGCCGCGGTTCCAGCCCGGCGTCAGCGCCGAGTGGGCGGTGAACCGGTGAGCCCGGGCGGTGGTCCGGCGCTGCGTGCACTGGCCGTCGACGACGTGGCGCCGGCGCTGGAGGAGCTGCGCCGGCTGCTGCTCGAGTCGCCCGAGGTGAGCGAGGTCGCCACGGCGCGCGACGCGCTGACCGCGCTGAAGCTGATCCAGGCCGGGCCGTTCGACGTGGTGTTCCTCGACGTGTCGATGCCCGCGATGGACGGGATGGAGCTGGCCTCGCTGCTGTCCCGGATGACCGAGCCCCCGGTGGTCGTGTTCGTCACCGCGTTCGAGGAGCACGCCGCGTCCGCCTTCGGCATCGGAGCCGTCGACTACCTGCTCAAGCCGGTCGGCCCGGAACGCCTCGCCGCGGCCCTGGACCGCGTGCGCCGATTCACCGCTCCCGCCGACCGGTCGGCCACCCCGGCCGCGCGGGCCGTGGACGCGCTCGCCGCGGTGCCGGTGGAGCTGGGCGGCCGCACCCGGTTCGTCCGCCGCAGCGATGTGCGGTTCGTGGAGGCGCAGGGCGACTACGTGCGGCTGCACACCGGCTCCGGTGGCCATCTCGTGCGGATCCCGATCTCGCGGCTGGAGGAGCACTGGCGCCACGCCGGGTTCGTGCGGGTGCACCGCAGCTTCCTGCTCGCCGTTCCCGCGGTGCGCGAGCTGCGCAGCGACGTCAGCGGCGGCCTGCTCGCCCACACCGACGTCGGCGACGTCCCGGTGAGCCGCCGGCACGCCCGCGAGCTGCGCGAGCTGCTGCTGGAGGCGGCCACCCGGGGCGACTTCGACCCGCGCGCACGGTCGTGACGGTGGCGAACGGGACGGCACCGTGACGAAGCAACGCCGGGTGGCGGTGGCGAGCCCGCAGACCCGCCTCGCGATGGCCCGACGCCGGTCCGGGGTGCGCGCCGACCGGCCGCACCTCGCTCCCGCCGACCTGGAACGGGCCCGTGTCGTCCACCGCGCCCAGCTGCGGTCCGCGCTGCTCGCCGTCGGCTGGCTCGCCGTCCTGATCATCGGGCTGCCGCTGCTGCTCGCCGCGTTCCCCGCCCTGGACGACGTGCCGGTGCTCGGGGTCCCGCTGTCCTGGCTCGCCGTCGCGGTGCTGCCCTACGCGGTGCTGGTCGCGCTGGCGGGCTGGGCCCTGCGGCGCGCCGAGCGCACCGAGCGCACCGAGCGGCGACCGTGACGGGGCGGACCGAGCCGGGGCGGACCCCGACCGGGCCCCCGGCATGATCGGGGCGGCGATCGTCCTCGTCGTGCTGGCGACGCTGCTGATCGGCGCCCGTGGGGTCGCCGCGATGCGCACCACGTCGGACTTCCTGGTCGCCTCGCGCCGGATCCCGCCGTGGCTCAACGCCGCGGCCGTCTCGGGGGAGTACCTGTCGGCGGCGTCGTTCCTCGGGGTGGCCGGGCTCGTCGTCAAGGACGGGATCGGGGCGCTGTGGTACCCGGTCGGGTTCACCGCCGGGTACATCGCGATGCTCGCGCTGGTCGCCGCGCCGATGCGCCGCACCGGGGCGCTGACCGTACCCGACTTCGCCGAGGCCCGGCTCGGGTCGGCCGGCCTGCGCAAGCTGTCGGCCGTGGTCGTGCTCGTGATCGCCACCCTCTACGTCGTGCCGCAGTTCAAGGCGGCCGGGCAGGTGCTGGCCGTCGTCGCCGGCACCCCCTACTGGGTCGGGGTGGTCGTCGCGGGCGCGGCGGTCAGCATCACCCTCGCGCTGGGCGGCATGCGCGCGGCCACCTACGTGCAGGCCTTCCAGTTCGGGCTCAAGCTCGTGCTGTTCGTCGTGCCCGCGGTCTGGCTGGTACTCACCGTCAGCGCCGAGACCCGCTCCGCCGCCCTCGCCCCGGTGCAGTTCACGACGTTCGAGCGCACCACACCGGTCGACTTCCGGCTGGGCACCGAGCTCGCGGTCACCGAGGCGACCACCGTGGCGATCGACGGCCGGGATCCGGAGGTCCTCGCCCCCGGCCGGTACGTCGTGGAGGCCGGCAGCCGGTGGACCTTCGCCGCGGGTGCCGACGTGCCCGACGTGGCCGGGGCGGTCCCGCCGGGCGGGGAGAGCTGGTCGCGCCCGCTGCTCGACCCCGGAGAGGCCGGCTTCCCGGTGCTCGCGACGCTGTCGGTGCTCGTCGCCACGGTCCTGGGCACGATGGGGCTGCCGCACATCATCGTGCGCTTCCACACCAGCGCCGACGGCCGCGGCGCCCGGCGCACCGCGGCGATCACCGTCGTCCTGCTGTCGGCGTTCTACCTGTTCCCGGCCGTCTACGGGGTGCTGGGGGCGGTGCTGCTGCCCGAGCTGTACCTGTCCGGTGGCACCGACACCGTCGTCGTGCAGCTTCCCGCGCGGGTCGACCCCGGCCCGGTGGGCGCCCTGTTCACCGCCCTGCTCACGGCGGGCGCGTTCGCCGCGTTCCTCGCCACCTCGCTGGGGCTGCTGCTGGCCCTGACCGGAGCGGTCTCGCACGACCTGCTCCCCGACACCACGCTGCGCAGGCTGCGGCTCACCCCGTTCGCCGCCGCCGCGCTCGTCGTCGCGCTGGCGCTGCCCGCCGTCGAGCTGGACGTGGGCGTGCTCGTGACGTCCGCGTTCGCCGTCGCGGCCTCGACGTTCTGCCCGCTGCTCGTGCTGGGCATCTGGTGGTCGCGGCTCACCGCGCGGGGAGCCGTCGTCGGGATGGTGGTGGGGCTCGCCGCGTCGGCCGGGGTGATCGGCGTCGACCTGCTGGTCGGGTCCCCACCGGGGCTGGCGTCGATCCTGTTGGGGCAGCCCGCGCTGTGGTCGGTGCCGCTGGCGTTCGCCACGATGGTGCTGGTGTCGCTGCGCGGGCGCCCACCGGCGTGGGCGGCGGCCGCGATGCTGCGCCTGCACCTGGACGAGACCCGGCCCGGCCGGCTGTGAAGTCTCTCAGCTCCGGCTCACCGGATCCTGCCGCGGACCCGCGAGGATGGGCTCCGTGACCGACACGGCCGGGCTGGCGATGGCGACGGGTACGGCTGTCGGGTTCGGGGAGCCCGCCGTCGCGGCCGAGGACGGCCGGCGGGGCGTGCGGGTGCGCAGGCGGGTCCCGGCCCGCCTCGCGATCGTCGGCTGGGTCGTCGGCCTGATGTTCGGCGTGCTCACCGTCGTCAACCTCGCCTCGCAGCACGCGCTGCTCGCCGAGGTCGACGAGCTCGTCACCGAGACGCTCGCCCGCGAGTCCGGCGAGTTCGCGCGGTTCGCCGTCGCCGGCGTCGACCCGGACACCGGGCTGCCCTTCGCCGACGACGGCGCGCTGCTCGCGAGCCACCTCGACCGCCAGAGTCCCGACGACGACGAGATCGTGTTCGGTGTGCTCGCCGCGGACCGGGCGGCCATCACCGTGCTGCGCCAGCCCGGAGCCCCGCCGTGGGACGCATCGGCCGACGCGCCCACGCGCGGCGCGATCCTGGACGACCCCGTGGCCGCCGGCAGCATCGACACCCCGGCCGGGGAGATGCGCTGGGAGAAGCGACCCGCGGGCACCACCGGATGGTTCGTCGCCGGGTACTTCATCGACCGCGACCGCGCCGACGTCCGCGACTCGATGCGCACGCTCGTGCTCTACAGCCTGCTCGGTCTCGCGTTGGCCGGCGTGGGTGCGTGGTTCGTCTCCGGGCGGATCATGGCGCCCGTACGGCTGGTGAGGTCGGTCGCCGCGGAGATCACCGAGCGCGACCTGACGCGGCGGATCGCCGTGGACGGGCACGACGACATGGCGGCGCTGGCCCGCCAGTTCAACGGCATGCTCGACCGGCTCCAGGAGGCGTTCGGCGCCCAGAACCGCTTCATCGACGCCGCGGCGCACGAGTTGCGCACTCCACTGACGATCGTGCGCGGCAACCTCGAGCTGCTCGGGCTGCAGGCGGTGGGCGACGATCCGCAGGAGCGCGCCGAGGTGGTCGCGCTGGCCACCGACGAGCTGGACCGCATGGCGCGCATCGTCGCCGACCTGCTGACGCTCTCGCGGTCGCAGCGCCCCGACTTCCTGCGCAGGCGGCCCGTGTCGGTCGCCGAGCTGACCTGCGACCTCGCCGACGAGGCCGCCCGGCTCGCCCCGCGACGCTGGACCGTGGGCGACGTGGGCGAGGGCCGCGCCGACCTCGACCCGCACCAGTTGGTGCCCGCGCTGCTGCACCTGGTCCGCAACGCCGTGCACCACACCGGTGACGGCGACGAGATCCGGATCTCGTCGTCGGTGGAGGGCGGTGTCGCGCGGTTCCGGGTGTCCGACCGCGGGCCCGGGGTGTCCCCGGCCGCCGCGGCCACGATCTTCGACAGGTTCGCCCGCGGCGGGTCGGCCCGTGCGCGGGCCACGGGCACCGGCGCGGGCCTGGGGCTCGCCGTCGTCCGCGCCGTCGCCGAGGCACACGGCGGCACCGCACGGCTCGACCCCGCGCCGGGCCCGGGGGCCACGTTCGTCGTCGAGATCCCCTGCGGCTGAGCCGTGACGGGGGTGCCGCTCGTCGTCCCTGCCCACCGTTCGTCAGCCGTTCGCCGCCTGTCCGGGTGCTGTGTCGCGGACCACTACCGCCCCTGCGGGTGATCGCCTTTCCTGTGCGCGGACATCTGGGCGTCCGAGTGCGAGGAGGCACCGTGAGCACCACCGATCCGTCGTCACCACCGGGCGGCGAACGACTGGACCAGTCGTCGCGCGACTGGTTGGCCGTGGAGGCCGAGCCGGAGTTCCAGGAGCTCCGCAGGCGGCTGCGCAACTTCGTCTTCCCGGTCACCGGCCTGTTCCTGGGCTGGTACCTGCTCTACGTGCTGCTGGCCACCTACGCATCCGACTTCATGGCCGTCCCGGTGTTCGGCAACATCAACATCGGGCTGCTCTTCGGGCTCCTGCAGTTCGTCTCCACGTTCGCCATCACCGCCTGGTACGTCCGCTTCGCCGACCAGCGGTTCGACCCGCTCGCCGCGAAGGTCCGCGCCGGGATCGAGGGGGAGAAGTGACCGTCCTCGCCCAGGACCACCTGGCCCAGTCCTCCGCGGTCGCGGGCAGCAACCCCGTCCTGAACATCACCGTGTTCGGGATCTTCGTCGTCTTCACGCTCGGCGTCGTGATCTACGTGAGCCGGCGCGCCACCTCGGGCGCCTCGGACTTCTACACCGCGGGCGGGGGGTTCTCCGGACCGCAGAACGGCATCGCGATCTCCGGTGACTACCTGTCGGCCGCGTCGTTCCTCGGCATCGCGGGCGCCATCGCGCTCAACGGCTACGACGGTTTCCTGTACTCCATCGGCTTCCTGGTGGCCTGGCTGGTCGCCCTGCTGCTGGTGGCGGAACTGCTGCGCAACACCGGCAAGTTCACGATGGGCGACGTGCTGGCGTTCCGGATGCGCCAGCGACCGGTGCGCGCGGCCGCGGCCTCGTCCACGTTGGCGGTGTCGTTCTTCTACCTGCTCGCGCAGATGGCGGGCGCGGGCGGCTTGGTGGCGCTGCTGCTCGACATCCAGGACCGCACCCAGCAGAGCATCGTCATCGCGATCGTCGGCGCGATCATGGTGGCCTACGTGCTCATCGGCGGGATGCGCGGCACGACCTGGGTGCAGATCATCAAGGCGTTCCTGCTCATCGTCGGTGCGGCCGTGATCACCCTGTGGGTGCTGGTGCTCTACGGGTTCAACTTCTCGGCGATCCTGGCCGAGGCGGTGGCCCGCGGCGGCGAGGCGGGCCAGGCGCTGCTGGCGCCCGGCAAGCAGTACGGCACCAGCGGGCTCACCCGGATCGACTTCCTCTCGCTCGCGCTGGCCCTGGTGCTCGGGACGGCGGGCCTGCCGCACATCCTGATGCGCTTCTACACCGTGCCCACGGCCAAGGAGGCGCGCCGCTCGGTGGTCTGGGCGATCTGGCTGATCGGCCTGTTCTACCTGTTCACCCTGGTCCTGGGCTACGGCGCCGCCGCCATCGTGGGACCGGAGACGATCCGCGCCGCTCCGGGCGGGGCCAACTCGGCCGCGCCGCTGCTGGCCGCCGCGCTGGGCGGCCCGGTGCTGCTGGGCATCATCGCCGCGGTCGCGTTCGCCACCATCCTCGCGGTCGTCGCAGGCCTGACGATCACCGCGTCGGCCTCGTTCGCCCACGACATCTACGCGAACGTGATCAAGAGCGGCCAGGAGGTGTCCGGCGACCAGGAGGTCAAGGTCGCCCGGACGACGGCGGTGGTGATCGGGCTCGTGGCCATCGTCGGCGGCATCCTGGCCAACGGCCAGAACATCGCCTTCCTGGTGGCGCTGGCCTTCGCCGTCGCGGCGTCGGCGAACCTGCCGACGATCCTGTACTCGCTGTTCTGGAAGCGGTTCAACACGACCGGGGCGCTGTGGAGCATCTACGGCGGCCTCTCGATCTGCATCCTGCTGATCGTGTTCTCTCCGGTCGTGTCCGGGAAGCCGCCGACGACGCCGGGCGGGCGCAGCCCCTCGATGATCGACGGCGTCGACTTCAGCTGGTTCCCGCTGGACAACCCGGGCATCGTGTCGATCCCGCTGTCGTTCCTGCTCGGCTACCTCGGCACGGTGCTGGGCAAGGACAAGGTGGACGCGAACAAGGTCGCCGAGATGGAGGTCCGCTCGCTCACCGGTGTCGGTGCCGAGAAGGCGAGTGCGCACTGATCAGTGCCCTGATCGGTGCGTGAACCAGCGGCGCTCCCGCCCGTCCCCTCGGGTGGGAGCGCCGCTCGTCATGTCCGCGTCGTCACGGGTCGCACGTCGTTCACGCCACGGTCGCCCGCAACAGGTAGTCGCCGGTCTCCTCGTCCCACTCCATCGTGACGAGGTCGCGGGCCCGGGCGGCCTTCGCGAACGACAGGAACGTGTTGAAGCCGTAGCGCTTCTCGCTGAAGTCCGGGAGGCGCTTGCGGAGCTGGTCCTTCAGCCCCGAGAGCTGCGGCCGGAACCGCGGGGTCTGCAGCTCGCGGACGACGTCGACGAGCAGCCGGAACGCGTCGTCCTCGGCCGGACCGGCCTCCGCGATGCGGACCTCCGGATCACCCTGGGCGCTCCCGGTGCGTAGCTCCACGACGCCCTGGGACTCCAGATGGCGCAGCAGCTCCCCGAACCCGCGGAACCCGTGGTCGGCCTCGTCGAACGTGGGGTCCTTGCGCAGGATCGCGCGCTTGAGCCGTGACGCGAGCACCGGGCCGTCGGCGTGGCGGGCCAGGTCGGCGAGGGTGCGTGCCACCACGGGGCCGACGTCGCGGTCCTCGGCGGTGCTCGCCACGGTCTCCTCGACGGCGACGCTGTCCTCGACGGGCACGGTCTCCTCGACCCGGGCAGGCTCGTCCACGACGGTCACCCGAGCCGGGGCGGCGACGGGTGCGGACCGGCGGCCGCGCGACGACCGGGCCACGGGGGCCTGCGACGGCTCGACGCCGGGCAGCCGGTCGTAGAACAGGAACTCGTCGCAGGCGGGCGGCAGCAGGGCCGAGGTGGAGGACTGCACCCCGATGCCGATCACCCGCTTGTCCAGCTCGCGCAGCTTGTGCACCAGCGGGGTGAAGTCGGAGTCGCCGGTGCCGATCGCGAACGTGGTGATGAAGCCCCGCTCGAAGGCCATCTCGACGGCGTCCACGGCCATCTTGATGTCCGCGGCGTTCTTGCGCGACGCCCCCATGCGCTGCGGGATCTCGATCAGCTCGACCTGCGCCCGCGCCAGCAGCCTGCGGTCGTCGTCGAAGTTGGACCAGTCCGCGTAGGCGCGGCGGGCCACGACCCGCCCGCGCACGGCCAGCGCCTCGGCGATCGGGGCGAAGTCGAACGGCGTGACGCCCAGCCCGTCGCGGGCCCCGATGGCCAGGTTCTCGTAGTCGAGGAACAGGGCGATGCGCTCGTCGTCGTTGCTCACTGTTCTCCGTTGTCGAGGGCCGGGGAACCCGCAGCCTAGATCGGGCGGTCCTCTCGTCGGGGGTGCGGGCGTCGAAGGGGACGGAGGCCGGTCTCCGACGGGTGGCCGGACCGGAGGGTGGCAGGCTAGCCTCAGCTAACAAATTCGTCGGTACTGAGGGGTGCACGCCATGTCGGACGAGGAGAACACCACCACCTACCTGGTCGAGGTCCAGGAGGTGCGGCGGCTCTCGCCGAGTCTCGTGCGGGTGCAGCTGGGCGGGGCGGGTCTCGACGGGTTCGCCTCGCTGGGGGTCCCGGACGAAGGGTGCGTGTTCCACTTCCCGGCCGACCCGGGCGGGGAACCCGACCCGGAGGTGGGTCGCTGGTACACGGTGCGCCGCTTCGACGCCGTGACCCGTCGGCTCACCGTCGACATCGTGGTTCACGACGGGGGCGCCGGGGGCGAGTGGGCCGCGGTCGCCCGGGTGGGCGACCGGTTGCGGATCACCCACCGGAACAGCTGGTTCAAGCGCCCCGAGACGGCGCGATGGCAGCTGCTGGTCGGCGACGTCACCGCGCTGCCGGCGATCGGGCGCATCGTGGAGGAGTCCGCGGCGACCGTGCCGACCACGGTCGTCGTCGAGGTGCCCGACGCACAGGACGCGCAGGTCCTCGACGGGGCCGAGGTCACCTGGGTGCACCGCCCCGAGCTGGCCACCGCCGGCAGCGGGCTGGAGGCGCTCGTGCGGTCGGTCGAGCTGCCCGACGGACCGGGGTACGTCTACGCCGCGGGGGAGGCGGCGGCCACCCGAGCGGTGCGCAAGTACCTGCGCCACGAGGCGCGGATGCCGGCGGGGTCCTACGGCGTGATCGGCTACTGGCGCGTGGACGGGGAGAGGTGGAGCCGGAAGTTCGCGGAGTCCGGCGTCGACACGGTCGCGCTGTACGAGGCGGCACGGCTCGCGGGGTCGGACGAGGAGGAGGTCCGCGACATCTACGAGAGCAAGCTCGCGGAGGTCGGGCTGCTGTGATCACCCCGCTAGACATGCACAGATGCGCATGAGTACGGTGTCGGCCATGGGGCTCGACGGGATCACGGCGCACCACGGCCACGGGCACGGGCACGGGCACTCCGCCGACACCGACCGGCGCCGGCTGGCGGTCGCGCTGGCGGTGACGCTGGCGACCGCCGCGGTCGGCGCGGTCGGCGCCGTGCTCACCGGCTCGCTGGCCCTGCTCGCCGACCTCGGGCACCTGCTCACCGACGCCGGCGCGCTCGCGGCGGCGTTCGTCGCGTCCGTGCTCGTCCAGCGGCCCGCCAGCTCCCGCCGCACGTTCGGACTGGGCCGCGTCGAGGTGCTCGTGGCCGGGATCAACGCGATCACGCTGGTCGCCGTGGTGGTCTGGGTGGCGGTCGAGGGCGTCGGCCGGCTCATCGAGCCGGCCGAGGTGCCGGGGCTCCCGCTGCTGGTGATCGGCGCGCTGGGGCTCGTCGGCAATCTCGTGTCGCTCGCCGTGCTCGCCGGGGGCGACCGCCGCAACATGAACATGCGCGGCGCCATGCTGCACGTGCTGGGCGACGCGCTGGGATCGGTCGGCGTGCTCGCCGCGGCGCTGGTGCTGATCCTCACCGGCTGGCCCTACGCCGACACCGTGGCCTCGCTGTTCATCGTGGCGCTGATCCTGCCGCGCACGGTCGCGCTGCTCCGCGAGGTGGGCCACGTCCTGCTGGAGGGCGCGCCGCGCGGGATCGACACGTCCGACGTGCAGGCGGCCCTGCTCACCGTGCCCGGCGTGCTGGACGTCCACGAGCTGCACGTCTGGTCGATCAACGACCGGCGACCGACGGTGTCCGCGCACCTCGTCGTCGACGAGGCCACGCACGTCGGCTGCGGGGAGGCGTCGGTGCTCGACGCGGCCGCGGGCCTGCTGCGCGAGCGGTTCGGCCTCGCCCACAGCACCCTGCAGATCGAGCAGGACGACCACACCGACCACGAGGACCGCTGTCACTGACAGCGAGCCTCGTGGCTCCTGGTGCTCGCTCCACCCGGTGTGCGGGCCGGGGCAGCGATCGCACCGCGCCGTCCTGGTGTCGGCGGTGTCGGGTGACCGGCGTCGTCGTGGGCCGGCTGCTCGCCGCGGCCGAAGGGTGCCACCGCGCTCGTGGTGCTCCGTGCGCCGTGGGGGAGCGAGTTCTGTGCGCCGCGGGGGAGACGGCGGCCCGATGGCCGCGGCCGGGGCTACTGCGCCAGATCGTCCAGGCTCGCCGCGGCGAGGATCCGCGCGACCCGCTCCTCGTCGGGGAGCACCGCCAGCCGGGCCGCGACGGAGTCGAGCCGGGCATCGTGCCCGAAGCGACGACGGAGCAGGATCCGCACGACGGTCCACGAGCAGCCGAGTTGTCCGGCGTCGACGTCGTCGAACCGGTCGGGGACGGGTCGCCCGGAGGAGTCGTTCATGGCGCGGCAGGCTAGGCCCGGGAACCAGGTTTCGGGGGCGAACGCGAAAGGCCCCTGCACCGCCCGAGGTGCAGGGGCCCTTTCATTGCGTGTCGCCGCTAATCCAGGTAGTCGCGCAGGACCTGGGAGCGGCTCGGGTGGCGCAGCTTCGACATCGTCTTCGACTCGATCTGCCGGATCCGCTCGCGGGTGACGCCGTAGACCTGGCCGATCTCGTCGAGCGTGCGCGGCTGGCCGTCGGTGAGGCCGAACCGCAGCCGCACCACACCCGCCTCGCGCTCGGACAGGGTGGCCAGCACCGACTGGAGCTGGTCCTGCAGCAGCGTGAAGCTCACCGCGTCGACGGCCACGACCGCCTCGGAGTCCTCGATGAAGTCGCCGAGCTGGCTGTCGCCCTCGTCGCCGATGGTCTGGTCGAGAGAGATCGGCTCCCGGGCGTACTGCTGGATCTCCAGCACCTTCTCCGGGGTGATGTCCATCTCCTTGGCGAGCTCCTCCGGGGTGGGCTCACGGCCCAGGTCCTGGAGCAGCTCGCGCTGGATGCGACCCAGCTTGTTGATGACCTCGACCATGTGCACCGGGATGCGGATGGTGCGCGCCTGGTCGGCCATCGCGCGCGTGATGGCCTGCCGGATCCACCAGGTGGCGTAGGTGGAGAACTTGTAGCCCTTCGTGTAGTCGAACTTCTCGACCGCACGGATCAGGCCCAGGTTGCCCTCCTGGATGAGGTCCAGGAACGCCATCCCGCGACCGGTGTAGCGCTTGGCGAGCGAGACCACGAGCCGGAGGTTGGCCTCCAGCAGGTGGTTCTTGGCGCGCTCGCCGTCGCGGACGATCCAGCGCAGGTCGCGCCGCAGCTGCGGGGAGACCTTCTCGCCGGAGTCGATCGCCCGGCGCAGGCGCTCGGCGGCGTAGAGGCCGGCCTCGATGCGCTTGGCGAGCTCGACCTCCTCCTCCGCGTTGAGCAGCGCGACCTTGCCGATCTGCTTGAGGTACGCGCGGACCGAGTCGGCCGAGGCGGTGAGCTCGGCGTCCTTGCGCGCCTGGCGTAGCGCCTCGGACTCCTCCTCGTCCCAGACGAAGTCGCCCGACTTCGTGGGCGTGGACGAGCGCTCGCGCGGGCCGCGGCGGTTGGCGCCGGTGTTGGCCGGCTCCTCGTCGTCGTCCTCCTCGTCGTCCTCGTCCGTGACGACGTCGGCGGTGGTGACGATGTCGGCCGGGGTCTCGGCGACGAGCTCGGGGTCGTCGAGGTCGACCTCGACCTCCTCGAGGTCGCCGCTGACCAGATCCGGGCCCTCCGGCGACCCGTCGAGTTCGGCGGAGCCGTCGGGCTCGGTCGACTCGTCCCCGGGCTCGCCCTTGGTGGCCGGCGCGGCCTTGGCGGCGCGCGAACGCGGCTTCGGCGTGGCCTTCGACGCGGGAGCGGTCTTGGCCCGGGGCGCCCGGCGTGCGGGAGCGGGAGCCGTGGCCTGATCGGCCGGCGACTCGGTTCGGGTTGCGGAATCTGCGGCTGCCACCTAGGCCCTCTCACTACGGTGCGCTCTGTGGTGAGCCGGAAGAGCACATACCGGCTGCGTGACGAGATCTGTGCCTGACGTGTTCGACAGGGCTTGTGATCGTGCCCGCCCCCGGCGGCGCCCGGGCTGGTGATGCTCTCGGCGGCCGATCCGCGGTGGGGTACCCGGCCATTGTAACTGTGTGCGTCGTGGGTGCTGACGCCTTGCATGCCGCAGGCGTGTCCCGGCCCGTCGATGTGATCGGATGTGGCGGTGACCGACCCGTCCCGCACTGCCCCACCCGCGGCCGACCCGGCCGCGTTGCGCCTGCTCGCCGAGGGTGTCGCCCGCGACGCGGCCGAGCATCTGCGCGGCCTGCCGCGGCCGTGGGACACCGGTCCGGCAGGCGGCTCGGTGGGCACCAAGAGCAGCCCCACCGATGTGGTCACGGCGTCGGACACCGCGGTGGAGGCCCTGATCCGCGAGCGGCTGGCGGCGCTGGCCCCCCGCGACCTGATCGTGGGGGAGGAGCACGGCGGGGTGGCCGGCACCGACGCCGAAAGGGTCGTGTGGGTCCTCGACCCGATCGACGGCACGGTCAACTTCCTCTACGGCCTGCCGTGGTACGCCGTGTCGGTGGCGGCCACGCGCGGCGGGGTGACGCTCGCGGGCGCCGTCGTCGAGCCCGTGTCGGGGCGGGTCTGGAGTGCCGCGGCGGGCCAGGGCGCCACCTGCGACGGCAGGCCGCTCGCCGTCTCGGCCGTCACCGAGCTGGCCCTGTCGCTGGTCGGCACCGGGTTCGCCTACGACGCGCGCCGCCGCGGCAGGCAGGCCGCGCTGGTCGCGGGCCTGCTGCCGCGGATCCGCGACGTGCGCCGCACCGGGTCGGCGGCGCTCGACATGTGCGCGGTCGCCGCCGGCTGGACCGACGCCTACCTCGAACACGGCTGCAGCTGGTGGGACTGGGCGGCGGCCGCGCTCGTCGCGCAGGAGGCCGGTGCCGTGGTGCGGGTACCCGGGGTCGCGGGGCTGCCCGATCCCGACGACGGGCTGGGGTCCGACGCGATCCTGGTCGCCGCGCCCGGGATCGCGACCGAGCTGGCCGCACTGGCCCGCGGGCACGGCGCCGCGGAGGTCTGAGCGGCAGGGGTGCCGGCCGTCGGCGTCCGTGGCGCGAGCGGCGACCTGCCGGGCCGTGCGCCGCCCGTCAGCAGGCTGCGCCGCGCGCCTCGGCGAGCGTCGTCGGGTCGGGCGGCATCGGCTCGCCGGTGGCCCCGTCGTCCGCGGGTGAGGGAGCCCCCAGGCTCTCCAGGACGTCGCGGACCGGGCGCGGCGGGTTGACGTCGCCGAACGCGGTGCCGACCGACACGTCCACGGTGGGTTCGGCCCGCCCGTCCCGCACCAGCTCGGCGCAGGGCAGTACCAGGGCGACGGTGCTCGCCGCCCCCTCGCCCGCCGCCCCGAAACGGATCTGCCCGACGCACTCCATGTCGCCGTCGGGGAAGAAGGGGTCGTTGTCCGGGTCGCCCGCGGCGGCGAAGCCGAGATCGCCGAGCTGGGCGGCCACGAGGTTCGCCTGGCCGCGCTGGCCGCTCGCGTTGAGCACGCGCACGGGCGCCTGGCCGGGGGGAGCCGGGGCCACCGCGTCGAGCGCCTCCGCGTCCAGCGACTCGCCGGGCGACCCGACCGCGGACTCGGGGCAGGACTGCGGCCCCGACGGCCCGGACGCGTTCGTCAGCACGACGGTCCAGGTGACGACCGCGGCCACGGCGAGGACCGAGACGACGGCGACGAGCGGGCCGCGCCGGCGGCGCCGCAGCGGGGCGGTCACGGCCGCACCTCGCGTGACCCGGCGGTTCGTGCGGCCGCAGGGTGCCTCACGAGCCCAGCCCCTCGGTGAGCACGTGCCGGCCGAGCGTGACGAGCGGGTCGACGGCGTCGTCGAGCCCGTCGGCCATCGACGCGGGCACCATCCCGGCGTGCACCCGGGCGAGGATCCCCGCGAGCACGACGGCCAGCTTGAACGTGCCGAACGCGACGTACCAGTTGAGCGGTTCCAGATCGAGGCCCGAGCCCGCGGCGTAGGCCGTCGCCACCTCGGTGCGGGTGGGGAACCCCGGCAGTCGGGTGGGGCTGGGGATCCGCTGCGCGGCCTCCCACAGGGGATGGTCGTCGGCCTGGCGCCAGTAGACGAGCAGCAGACCCAGGTCCGCCATCGGGTCACCGAGGGTGGACAGCTCCCAGTCGAGCACGGCGCGGATCCGCCCGGGGTCGTCGGCGTCGAACAGGCAGTTGTCGATGCGGTAGTCGCCGTGCACGATCGTGTTCCGCTGGGTGGCGGGCACCGAGTCGGCCAGCGTCCGGGCGAAGCCGGTCAGCGCGGCGGCCGTGTCCTCGTCGGCGGCCCCGCCCGCGTCGCGGGCGGCCTCCCACTGCTTCCCCCAGCGCCGCACCTGGCGGGCCATGAACCCGTCCGGGCGGCCGAAGTCGCCGAGCCCGACGGACTCCGGCTCGACCGCGTGCAGCGCCACCAGCACGTCGACCAGCGCCTGCCCGGCCCGCCCGCGCTCGCCCTCGGTGGCCGCCCACCCGTCGGGGAGCTCGCCGAGCGGTACCACCCCGTCGACGAGCTCCATGACGAAGCACGGCGCGTCGACAGGGGGGCCCTCCTCGGCCCAGGCGAGCACCCGGGGCACCGGCACCGCCGTCGACGCCAGCCCGCTGATGACGCGCCGCTCGCGGCCCATGTCGTGCGCCGTGGCCGCGACCTGCCCCACCGGCGGCCTGCGCAGCACGACGTCCCCGGCCGCGCTGGACACGCGGTAGGTGAGGTTGGACCGGCCCGCGCCGATCGGGCTGAGCGTGCACTCCGACCACCGGGGATCGTCGAGTCGAGCGGCCAGCCAGGCGCCCACCCGACCGGCGTCGGCGCCGGGGACGGAGCGGTCGGGTCCGGGAGCGGGAGACGCGGTCACGAACGAGGACCCTACGGGGGTGGTGGGCCCGCCGAGCAGGCCCGTGGCGTTCGGAGCGGGCCGACGAGCCGATCATGTGAGGCGCGCCGTGACGGGGGGTTGACGGGTGGGCTAAGGTTCGCCGCCCGGGCAGGGGTTCGGGCGCGTGTTCGGGTGAGACCGGCGTCACTCCCGGAGCCGGGCACAAACCCCGCCGCTGTGACGTTGTCCAGCGGCACGACGACGACGAACTGCAGTTCACGAGGGTGGGGACGATGGCAACCGACTACGACGCTCCGCGGCGCAACGAGACCGACGACATGGCGGAGGACTCGCTCGACGAGTTGAAGGCTCGTCGCAACGAGGCGCAGTCGTCCGTGGTCGACGTCGACGAGACCGACACGGCCGAGAGCTTCGAGCTCCCGGGTGCCGACCTGTCCGGCGAGGAGCTCACCGTCAAGGTTCTCCCGAAGCAGGCCGACGAGTTCACCTGCGCCAGCTGCTTCCTTGTGCACCACCGCAGCCGGCTCGCCGAGAGCAACGGCAGCCAGTACATCTGCCGCGACTGCGCCGCCTGAGCTCCGATCGCCGACGCCCCCGGACCCCGCAGGTCGGGGGCGTCACCGCGTTCCGGGGTGGCTGTGCCGCGGGGTGGATGTGCAGCTCAGCGTCCGAGCGCGGCCAGCAAGCGGTCGGGATCCGACACGCTGATCACCCAGTACGGCACGTCCGCGTCCGGGTCGGTGATCTCCAGGCGCACCACGGGCCGGATCCAGGCGCGGTGCAGCAGGTGGGCTGCCGGGTCCAGGTCGGGACCCAGCGCCACCTGCTTGGCGTCGCGGTCGCGGATCACCTCGACCCGGCCGATGCTGTCCACCGCGACCGACTCCTCGCCCGCGTGCAGCCGCCCCTCGCGGACCCGCACCCGGGTGCGACCCAGCCACACCAGCACGCCGACCGCCACCGGGACCACCACCGCGTAGCCGATCCACGACCGCAGACCCGGGTAGCCCATGTGGATCTCGGCGCCGAGCAGGGCCGCCACGCCGACCGCCGGCAGGTACCACCACCACGGCACGGACAACCGCTCGTCGAACCCGGGGATGCCGGACGTCGCAGGTTTCGGCGTCGATGGGTGCTCGTTCACAAGCACCGAGGGTAGCGTCGACCGTCGTGTCCGGCTCCGTCGATGCTCCCCAGCAGGCGCCGTCCACCGCACCGCCCGCCGCACCGCAGACGGCCGGGTCGTCGGTCGACGGGCGCGCCGCCGACGTGTCGCCATCCGACGTGTCGCCGCTGGAGGTTCCGGTCGTCCGGCTCGACCCGGCGCTGCCGCTGCCCTCCTACGCCCGCCCGGGCGACGCGGGGGCCGACCTGTCCTGCACCGCCGATCTCGTGCTCGCGCCCGGGGAACGCCGTCTCGTCGGCACCGGCGTCGCTCTGGCGCTCCCGCACGGGTACGCCGGGTTCGTGCACCCGCGGTCCGGGCTCGCCGCCCGCACCGGGCTCTCGATCGTCAACGCCCCCGGCAC
Organism: Pseudonocardia sp.; assembly: GCF_029263155.1. Classification (GTDB taxonomy): domain Bacteria; phylum Actinomycetota; class Actinomycetes; order Mycobacteriales; family Pseudonocardiaceae; genus Pseudonocardia. The sequence continues at coordinate 63,331 of NZ_JAJCYB010000046.1, forward strand.
CGTCGACTCCGGGTATCGCGGCGAGATCCGGGTCTGCCTGATCAACCTCGGCGGCGAGGAGGTGACGTTGCGGCGCGGTGACCGGATCGCCCAGCTCGTCGTCCAGCGGGTGGAGCAGGCCCGGTTCGTCGAGGTCCCCGCCCTGCCCGCGTCGGAGCGGGGCGCCGGGGGGCACGGCTCGACGGGCGGTCACGCCGCGCTGGGGGAGGCCCCGTGACCGCCGACGCCCCGGGCCGTGTCGGCAGGCGCACCGGCGCCACCGGGGCGTTCCGCACGGGCTCGCACAAGGCGGCCCGACAGGCCGCGCGGGACTTCGGGCCCCACGACGCCGAGGACCTCGACCCGGGCGCGGCGCCCGCGCCGGGGACGGTCGACTTCGGGTCGGTCCGGGTGCCGGTGCCGGAGGGCGGCACGGTCACCGTCGAGCCCACCGCGAACGGGCGGTTGCAGGCCGTGCACGTCACGATGCCCGGCGGCCGGCTTTCGGTGAGCGCGCTCGCGGCCCCGAAGTCCTCCGCCCTGTGGCCCGAGCTGGTCGCCGAGATCGACACGTCGCTGCGCGACGGCGGCGCCCGGGTGCGGTCGTTCCAGGGTGAGTGGGGCCGTGAGCTGCACGCCCGCACCGGTGCCGCCAACTCGGTCTTCATCGGCGTCGACGGTGCCCGCTGGATGCTGTACGGCGTCGCGACCGGTCCCGCGAGGTACGCCGTCGAGCTCGAGGCCGCGCTGCGCACCATGATCAAGGGTGCCGTCGTGGACCGCGGCCGCTCGCCCTACCCGGTACGCACCGTGCTCCCGCTCGTCGTCCCGGAGCATCTGGTCGCCGACGCTCCGGTCGAGGAACCGCCGCGGTCGGTCCCGGTCCCCCCGGCGGCCCCCGCGCCCGCGGCGGCCCCCGCGCCGCCCTCACCGCCGACGCGGCCCGTGCCCCCGCAGCGTCTCGTGGCCGCTCCGCGTGCGGTGGCCCCGATCCGGACCGTGGAGCCCCGGACGGTGGAGCGCCGGACCGTGGAGGCCCGGACCGTGGAGGTCCGCCGGCCGGTGCCTCCTCGGGTCGTGCCGATCCCCGTGTCGGCGGACGCCACGCAGGCGCTCCCGGTGTCCCCCCGCGCCACCGCGCAGGCCGGTCGTCGGCCGGTCGATCCGCCGGCCCCCGCGCCTCCGCCCGCCGATCCGCCGACACCGCTGTGGGCGGCCCCGCCCGGGCCGGTCGGTGCGATCGAGCTCGGGCGGGACCCGGGCGACGACGTGAGCGTGGATCGGCCGCTGAACGACGTCGTCACCCCGACCGAGTGGTGGCCCGCGATCCCCGCCGAGCCGGACGACGGCCCCGCGCCGGACCCGTGGGGCGGGTCGGGGGCGTCCACCGGGTTCGGCTCGCCGGTCGGCGAGGGTCCGCCGGCACCCGCCCCCGCGCCCCCAGCCCCGGCCGGGGCCGGCCGGCAGGCGGAGCGGGCCCGGTTCGACGAGATCGGGACGCCGGCCACCGAGCAGTGGCCCGTCGTGCCGGTGGCGGGGCCGCCGCGCGGGTTCCCGCAGCCGCTCGGCCGCGGCGACCGGACCGAGCGGCGGCCTGCGGTGCCGTCACCCGAGGACGAACGCCGGATCGCCGAGGAGCCCACCGCCGGGGAGACGTTGTACGCCGAGCTGCGGGCCGGGCGGGCCGTCGATCCCGAGCCGCCGGTCTCCGAACTCGTGTCGTTCGATTCCCTCGACGCCCAGCCGTCGGACGCCGAGCCGCTGTTCGCCGACCTGCTGCAGGCGCGGCGCCGCCCCGTCTCCGAGCCCGCCGAGCCCGCCGGACCGGCCGGTCGCCGTCGCGCGCCGGAGCAGGCCGGTCGCATCGCCGGGCGGCGCCGGGCCCCGGACGCACCGGCCCGGGCCGCCCCGGGCGGTGGTCGCCGCCGGGCCCCGGAACCGACCTCGTTCCCGGACGGGGCGCGTCGGCCCGACGACACCCTGGACCTCGCCGCGCTGGTCCGGGAACGGCCCGGGCGTCGCCGCGCCCGCTACGAGCCGGGGTCCGACGCCCGTGGCGCAGCGCGTGCCGGCGATGTCGACGGAGCGCCGTCCGGTCGGGGTGGGCGTCGGCGTGCCCCCGAGCCCGAGCCGCTTCCGCCGTCGGGAGCGGACACCACGCCGCTGCCGGTCGTGGCACCGCCCGCCCCGGGCCGCCACGGCCGCGCCGACCCGGATCCGGATCCGGATCCGCCGAGCACCCCCGGCGGGGACGGCCCCGCGCTCACCTACCGGCCCACCGGGCCCGCCCGCAACCCGGGCCGGCACCACCGGCCGGGCTGATCCGACGGCGGCCGGGTCACCCACGCGCGGACGCCTGGAGCCAGCCGAGCACCGCAGCGCGCCCGAGCACGGCGGGATCGGCCCCGAGCGCGTCCAGCGTCGTGGTGTGCAACACGGCGACGGGCAGCAGCGCACGCCAGCGCCGGGCCTCGGCCGGCGGGTGCAGCGGGTCGCCGGACAACGCGACCACCCCGGCCGGGACACCGAGCCCGGCCGGTTCGCCGTCGGTGGGACCGGGCTCGGCCGCGGCCGCGTACCGGGGCGGCGGGGCCACCAGCGGCACGCCCGTCGACCGCAGCGGCCCGGCGAACGCCGTCCCGGACGAACACCTCGTCCGACGCCGATCCGGGCAGCACGACCGCCGCGCACGGACGACCGTCCGGCGGGCGGAGCCACCGTTCGGCGCACGGCGGGGTGCACGCGGCCCGGTCCGCGGGACCGGACCCCGCCAGGCTCTGCGGGACACGTTTCGCGGGAGTTACCCTTGCAGGGTAGCGAGCCCGATGGCGGGCGCCGGTCGTGCTGGGAGTGAGATTGAGTACCACCGACGGTGGCGCGTTCCGCAGGATGCTCAAGAGGCTCACCAGCGACGTCGACACCCTGGACGCCGACGACCTCTCCGACGACGCCGAGAGGTCCGGGGCCCAACGGGCGTCGGACTGTGCCTGCGGCGACGAGGTCGAGGTGCTCGGTAGGCTGCGCAGCGTGGAGTTCTGCCCGCAGGACGCGGACGCGTCCCTGGAGGCGGAGCTGTTCGACGGCAGCGAGGGAGTCACGTTGATCTGGCTGGGCCGGCGGCGCATCCCGGGCATCGAACCGGGACGCACGATGCGGGTACGGGGGCGGCTCGCCGTCCGCGACGGGCGCAAGGTGCTCTACAACCCGTACTACGAGATCTGCCAGGCGCAGTGACGGCGGGTCCCGAGGGCACCGCGCCCCAACGTCAGTTCCCCACGCTGCTCGAGCAGATGGGCGGCGTGCCGGGCATCGTCGCCTCCACCATCCCGGTGGCCGTGTTCGTGGTGGCCAACATCGTCTTCGAGCTGCAGGCCGCGATCGTCTCCGCGGTGGTGGCCGGCGTCGCGGTCACGGTCTGGCGGATCGCTCGCAAGCAGGCGCTGCAGCCCGCCGTCTCCGGCCTGCTCGGCGTCGCCATCGCGGCGTTCATCGCCAGCCGCACGGGGGAGGCCCGCGGGTTCTACCTGCCCGGCCTGATCGCCAGCGCCACGTTCGGGCTCGCGTTCCTCGTGTCGGTGCTCGTGCGCCGCCCGCTCGCCGGGGTGATCTGGCACGGGATCAACGGCGACGGCCAGGGCTGGCGCCGCAACCCGGCGCTGCTGCGTGCCTACACCTGGGCCAGCCTGCTGTGGACGCTGGTGTTCGCGTCCCGGGTCGTGCTGCAGGGGCTGCTCTACGACGCCAACGAGGAGACCTGGCTCGGCGTCGCCCGCCTGGCCATGGGTTACCCGCTCACGGGCCTGGCCCTGCTGTTCACGATCTGGGCCGTCCGCCGCGCCACCCGCACGCCCGCGCCCGCCGCCGGTTGACCCCGCGGGGCCGCGGAGAACCGCTCGTCCCGGCGGGGTGCCCGCGCTGATGCCGGTTCACCGTCGCCCCGCCCGGCCAGCACCACCCGACGGGGCGCGTCCGGAACCGCGGACGGGTCGAGGAGCGGACGTCCGGCTCCGCCGGTCCCGACCCGCCGCTGGTGGCGGTGACCCCGAGCGCGGTGGATGATCGCCGTCCCGGAACCGCCGGGTGTGTCTCGGGCCGTCGGGTGTTCCGAGACGCTGATCTCGGGGCGGGGGCGGCGGTGATCGGTGCGCAGGTCCGACGGGCGTGGTCCGGTTCGCGGATGTGCCGGGTCTCTGCTGGCCGGCGTGGGGCGCCTGTGGTGCAGCTCGCCGTCCCGTCCCGTCCCGGGACGTGCCGTGGTGGCGGGTGGGTCCGGTCCTGGTCGCCGGGGTGATCGGCGTGTCGGAACCGGGAGGTGTGCGTCGTGCGGTTCCGGGTTCCGATTCGGTGATCATGGTCCGGGCTGGCGGGCATGATCGGCGTGGTGGAACCGGTGGGCGTGTCCTGGCGCGCGGAGCGTTCCCGGACGCCGATCATCGCTCCCGGCTCCCGGCTCCCGGCTCCCGGCTCCCGGCTCCCGGCTCCCGGCTCCCGGCTCCCGGCTCCCGGCCCCCGGCCCCGAAACAGGCCTGTAGCTCCGCCAGCTGCCTCGAGTCGCGCCGCTGGGTCGCGCCGCTGGGTCCCGCCGCCGGGTCCCGCCGCCCGACCCGGGCGGGCCCCGCTCAGCGTTCCAGGGCGGCGCGGATGTCCTCCTCCACCGCCGCGGTGGCGACGAGGACGAGCTCGTCGCCGGGTTCGAGCGCGTCGTCGCCCTGGGGAACGATCACGCGCCCGCCGCGCAGGATCACCACCAGCGCGGAATCGACGGGCAGCTTCACCGACCGCACCGGGCGCCCGGCCAGCGGCGTGTCGGCGGGCAGCGTCACCTCGACCAGGTTGGCCTGGCCCTGTCGGAAGGTGAGCAGCCGGACGAGGTCACCCACCGCCACCGCCTCCTCCACCAGGGCGGCGAGCAGGCGCGGCGTCGACACGGCGACGTCGACACCCCAGTTGCCGCCGAAGAGCCACTCGTTGCGCGGGTCGTTCACGCGGGCGACGACGCGGCGCACCGCGAACTCGGTCTTGGCCAGCAGCGACACGACCAGGTTGACCTTGTCGTCGCCGGTGGCGGCGATCATGACGTCGCAGCTCTCGATGTCGGCGTCCTCCAGCGAGGACAGCTCGCACGCGTCCGCGTGCACCCACTCGGCCGCCTCGACGGCCTCCGGCTCGATCTGGGACAGCTCCCGCTCGATGAGCATCACCTGGTGCTTGTTCTCCAACAGCTCCAGGGCGATCGAGCGTCCGACGGCCCCGGCCCCGGCGATGGCGACGCGCATGATCAGCCTTCCTGGGGGGCGGCGGCCGCGGCCGCGGTGACGTCGCTGACGGTGCCCGACACGGCGGCCACGTAGACCGTGTCCTCCGCCTGCACGACGGTGTCGGGCTTGGGCAGCACGCCGGTGCCGAAGCGCACGACGAAGGCCACCCGGCAGCCCGCGACGCCCTCCAGCTCCTTGATCGAGTGGCCGACCCAGTCCTCGTGCAGCGGTAGCGGCAGGATCGCCACGGTGCCCGAGGGTTCCCGCCACGCCGAGGCCACGCCGTCGGGCATCAGCATCCGCATCAGCCGGTCGGTGCTCCAGGGCACCGTGGCCACGGTCGGGATGCCGAGGCGCTCGTAGACCGCGGCGCGCTTCTCGTCGTAGATGCGGGCCACTACGCGCTCGACGCCGAAGCTCTCCCGCGCGACGCGGGCGGCGATGATGTTGGAGTTGTCCCCGCTGGACACCGCGGCGAACGCCTGCGCGCGCTCGACCCCGGCCTCGACCAGGACCTCCCGGTGGAAGCCCTGTCCGACGACCTGCCGGCCGTGGAAGTCCGCGCCCAGCCTGCGAAATGCCTGCGGGTCCTTGTCGATCACCGCCACCTCGTGGCCGAGCCGCTCCAGGCCCGCGACGAGCGCCGACCCGACCCGGCCGCATCCCATGATCACCACGTACACGCGCACCGTCCTCCTGCGTCGGGCGCACGCTATCGCGGACGGCCCGCCTCGCACACCGCTCGTCCCGGCCCGCGCCCTGGACCGGACCCACCCGGGCCTCCTCCGTCGGTCCTTCCGTTCCCGGCATAGGCTGCGCGGGTGTCCACGCTCGCCACAGCGGTGAAGCGCATCCTGGTCGGGCGGCCGCAGCGCAGCGATCGGCTCAGCAATCAGCTCCTGCCCAAACGGATCGCGCTGCCGGTCTTCGCCTCCGACGCGATGTCGTCGGTGGCGTACGCGCCGGAGGAGATCTTCCTGACGCTGTCGATCGTGGGGATCTCCTCCTACGTCTTCTCGCCGTGGGTCGGCGCGGCGGTCGCGGTCGTGCTGCTCACGGTCGTCACCAGCTACCGGCAGAACGTGCGGGCCTATCCGTCGGGCGGGGGGGACTACGAGGTCGCCACCGTCAACCTGGGCCGCAGGGCCGGCCTGACCGTGGCGAGCGCGCTGCTGGTCGACTACACGCTCACGGTCGCGGTGTCGATCTCGGCGGCGGCGGCGAACGTCGGCGCGCTCGTGCCGTTCGTCGGGGAGAACAAGGTGGCCTTCGCGGTCGCGACGATCGTCGTGCTCACCGCGGTGAACCTGCGGGGTGTGCGCGAGTCGGGCGTGGCGTTCGCGATCCCGACCTATGCGTTCATGTTCGGCATCGGGACGCTGATCATCTGGGGCCTGACGCGGATCCTGCTGCTGGGTGACGACGTGCGGGCCGCCAGCGCCGACCTCGAGCTGGTGTCCCAGGGTGACGCCCTCACCGGCCTGGCGATCGCCCTGCTGGTGCTGCGCTCGTTCACCCAGGGCTGCGCGGCGCTCACCGGTGTGGAGGCCATCAGCAACGGGGTGCCCGCGTTCCGCAAGCCCAAGTCGCGCAACGCCGCCACCACGCTGCTGCTGCTCGGCGTCATCTCGGCCGCGATGTTCATGGGTCTGATCGCGTTGGGCCAGCTGACCGGCGCGAAGATCGCCGAGGATCCCGTCCTCCAGTTCCCGGGGGCGGAGGGCTACGTCCAGCAGACGCTGGTGGCGCAGCTGGCGGCCGCGGTGTTCGACACCTTCCCGCCGGGCTTCTTCCTCGTCGTCGTGGTCACCGCCCTCATCCTGGTGCTCGCCGCCAACACCGCCTACAACGGCTTCCCGGTGCTCGGCTCGATCCTGAGCCAGGACCGCTACCTGCCGCGCCAGCTGCACACCCGCGGCGACCGCCTCGCGTTCTCCAACGGCATCGTCGCCCTCGCCGCCGTCGCGATCCTGCTGGTGATCGGTTTCCAGGCCGAGGTCACGCGGCTCATCGCGCTCTACACGGTGGGTGTGTTCACCTCGTTCACCCTCAGCCAGTTCGGCATGCTCCGGCACTGGAACCGCCTGCTCGCCACCGAGAAGGACCCCTCGGAGCGGTCCCGGATGCTGCGCTCCCGGCTGATCAACGGCTTCGGCGCCGCCATGACCGGTGTGGTGCTGGTCGTCGTGCTGATCACGAAGTTCACGCGCGGCGCCTGGATCGCCATCGCCGCGATGGCGGTGTTCTACGCCCTCATGCAGGCCATCCAGAAGCACTACGACCGCGTGTCGGCGGAACTGGTCGCGGGCGACGGTGACGGTGTGCTGCCCTCGCGCAACCACGCGATCGTGCTCGTCTCCACCCTGCACAAGCCGACCCTGCGGGCGGTCGCCTACGCCCGCGCCACCCGGCCCGACGTGCTGGAGGCCGTCACCGTCAACGTCGACGACGCCGACACCCGCAAGCTGGTGCGCGACTGGGACAAGCGCAAGATCCCGGTGGCGCTCAAGGTCGTCGAGTCGCCGTACCGGGAGATCACCAAACCGGTGCTGGACTACGTCAAGCGCATCCGCAGCGACAACCCGCGCGACGTGGTCACCGTCTTCATCCCCGAGTACGTCGTCGGCCACTGGTGGGAGCAGATCCTGCACAACCAGAGCGCGCTGCGGCTCAAGGGCCGGCTGCTGTTCCAGCCCGGCGTGATGGTCACGAGCGTGCCGTGGCAGCTCGTGTCCTCCGAACGGGTGGTGGCGCGCCGCCCGGAGACCCCGCCCGGCTCGTCCCGCCGCGGCTACGAATCACCCGACAAGGGCAGGGACAGGGCATCGAGATGACGAGCACGACCGGCACGCTGGACTGGACCGACCGCATCCTCGACCTCGACGTCGGGCCGGTCGCGCACGGCGGGCACTGTGTCGCCCGCGTCGACGGCCGCGTCGTGTTCGTGCGGCACGCGTTGCCCGGCGAGCGGGTGCGGGTCGTCGTCACCGAGGACGGCGGTGGCGGGTTCTGCCGCGCCGACGCCGTCGTGGTGCTCGACGCCTCGCCGCACCGCGTGCCGGCGCCGTGCGACTGGGCCCGCGCCGGGGGTTGCGGGGGCTGCGACCTGCAGCACGCCGACCCGGCGGCCCAGCGCGAGCTCAAGGCCGCCGTGCTGGCCGAGCAGTTGCAGCGCCTCGCCGGGATCGTGCGGCCCACCCCGGTGGAGGAGCTGCCGGGCGGGCCCCTGGGCTGGCGGCACCGGGTACGGCTGGCCGTCGACGAGTCCGGGCGGGCGGGCCTGCGCGCCCACCGCAGCCACGACGTGCTGCCGATCGCCGACTGCCCGCTGGCTCCGGCCGGCGCCCTGCCCGACGTGCTCGGTCACACCTTCGAACCGGGCGGCGAGGTGGGGGTGGCCGCCGACGCGGACGGGATCGTGCACATCGACGCGCCCGGCGTGCACGCCGGTGGGTTCCCCGACGACGGCGCGGTCGTGCAGCGGGCGATCGGCCGCGAGTGGCGGCTGTCGCCCGGGGTGTTCTGGCAGGTGCACCCGGCGCTGCCGGACACCCTCGCGGCCGTCGTCGGCGAGTGGGCCGCCGCCCCCCAGGGCGGGGTGGCCTGGGACCTCTACGGCGGGGTCGGGCTGTTCGCCGCCGTGCTGGCCGGGCAGGTCGGGCCGGGCGGGCACGTCACCGTCGTCGAGTCCGCGCGCACGGCCGTGGCGGACGGCCGGGTGGCGCTCGCCGACCTCCCGCAGGTGAGCTGGCGGGTCGGTCGCGTCGAGCGGCTGGTCCCCGAGCTGGACGGGCGATCGCTGTCCGGCCGCCCGGACGTCGTCGTCGCCGACCCGCCGCGCAAGGGTCTGGGCCGGGCGCTGGTCGACGCGCTGGCGGCCCGCGGTCCCGCCCGCGTCGTGCACGTGGCCTGCGATCCCGCGGCGCTGGCCCGCGACGTCGCCCTGTTCGCCGGGCACGGCTACGAGCTGGCCGGGCTGCGCGCGTTCGACGCCTTCCCGATGACCCACCACTTCGAGTGCGTGGCCCTGTTCGCACGGCCGTAGCGGGTGATCGAGCCCCGGGGCCGGGGCTGCCGCCCGTGGCCGTCGCCCGCGCGGGATGATCGGCCGGTGGACGTCGACGACCTCGCCCGGCACCTCGACGGCTGGGCGCCCGGGCCCCGGCTGAGCACCGGGCGGATCGGCGCGTGGCCGGGGGAGGCGTTCGCCGCGCTGCTCGACCGGGAGGCACCCGGGCCGGAGCTGCCGCCGCTGTGGCACTGGTTCCACCTGCTCGACCACCCCGCGCAGGCCGAGCTGGGCGAGGACGGGCACCCCGCGCACGGCCGGTTCCTGCCGCCGCTGCCCGACCGCAGGCGGATGTTCGCCGGTGGGCGCCTGGAGGTCCGGGCCCCGCTGCGGGTCGGTGACGAGGTGACGCGCCGGTCGTCGCTGGTCGCGGCCACGCCGAAGGCCGGGCGCAGCGGGGCGATGGTGCTGGTGACGCAGCGCCACGAGTTCGCGGTGGAAGGCGCGACGGCCGTCGTCGAGGAGCAGGACTTCGCCTACCGCAGCCAGCCGGCAGGCGTCGCCCGGCCACTACCGTCGCCGCCCGCCGACCGGTCCGAGGGTGCGGGGGAGTGGCGGGCCGAGCTGCTCCCGGACGCCGCGCTGCTGTTCCGCTTCAGCGCGCTGACCTACAACACCCACCGCATCCACTACGACCACCCCTACGTCACGGAGGTCGAGGGCTACCCCGGTCTCGTCGTGCACGGTCCGCTGCTGGCGCTGCTGCTGCTGGAGCTGCCGCGCCGGTTCGCGCCGCGGCGTCGCGTCACCGGGTTCGCCTACCGGCTGCGGCAACCCGTGATCGCCGGATCCACGGTGGTGGCCCGGGGGTCGGCGGACGGCGGCCTGCGGGCAGGCGTGCGCGGCCACCCGGCGGCGGTGACGGCCACCCTGACCCTGGCCTGATCGGGTCCGCCGGCCACCACGTGGCGGCGGGGCCCTCCCGCGCACCGAGTCGCGTCTCGCGCACGTCCGGCGGTGCGCGGGTGACGGGGAGGTGCGCGGGACACCCGTGAGGCGGACGGCTCCGTGGTGCGGGTGCGGGGTGGCCGTGCGGTGCGGGGAGGTCGTCGCGCGGTGGCACCGACCCCGGTTCGCGGGGCGGGTGGCGGGGCGCGGGACCATGTCGGGGTGACCAGTACCGCCCCCGCCTCCGTCCCCCGCGCCACCGGCCGCCCGCACGGCCCGCACACCGTCGAGCAGCGCATCGCCGACGAGCTGGGCGTCCGCCCGAACCAGGTGGCCGCGGCCGTCGGGCTGCTCGACGGCGGCGCCACGGTGCCGTTCATCGCGCGGTACCGCAAGGAGGCCACCGGCACCCTCGACGACGCGCAGCTGCGCACGCTGGAGGAGCGCCTGGGATACCTGCGGGAGCTGGAGGAGCGGCGCAGCGCCGTGCTGGAGGAGGTCGGGAAGCAGGGCAAGCTGACCCCGGAGCTGGAGGAGCGGATCCGGGCCGCGGAGTCCAAGGCCCGGCTGGAGGACGTCTACCTGCCGTTCAAGCCCAAGCGCCGCACCAAGGCGATGGCCGCACGCGAGGCCGGGCTCGAGCCGCTGGCCGACGCGCTGCTCGGCGACCCGTCGCTCGACCCGCAGGTGACCGCCGCCGGCTACGTCACCGAGCAGGTCGCCGACGCCGCCGCGGCGCTGGAGGGGGCGCGGGCGATCCTCGTCGAGCGCTTCGCCGAGGACGCCGACCTCATCGGCGGGCTCCGCGAGCGCATGTGGACCCGTGGCGTGCTCGTCACGAAGGTCCGGGAGGGGAAGGAGGTCGAGGGCGCCAAGTTCGCCGACTACTTCGACTTCTCCGAGCCGTTCACGAAGCTCCCCTCCCACCGGATCCTGGCGGCCCTGCGCGGGGAGAAGGAGGAGATCCTCGACCTCTCCCTCGAACCGTCCGCCGAGCCGGCCGAGCCGGGGGTCCGGACCGACTACGAGGCCACGGTCGCCGCCGCGTTCGGGATCGACGACCGGGGCCGCCCGGCCGACAGGTGGCTCGGGGAGGTCGTGCGCTGGGCGTGGCGCACCCGCATCCTGCTGCACCTGGGCATCGACATCCGGGTGCGGCTGCGCACCGTCGCCGAGGAGGGCGCGATCGGGGTGTTCGCCACCAACCTGCGCGACCTGCTCCTGGCCGCACCGGCCGGCAGCCGGGCCACGATGGGCCTGGACCCCGGCCTGCGCACGGGGGTGAAGGTCGCCGTCGTCGACGCGACCGGCAAGGTCGTGGCCACCGACACGATCTACCCGCACGAGCCGCGTCGCGACTGGAAGGGCGCGCTCGCCGCCCTCACGAGGCTGGCCGCCGCGCACGACGTCGAGCTCGTCGCGGTCGGCAACGGCACCGCGTCGCGGGAGACCGACCAGCTCGCCCGCGAGCTCGCCACCGCCAACCCCGCGCTCAAGCTGACCCCCGTGATGGTGAGCGAGGCGGGGGCCTCGGTGTACTCGGCGTCGGCGGTCGCCTCGGCCGAACTGCCCGACCTCGACGTGTCGCTGCGCGGCGCGGTCTCCATCGCGCGGCGCCTGCAGGACCCGCTCGCCGAGCTCGTCAAGATCGACCCGAAGTCGATCGGGGTGGGCCAGTACCAGCACGACCTGACCGAGGCGGCCCTGTCGCGCTCGCTGGACGCGGTGGTCGAGGACTGCGTGAACGCCGTGGGCGTCGACGTCAACACCGCGTCGGTGCCGCTGCTGCGGCGGGTGTCGGGCATCACCGAGGGGCTCGCCACGCAGATCGTGGCGCACCGCGACACGCACGGACCGTTCCGCACCCGTACGGCCCTGACCGACGTGCCGCGGCTGGGCCCGAAGGCGTTCGAGCAGTGCGCGGGCTTCCTGCGCATCCGTGGGGGCGACGACCCCGTCGACATGTCCGGCGTGCACCCGGAGGCGTACCCGGTCGTCCGCCGCATCCTGGCGGCGGCCAGGACCGACGTGGCGTCGCTGATCGGCAACGCCGCCACGCTCCGGTCGTTGCGCGCCACGGACTTCGTCGACGAGAACTTCGGCCTGCCCACCGTCTCCGACATCCTCGGCGAGCTGGAGAAGCCCGGCCGCGACCCGCGCCCCGCGTTCCGCACCGCCACGTTCGCCGACGGTGTCCACAGGATCTCGGACCTGCGTGTGGGGATGCTGCTGGAGGGCCAGGTCACCAACGTGGCCGCGTTCGGCGCGTTCGTCGACGTCGGGGTGCACCAGGACGGCCTCGTGCACGTGTCGGCGATGTCGAAGGACTTCGTGTCCGACCCGCGGGAGGTGGTGAAGAACGGCGACGTGGTCCGCGTCAAGGTGATGGAGGTCGACGAGGCCCGCAAGCGCATCTCCCTGACGCTGCGCCTGGACGACGAGCCCGGCGCCGGCGGCAGGCCGACCCGGGGTGGCCCGCGGGGCGAGCGCCAGGGCGGGTCGGGCGGTGAGAGGTCACGCGGCGGGAAGCCCGGCGATGGGAGGTCCGGCGGCGGGAGGTCCGGCGGTGGGAGGTCCGGCGGTGGGAGGTCCGACGGCCGGAACCAGGGCGGTGGAGCGGCCCCGGACGGTGGTGACCGTCGGGGCGGACCCCGCGGTGCGGGAAGCGGGTCACGGAAGGGCGACGCCAGGGGCGGTGGCCGACCGGCGGCGCAGAGCGGTCGCGGCGGCAGCTCCGGCGGCGCTGGTGGGCCGGGCAACAGCGCCATGGCCGACGCCCTGCGCCGTGCCGGCCTGGCCGACGACCCGAAGAAGAAGTAGCCGTTGCACCTCGGGTTGGTGGCGATCGTCGTCGACGACTACGACCCCGCGCTCGACTTCTTCGTCGGAGCGCTCGGCTTCGAGCTCGTGGAGGACTCGCCGTCGCTGACCGACGACGGGCGCCCCAAGCGGTGGGTGGTGGTCCGGCCACCGGGCGCCGCGACCGGCCTCCTGCTGGCCCGCGCCGACGGCGCGGCGCAGTCGGCGGCGGTCGGCACCCAGTTCGCCGGCCGCGTGGGGCTGTTCCTGCGGGTCGAGGACTTCGCCGCGTCCCACGCTCGGATGGTCACCGCCGGCGTGCGGTTCGTGTCGGCCCCGCGGGACGAGCCGTACGGCCGGGTGGCGGTCTTCCTCGACATCGCGGGCAACAGGTGGGACCTGCTGGGCCCGCCGCCGACGGGTGTGCCGGTGGCCGGCGGGCCGTGAGGTGGGTCGGTGCCCGAACGGAACCTGGTTGCTGTTCGGCGACGCCGGAGCAGCAATGAGGTTCCGCTCGAGCGACCTGTGGCCCGTCAGTGTCCGCGCGGTGATCGCCGCGGTTGCGGCGGAGCCGCCTCGTCCCGCAGCCGGCCCGTCGCCAGCAGCGCCACGACACCGTCGACGTCCGACAGGTCGTCGAGCACGTGGTGGGCACCGGCGTCCGCCAGCTCCGCGGCGGAGGCCGGCCCGGTCGCCACCCCGACCGCCGTGACGCCGGCGGCCAGCGCCGCGCCGACGTCGTGGACCGTGTCGCCGACGACGACGACCTCGGTGAACTCCCCGTGCGCGGCCTCCGCCCGGCCCCGGCTGCGCAGGACGAGTTCGGACCGGACGGGGTGGTCGTCGCCGTACCCGCCCACGGCGGTGTCGAGGTACGGGTCGAGGCCGAACGCGGCGACCTTCCCGATCCCGACGGCGCGGATGTTGCCGGTGACCAGCGTCTGCACGACCCCCGGCCGCCGGTGCAGGGCCGCGAGCACGTCGGGCACCCCGGGCAGCAGGGTGCCGCGCGCGGCCATCAGGTGCGCCCGGGCCGCCGACTCGGCGCCGTAGCGCGCGAAGAACGGCCGCAGGTACGGCCCGGCGTCGGCGATCCCGTGCTGGGCGAACAGCTCGGGGGCGAGCGACAGGTCGGTGCGCCCGGCCGCCTGCAGGTCCCCGGCCCACGCCACCCCCGTGACGGCCGTGAAGGCCGCGGCGAAGGCCTCCACCCCGACCCCGCCGCCCACGAGCAGGGTGCGGTCGACGTCCCACTGGATCAGCCGGGCGGGAGGGAGCACGCCGCCGATGCTGTCACGCCGCCGGCGCACGCACCGGGCTGAGCAGCCGGTCGGAGAGCCGGGCCAGGGTGTCGGCGCCCACCCCGTGCGTCGCCAGCCACCCGGCGGCGCCGCCGTCCACCGCGTCGAGCTCGTCGAGCACGGCCTCCAGCGCGCCGACGTGCACGCCCATCAGTGCGCGGTTGCGCGGAGCGCGGATCCCGGCACCCTGCAGCGCCGCCCACAGCCGCGGCAGGTTGGCCTCGGTGCGCAGGTAGTCGGCGACGACGTCGGAGCGGCGCACCCCCACCGCGCGCAGCAGCACGGCGACGACGATGCCGGTGCGGTCCTTGCCCGCGGTGCAGTGCACCAGCACCGGTCCGGGCGAGCCGGCGACCAGCCCGACGATGACCGCGATCCTGGCCGCGGCGTCGCGCACGAGCATGCGGTAGGCGGTGCCGAGGTCGTGGTGCCCGGACCGGTCGGCGAGCGCCGGCGCGAGGTCTGCCCCCATCGGGACCCGGTGCACGGCGGTGCCCGGCGCGTCGAGCGGGTGCGGTCCGGTGCCGAGGTCGGGAGGGCCGACGGACGAGGCCCGGGGTGGTTGCGACGAGTGCTCCTCGGCCGTCCGCAGGTCGACGACGACGGCGGGCGGCCAGATCGCGACGTCGCTGCCCGCGCCACCCCCGGGGAGTGGCACCTCGCTGCGGTAGAGCACGCCGCGGCGCACGATCCGGCCGTCGTCGGTGCGCAGGCCCCGCAGGTCGCGCAGGTTGGTGGGCGCAGGGGAGCTCATGGGATCCAGGGTCCCGGGGCCGGGTGAACGGCACGCGACATCGTGACCGACGGCGCATGTGACCTCCGCTGACACCACCCCGCCTTCCGGGTGAGTGCCGTCACCTGGGACTATGTGAGGACGATGGTGCGTTGAGGGCCATCAGAGACCGCAACGGCCAGGCAGATCTCGTGCAGGGGGCCCGCGGGCTCGCCCGCGGGTACGCCGACGTGTGCCCGCTGACTGCGACGAAAGACCTGACTTGAGTCTGTACGACCACGAGAACGTGCCCACCTTCGCCGACCTGCCGCTGCGCGCCGAGCTGAAGTCGGTCGTCGAGGAGCTGGGCTACACCCAGCCCAGCCCGATCCAGGCCGAGGCCATCACGCCGCTTGTCGAGGGCCGTGACCTGCTCGGTCAGGCGGCCACCGGCACCGGCAAGACGGCGGCGTTCGCGCTGCCCATGCTGGAGCGCCTGTCGGACCTGCGCCCCGGCCGTGAGCGCGGCGCCGCGCCGTTCGGCCTGATCCTGGCCCCGACGCGCGAGCTGGCGCTGCAGGTGTCCGAGGCGGTCACCCGCTACGGTTCGCACCTGCGCACCCGCGTGCTCACCGTCTACGGCGGCGCGCCCGTCGGCCCGCAACTCAAGGGCCTGCACCAGGGCGTCGACGTCGTCGTGGCCACGCCCGGCCGCGCGATCGACCTGATGAACCGGGGCGCGCTCAAGCTCCACGACCTAGAGATGGTCGTCCTCGACGAGGCCGACGAGATGCTCGACATGGGCTTCGTCGAGGACATCGAGACGCTGCTCGACGCCACCCCCGACAGCCGGCAGGTCGTGCTGTTCAGCGCCACCATGCCGCGCCGCATCGAGACCCTCGCGCAGAAGTACCTGCGCGAGCCGGTCACCGTGCGGATCGCCCGCGAGGAGCAGGTCGCGGGCGAGGCGCCGCAGGTGCGCCAGACCGCGTACCTGGTGCCGCGCAGCCACACCACCGCCGCGCTCGGGCGCGTGCTGGAGGCCGAGCGCCCGACGGCCGCCATCGTCTTCTGCCGCACCCGTCTCGACGTCGACGCCGTCACCGAGACGCTCACCGGGCGCGGTCTGCGCGCCGAGGCGCTGCACGGCGGCATGGACCAGGAGCACCGCACCCGGGTCGTCGAGCGGCTGCGCAGCGGGCGCACCGAGCTGCTCGTCGCCACCGACGTGGCGGCCCGCGGCCTGGACATCGACCTGCTCACCCACGTCGTCAACCACGACGTCCCGCAGAGCTCCGAGGCCTACGTGCACCGCATCGGGCGGGTCGGGCGGGCCGGGCGCGAGGGCGTCGCGATCACGCTCGCGCCGCCGTCGAAGGTCTACGCGCTGCGCAACGTCGAGCGGCTCACCGGGCAGCCGATCGTCATGGCCCCGGTGCCCACCGCAGCCGACCTGCGGGCCGCCCGCCTGGAGCGCACCCGTGACGCGCTCCGTACCGCACTCACCGACGACGCGCCTTCCGACGACACGCCCGCCGACGACGACGGTGTGCGCGCCATGATCGCCGGGCTGGCCGAGGACTTCGACCCGGTCGACGTCGCCGCCGCCGCCGTGCGGCTCATGGCGCAGGCCGCGGGGTCGCCCGACGACGGCGAGGACATCCCCGTCGTCACCGCCCCGCGCGCCGGGGGCCGGGACCCCCGCGGCCCGCGCGAGCCCCGCGGTCGCGGCGGCGCGGCCGGCACCCGCGAGCCGAAGGCCGGCACCACGCGGCTGTTCGTCAACGCGGGGCGGGCCAGCGGTGTGCGCCCGCAGGACATCGTGGGTGCGCTGGCCAACGAGTCCAACCTGACCGGCCGCGACATCGGCGCCATCCAGATCCACGAGCGCCACGCCCTGGTCGAGATCCCCGAGCACACGGCCGACGACGTTCTGCGCAGCCTCAAGGGCACGACGACCCTGAAGGGCCGCCGGGCCAACATCCGCCGCGACCGAGGCTTCGCGACAGCCCGCTAGCCCCCGCGGTTCCGCACTTCGGAGCCACACTGCTGATTCCGCGCCCGCGAAACAGCACTGTGGCTCCGAAGTGCTTTCGGGGTGCACGGGTGGGTGGGATGTGTGCGAACGTCTCCGGGGGCGGGCGGTGCGCTGTTAGCTTGCGGCCGTGGGGCGGAGTCTGCGTGCTGTCGTCGTGGTGGCCGTGCTCGCCGTCGTGGGGTGCTCGGTCACCGTGCCCGGTACGCCTGCCCCGGCACGTGGGGTCCCCGTCGCCGACCTGCCCTTCGACGACGCCGAGCGGATCCTCGCCGAGCAGATGGCGATCGTGCGCGGGTGGGACGCGTGCGCCACGCTGGACGTGGCCGCCGCCGAGCGGCTCACCGGGGCCGTCGCGTTCTCCGTGCGCCCGGTACGGGGGTTCGACGGCTGCGAGGTGGCGCTCGAGGTCGCCGGCACCGATCGGTTCTCCTACGTCTCGGTCGAGGCCGGCGAGGTCGAACCCGGTCCGGGGCCGGACGCCGAGGCGGGCGGGCGCCGCTTCCCGGCGATCGCGCCTGCCGACGGGGCCGAGCGGCGCGCCGAGTGCGGCTACGCCCGTCCGGTCGGGTCCGGCTGGGGCGTGCTGGTGCGCGGGGAGGTCGTCGACGACCCCGCCGCGTCCTGCGCGCTCGCACGCGGCTACCTCGCCGAGATCCTCGGCCGGGTCGACGCCCCGCCCCGCCGGGCCGCCGCGGGCACCGACCCGGCCTTCACCATCGGTGGGCAGGACCCGTGCGCGGCGCTCGCGCTGCTGGTGCCGGACGCGGTGGACGTCACCGTCACCGGCCCGCGGCGCTGCGGCGCGGGCGACGTCGAGGTGGCGTTCGGACTGCAGCAGTTCGAGACCGACGTCGCCGGCACCGTGTCGAGGATCCCGGGCGGGCGGCTGGAGTCCGTCGAGGAGAGCGAAGCCGGGTGCACGGTGACCCGGCAGGCCAGCGACACCACGCTGCTCGCCCCGTCGCTGCCGTACCTGCACCGCGAGACGCTGGCCGTCGGTGCCGTCGACTGCGACACCGCGCGGGGTCACCTGGCCCGCATCGAGTCGACCCTGCCCGGTCCGGCCACCCCCGCGACGGGGGCGCTCGCACTCGGCTCGCTGGAGGGTTTCCCGGTGGCCGCGGACGTGGGCGCACCGTTCGACCCGTGCGCGACCGTCGGTTGGTCGGCGTTCCCCGCCGACCTGCGGCCCGCGGGGATCGATCCGCGCCCGTTCCCCGCACCGGTCGATGCCGGCACGCTCTACCGCGTGGGCTGCGACTACGCGTCGGACGCCATCGCGTCCGTCCTGAGCTGGGGACCGCCCACCGGCGGCTACAGCATCGACCCCGCGGTGCGGCCGGGTAGCGCCACGCAGTTCGGTGGCCGGCCGGGCCTGGAGCACCGGTCGCTGCAGGGGCAGGCGCCGCTGTGCCTGTCCACCATGGCGCTGGGCAACGGGCTGGCCAGCATCGTCACCCTCGCCCGGGACACGCGGGCCGACCTGTGCGCGGCGAACCGCACCGTACTGGAGACGCTGGCCCCGCTGGTGCCGTGACGACCCGCCCACCCGCACGAGTCGCGGGGTGGCGCGGACGTCGCGGCCGCGAGGGGGAAACTGGGGCCA
Source organism: Pseudonocardia sp. (assembly GCF_029263155.1). Taxonomy (GTDB): domain Bacteria; phylum Actinomycetota; class Actinomycetes; order Mycobacteriales; family Pseudonocardiaceae; genus Pseudonocardia. Next base: position 81,981 of record NZ_JAJCYB010000046.1, read on the forward strand.
CCACCACGTCAGGAGCATGCAACTCATGAGCGACATCAAGCCCCGTTCCCGCGACGTCACCGACGGCCTGGAGCGCACCGCCGCCCGCGGCATGCTGCGCGCGGTCGGGATGCGCGACGAGGACTTCGGCAAGCCGCAGATCGGCATCGCGTCGAGCTGGAACGAGATCACCCCGTGCAACCTGTCGTTGCAGCGCCTGGGCCTCGCGGCCAAGGAGGGCGTGCACCGCGCGGGCGGGTTCCCGATGGAGTTCGGCACGATCTCGGTGTCCGACGGCATCTCGATGGGCCACATCGGGATGCACTGGTCGCTGGTGAGCCGCGAGGTCATCGCCGACTCCGTGGAGACGGTCGTGCAGGCCGAGCGGCTCGACGGCACCGTGCTGCTCGCCGGCTGCGACAAGTCCCTGCCCGGGATGCTGATGGCCGCCGCGCGCCTCGACCTGGCCGCCGTGTTCCTCTACGCCGGGTCGATCATGCCCGGGTACGTGGGGGAGCGGGAGGTGACCATCGCCGACGCGTTCGAGGCCGTCGGCGCGTGTGCCCGTGGGCTGATCACGCGCGAGGAGGTCGACGCCATCGAGCGCGCGATCTGCCCCGGCGAGGGCGCCTGCGGGGGCATGTACACCGCGAACACGATGGCGTCCGCGGCCGAGGCGCTGGGCATGGCGCTGCCCGGTTCGGCCAGCCCGCCCGCGGTCGACCGGCGCCGCGACGGGATCGCGCGGGCGTCCGGCGAGGCCGTCATCGGGATGATCGAGAAGGGGATCACGGCCCGGCAGATCCTCACCAAGGAGGCCTTCGAGAACGCGATCGCGGTGGTGATGGCGTTCGGCGGGTCCACCAACGCGGTGCTGCACCTGCTCGCGATCGCGTGGGAGGCCGGCGTGCCGCTGGAACTGGCCGACTTCACCCGCATCGGTGACCGCGTGCCGCACCTGGCCGACGTCAAGCCGTTCGGGGCGCACGTGATGTCCACCGTCGACCGGGTGGGCGGCGTCCCCGTCGTGATGAAGGCGCTGCTCGACGCCGGGCTGCTGCACGGCGAGGTGCTGACCTGCACCGGGTCCACGCTCGCCGAGAACCTCGCCGAGATCGACCCGCCCGACCTCGACGGCGACATCCTGCGCGCACTGTCGAACCCGATCCACCCCACCGGCGGCATCACGATCCTGCACGGCTCGCTCGCGCCCGAGGGGGCCGTGGTCAAGAGCGCCGGGTTCGACTCGTCGCGGTTCGAGGGCACCGCGCGCGTGTTCGACGGCGAACAGGGCGCCATGGACGCCGTGCCCGACCTGCAGCCCGGCGACGTCGTCGTCATCCGGTACGAGGGGCCCACGGGCGGGCCGGGGATGCGGGAGATGCTCGCCGTCACCGGCGCGATCAAGGGCGCGGGCCTGGGTAAGGACGTCCTGCTGCTCACCGACGGCCGGTTCTCCGGCGCGACCACCGGGCTGTGCGTGGGCCACGTGGCGCCCGAGGCCGTCGACGGCGGGCCGATCGCGCTCGTCGCCGACGGCGACCGGATCGTGCTGGACATGGCGGCCCGCACCCTGGACCTGCTCGTCGACGACGCGGAGCTGGCCCGCCGCCGCGAGGCCTGGACCCCGCCCACCCCCACGGCCGAGCTGCGCCGCGGGGTGCTGGGCAAGTACGCCAAGCTCGTCGGGTCGGCGTCGCAGGGGGCGGTCTGCTCCTGATCCGCGGCGTACCGGTAGAAGGCCGCGGCGGCGCGCACGTCGTCGTTCGTCAGGACGGGGTAGCCGCTGGTCGGACGCATGTCGTCCCCCGGGCCGAGGCGAGGATCTCGGCATCGACCACCGAGCGCGCGGTGACGTAGAGCCCGTGCGGTGCGCCCTCGACGAGCCGGAAGGCCGCGTGGGGGAGCAGCGTCGCCGTCGGTCGGCCGGTGAGGTCGATCGGCGCGGAGGCGTCGGCGTCACCGTGCAGGACACGCACCGGGATCCGGATCGCGCGCAGGTCCTCGGTGAGGTCGGTGGTGGTGAACGCGCGCAGGCAGGCGATCTGCACCTCCAGCGGCGTGGCGAGGATCGCGCGGATCCCGTCGTCGACCAGCGCCCGTGACACCCACGAGCCGGCGCCGCCGGTGGCGAAGTAGGCCGGTGCCGAGTCGTGGAACCAGCGCGGCCGGTCGGCGGCCAGGTCGGCGACCATCGCCTCGACGAACGCCTCCCCGACCGACCCGGCCAGGTGCGGTGTCATCGCACCGAGGAACACCGCCCGCGCGGCCCGGCCGGTGCCCGACCGCCCCAGCCAGCGCGCCACCTCGCAGGTGCCCATGCTGTGCGCGACGACGGTGAGGTCGCGCAGGTCGAGATCCTCCACCAGCCCGGCGAGGTCCCCGGCGAGGGTGTCCAGGTCGTACCCGGTACTCGCCACGTCGGAGCGGCCGTGGCCGCGTCGGTCGGGCGCCACGCACCGGAACCCGGCCGCCACGAGTGAGCGCATCTGGTACTCCCACATCGCCGAGCTCAGCGACCACGCGTGCACCAGCAGCACGGGCGGCCCGTCGCCGACGTCGATGTGGAACAGCCGCGTCCCGTCGGCTGCGTCGCGGTAGGGCATCGGTCTCTCCTCCGACGGTGTGTCCGGCCGCGCCGAGCCTGCCGTCGTGCGGGAGGCCGCGGGACAGCCCGGCGACGGGCACGGCCCTCCGCCGTTCGACGGACAGCGGTGTGCCCGGAGCAGCCCGTGGTCCCGCACGGACACCCGCTGAGCGGCCACTACGCTGCCGCCCATGGTGAAGACCCGGGAGATCCGCGAGATGGAGCAGGCCGCCGCCACGGTCGGGGACCTGCTCGCCGACGCCGTCGGCGCCACGCTGGAGCACCGCACGCCCGAGGCGGCGCGCGAGGCCGCGGCCGAGCTCGTCGGCGTCGACGACCGGGCGTCGCCGCAGACCCAGGGCGGGCCCGCGCAGCTGATGGGCATGCTGACGCTGGTCCGCTGGCTGGGCCTGGTGCGGGACGCGACGCCCGAGCGGGGATCGCGGGTCGACGAGGCGCTCGACCGCGTGGGCGAGCTGCTCGGGTCGCGCTACCGCGCCCGGGCCCGGTACGTGGCGGGCGCGCTGGAGAGCGAGGAGGCCGCGGTCGAGGTGCCCGCGGCGCAGTCCGCGCTGCAGGAGGAGTTCCTGCCGGCCCTGACCTGGCTCGTGGCCGGTGCGGTCGCCGAGTTCGGGGACGGCGACGTCGCCTGGCTGCGCGGGCTGGAGAACGGGACGACGGTCGCCGACATGTTCGGCTAGTGCCGCCCCGCCCGGGTCAGGCGATGCGGCGCAGCTGCTGGATCACCAGCGGGCCGTCGAGCAGGTCGTCCATGGCGGCCAGGAACGTCGCGATGTGCGCGGTGGCGAGGTGGGCCTCCAGGTGGGCCGCGCTCTCCCAGTTCTCGTAGAAGTAGAAGACGGCCGGGTCGTCGGCGCCCTGGTGCAGGGCGTAGGTGACGTACCCGTCCTCCTTGCTGGTGGGCTCGACCAGCGCCTCGAGCGCCTCGCGCAGCGCCTGCTCCTTGCCGGGCTTGGCACGGGCGTTCGCGATGACGGTCAGCAGTTCGCGGTTGGCGTCGGTGGGGATCGACACGGGAATCTCCTCGGGGCTCGACGGTGAACGACGATCACGGTAGTGATCGATCGAACCGGTAGCGTCACGGCGGCGAAGATGTGAGTGGCACCACACGAGGGAGCGGTTCATGGTCGAGGAGACCGGGTTCGACAGCCACGGCACGCGGTGCGCGGCCTGGTACCTGCGGGCCGGGAGCGACGCGCTCACCGGCTCGCGAGGCCGCCCGTGCGTGGTGATGGCCCACGGGTTCGGCGCCACCCGCGACGCCGGGCTGCTGCCCTTCGCCGAGCGGTTCGCCGAGGCCGGCGCCGACGTCCTCGTCTTCGACTACCGCGGCTACGGCACCTCCGAGGGCACGCCGCGCCAGAACGTGTGGCACGTGCGGCACCGCGAGGACTACCACTCGGCCATCGCCCACGCGCGCGGCCTCGACGGCGTCGACCCGGACCGCATCGTGCTGTGGGGCAGCTCGTACTCCGGCGGGCACGTCGTGCCGGTCGCGGCGAAGGACGGCCAGGTCGCGGCCGTGATCTCGCAGGGCGCCGCCATGGACGGGCTCGCGGCGCTGCTGGAGATCGGCCGCTACGCCGGGATCGGGCAGTTGCTCAGGCTGACCGGGCATGCGCTGCGCGACATCGCCGGCTCGCTGCTGGGCCGCGAGCCGCACCTGATCCCGGTGGTCGGCCCGCCCGGCTCGCTCGCCGCCATCACCGCGGAGGGGGCCGAGACCGGCTACCGCTCGATCATGGGCCCGACGTTCCGCAACGAGATGTGTGCCCGCGGTGCCCTGCTCATCCCGCTCAACCGGCCGGTCACTGCGGCGTCGAAGCTGCGGGCTCCGATCTTCCTGGTCGTGGCGGCCGACGACAACATCGCCCCGCCCGCGGCCGTGCGCGCCGTCGCCGCGAAGGCGGGCGCGGGCTCGGAGATCCTGGAGCTGCCGTCGGGGCACTTCGACATCTACACCGGAGCACTCTTCGAGCGATCTGTGTTGGCGCAGGTCGAGTTCTTTCAGCGTACGTTGCGAGTGACGGCGTCGACCGGGTGACCGGAGTTCCAGCACAGCGCATACTCGCCTGAATATGTTGCGTGGCGGATTTCGCGTCGTTGCTCTAGCTCCAAAGCCGTTCAGTTAGGCCGGTGGCGGCGCTGTCAAGATCATCGTGATGTCGATGGTGATCACTGCGGAACGGCTGCGTCCGCGGTGACGGCCCTGGGCGGTGCTGGCGACGTATTTGGAGATCGCGCGTTTGACCACGCGTGGGTCGGTCCGGACTCGGCGGGCGGGAAGGAGCTGGTCCAGGACGTGGCGGCCGATCGTGCCGACGAGATCGAGCGCCGGACGAAGGGGAGCACCACGATCGCGGCGGTGTGCGGTTCGAGCAGCCGGAGCCGGGCGCTGACCGGTCGGCTCGGTCCTGACGAGTCTGCGGAGGTCACTGCAAGGACGGTCGGATGCCGCTGGTCGAGATGATCAGTTGCGCCGCTCGGTCGGCGCGAACGAGGGAGTCGCCGGTGGCGCGGCAGACCAAGACGTCGACCGGTCGCCCGACGAACACGCCCCGGTCGGTTGCGCAAATCGCGGTGGCCCGACTGGTCGTTCCGACGCCACCGGCAACTCCGGCCACCGACCGTCGGGCGGACTGCCGGATCGTCCCATTCGTAAGTTCCACGCTCTCGCCTCCATTGCTGGTGGGCGAAGTGCACGTTTCGGGATGAGCGGTCGCGTGGTCGGCCGTGGCTTCTTCGTGGTCACGCTGGCGGTGATGGTTCCCAGGCTCAACACTGAGCCTGGAAGAGATCAGGTTGTCGGCGGCAGCTGAAAACTGAACAGGGCGTGGCGACACCTGATCAGTTTTCGGCTGCCGTTGACACAGGTCGGTAGTCGGCCGATTGCAAGAACGATCCGATGCACTAGCCCCGGCTCTTTCATGAGTCGGTCGGCGTGTCGATGCCTGGATAGACGAAGTGCCTCGCTACCAGGGGAAACTGTGCTTGCTGAGGGCGCAGTCCACTCTGACGGAGAGGCACTTTCGAGGTGCAGGCTACAACGACCCGGCCGAGGATCACGGCAACCGCGGACGGGGAGGGTGTGGTGTCGCATGCCGGGTCGCGGCTGCTCGCCGACCTCGCGAACCGGACCACGCTGACCGCGCAGCTCGCCGAGGAACTGGCCGGGCCGCGCAAGCCGCGAGCCCGGCACGATCCGGGTCGGGTGCTGGTCGATATGGCTGTAGCGGTCGCTGACGGCGCGACGACGATCTCGGATGTCGCGGTGCTCGCCGATCAGGCCGAGTTGTTCGGGTCGGTGGCGTCGGACTCGACGTGTTGGCGGCTGCTCGATCAGCTCGACACCACCCGGCTGGGCGCGGTCGCGCGGGCTCGGGCCGCGGCGCGGGAGGTCATGTGGGCGCAGCGCGCCGAGCTCACCGGGGCGCCGTTCCCGCCCGCGATGGCGGCCGGGCGGGAGCTGCCCGGGCTGGTGATCGACCTCGACGCCTCGATCGTGGTCTGTCACAGCGAGAAGGAGCACGCGGCGCCGACGTTCAAGAAGACCTTCGGCCACCACCCCATGCTCGCGTTCTGCGACAACACCGGCGAGTTCCTCGCCGCGCAGCTGCGCCGCGGGAACGCGGGCAGCAACACCGCCGCCGACCACATCGCGGTGCTCGACGCCGCGCTCATCCAGCTCCCCGACGCCCACCGCCACGGCACCCCGATCCTGGTCCGCGCCGACACCGCCGGCTGCACCCGGGAGTTCCTCGCTCACGTCCGCAGCCGCCGCGACGACGCGGTGAGCTGCGAGTTCTCGGTCGGCTGGGCGATCAGAGACAAGGAACGGGCCGCGATCAGCGCGATCCCCAAGACGGTGTGGACAGGCGCGATCGACACCGACGGCGGGCACCGCGACGGAGCCGGGCTGGCCGAGATCACCGGCGTCCTGCCCGCTCGATCGTTGTCCGGCTACCCGGTCGGAACACGAGTGGTCGTGCGCCGCGAGCGTCCGCACCCCGGAGCGCAGCTCGACGCGTTCGAGGAACGAGACGGGGTGGCGCTACACCGCGTTCGCCACCGACACCCGCGTCGGGCAACTCGCCCGCCTCGATGCTCGGCACCGCGCGCACGCCCGGATCGAGGACCGCATCCGCTGCGCGAAAGACGCCGGACTGGACCACTTCCCGTCCCGCTCGTTCGCGATCAATCAAGCATGGCTTGCCGTGGTCATGCTCGCCGTTGACCTCCTCACCTGGACCCAGCACCTGCTCCTGCACGGCGAACTGGCCAAGGCCGAGCCGAAGACGCTGCGCTACCGGCTGCTCCACGTCGCCGCGAGGCTCACCCGCGGGCAACGCCGAACCTGGCTGCGCATCCAGCGTGCCTGGCCCTGGGCGCGGGACCTGGCTGCAGCGTTCACCCGGCTCGTCACGCTGCCCATCCCTGCTGGTTGATCTTCTATCCCAACACGACGAGCGGCGGGAGCCACCGGCAGAACAGCACGCCGGTCACCTCGACATGCCCACCCACCGGCACGGTTCAACGAACATCAACCAGCTCGATCACAAGATCAGCCGACGGCTCCGTGAATCACCGGGGCTAGGGCGTGTCTCCTAATGCCTGGAGCCAGGTGACGATGGCCTTGAGGACGGCGCCACCGCGGAAGGTCAGTGCGAGCTTGTCGTAGCGAGTCGCGAGCCCGCGCCACTGTTTGACGGTGCAGAACCCGCGCTCGACGACGTTGCGGTTGCGGTAGTCCACGGCGTCGAACGCTGGTGGGCGGCCGCCGCGAGACCCGCGACGTTTGCGGTGTCCTTGCTGGTCAGCCGGTTCAGCGATGACCGCGACGATCCGTCGTGCCCGGAGGTGGCGGCGGATCGCCCGCGATGAGTAGGCCTTGTCTGCACGCATCCGGTCCGGGCGGGTCCGCGGCCGGCCCGGGCCGAGCCGGGCGATGCTGAGGTGGCGCATCAGGTGCGGGAACATCGGGGCGTCCCCGGCCTGGCCCGGGCCGATGAGGACCACCAAGGGGTAGCCGTGGCCGTCGACAATCTGATGGATCTTCGTCGACAGCCCGCCGCGGGACCGGCCCAAAGCGTGGTCAGCGGGTTCGACCAGCAGATTGTTGTAGTTCGATCTCGCCCCCCGTGTCCCGGGAGAGGTTCGCCGCGTGCTGATGCGCCCGGATGATCGTGGAATCAACCCCGGCGTCCCAGTTCACGATCCCGGCGCCGTCCGCGACGCTCAACAGCGCCGCGAGCACCTGATCCCAGGTGCCGTCACCGCTGTAGCGGCGGTGCCGCTTCCACAAGGTCTGCCAGGGCCCGAACACCGCCGGGACATCACGCCACGGCAGCCCGCATCGGTACCGGTAGATGATCCCTTCGACTGAGCTTCCCCCGGTTCGCCGGAGTGCGGGTTACCTGTCGGCGTCGCGCTGGGTGCGACGATAGTCGTCTTCGTACTCGTCGGGTGAGAGCCCGCCGAGGCGGGCCTGGATCCGGCGCGGGTTGTACCAGCCGTCGAGGTAGCGGATCAGGGCGTGCTCGGCGTCGCGGCGGGTTGTGAAGGTGGTGCCGGGCCAGTAGAGCAGCTCGATCTTGAGGGTGGACCACAGGTTCTCGGCGAGGGCGTTGTCGTAGCTGTCCCCTGTGGACCCGGTCGACGGGGCGACACCGGCGTCGACCAGGCGCTGGGTGAGTCGCAGCGCCGTGTACTGGGCTCCCTTGTCGCTGTGAAAGATCAACTGGCCGGGGCGCAGGTCCCGCGAGCGCAGGGCGTGGTTGAGCGCGGTGAGGACCAGCGCGGTCGTCGCACGGGGGTCGGTGGCCCAGCCGACGACCCGGTTGGAGAACGCGTCACGCACCGAGGCCAGCCACAACACGCCCTCGCCGGTGACGATCCGGGTCAGGTCGGCCACCCAGACGCGGTTCGGCGCGGTCGCGGTGAAGTCGCGTTCGAGCAGGTCCGGCGCCGGCCGGTGGGCGGGGTTCTGCCGGGTCGAGCCGCCCTTCCAGCCGCGGCGCAGGTGGGCGCCCTGTAGGCCGTGCTCGCGCATGATCCGCTCGACGCGCTTGCGGCCGACGTGCACGCCCTGGCGGCGCAGCTCGAGCCAGACCCGCGGGGAGCCGTAGGTGGTGGCGAACTCGCTGATCGAGCGGATCTTCACGATTTGCTCGAGCAGGACGGCGTCGTCGAGCTGCCGCTGCGATGGTGACGCGCGGCGGGCGCGCCAGTCGTAGTAGGTCGAGGCCGCGATGTTCAGGACCCGTAGTACGAGACCGGCGGGGAAGTCATGGGCGTCGACGAAGCTCATGACCACCTCCGGGTCGGGCCGATCTCGCTGGCGAAATAGGCGCTCGCCGCGCGCAGGACCTCGTTGACCCGCCGCAGCTCGGCGTTCTCCTTCGCCAACCGCCGGTTCTCGGCGAGCATGTCGGTCGACGGCCGATCATCGCGCTCGCCCTTGTCGGCCTCCGCTTGGCGGACCCAGTTGCGCAGGGCCTCGTGATGCACCCCGAGCTGCTGCGCGAGCCCGCGGAACGTCGGGCGGGGGTCGGACTCCCGATACAGCCGGACCGCTCGTTCGCGCAGCTCATCGGGGTACTTCTTCGGTGCGGGCACCAGTGCCTTCCTTCCTGGTTCTCAAGATCGAACCAGTGTTCAGACACTCCGGCAAAGCGGGGGAACCTCAGACCACCCGGCGGTCATCGCGGAACGGCCGTCCCCGACGACCCGCCGACGAGGGCAGCAACGGGGCGATCAGAGCCCACTCGGCATCGTCGAGCACCGCAGTCCGAGACATCGATCAAGCATCACCCACACGAGCCGCCCCGTTTGGGAGACACGCCCTAGTTGATGAGGCGTTGGTCAGGCTCCGGATCCGAGTTCGAGTACACGACCGACCAGATCGGCGCTCGGCGCGTCGATGACGCCCACTGGGTGGTGACCGTGCGGCTCGAGGGCACCTTCCCGGGTGGTGTCGCCGAGCTCGACTACCGGTTCACACTGCTGGATGACCTCGTCGCCGAACTCGTCATCGCCAACCACGCAGCCTGACCGAACCCGCGCCACCCCGAGCTTCAGCGGAGAGAAGAATGTGGGGCGGATGGCCCGGTGGCGGGCGCTGCTGTCGACCATCCTCTGCGGAGCGATGCCGGCAAGGTCCGGCGTGGGGAGCTGCGCAACGAGCGGTCAAAGGGAGGGGCGGGAAGGCCCTGGCGATGCCGTGGCCCGGCCGGATGTCGTCGCCCTCCCAGGGTTGAGCAGGTAGGGGGCCGGGCGGCCCCCGATCTGTCGCCTCACTTGAGGAGGAAGCCCGCGTCCACGGGGAGGGTCACGCCGGTGACCCACTTCGCCTCGTCCGACACGAGCCATGTGATCACCGATGACACGTCGGCCATTGGCATCGCGTCGACCGGCATCAGGTTGCCCCGCATGGCGTCGCCGAGCTCGGGGTTCGCCTCCAGCCATGCCGGGAAGAAGTCGTTGTTCGACATGGGGCTGTCCACGCCGGTCGGGTGGATCGTATTGACCCTGATCCGTGCGGCTGCCAGCTCCCGCGCCAGGGTCCTCATCAGACCGACGACGCCATGCTTGGCCGCGGTGTAGTGCGTGCATCCCGCGACGCCCTTGAGCCCGGCGATGGAGGACGTGATGACGATCGACCCGCCGTTTCCGGCCGCGAGCATGTGCGGGACGACCGCTCGGCAGGACTTGAACACGCCGGTGAGGTTGACATCGATCATGTCGTCCCACTGCTCGTCGCTCAACGCCCACGTGGTGTCGGAGAGGCTGAGGATTCCGGCGTTGGCCAGCAGCACGTCGATACGGTCGAACTCGCGCATCGCGGTGTCCGCCACCTGCTGCATCGCCGCGGTGTCCCGCACGTCGGCCTGGAGGGCGACACAGCGCCGGTCCTGCTGCTCGACGAGTTTGACCGTCTCGTCGAGGTCGGCGGCGTCCGCGAGCGGGAAGGGCACCGATGCGATGTCCGACGCGATGTCGCAGACGACCACGTCCGCCCCCTCGCGTGCGAGTGCCACCGCGTGGGAGCGACCCTGTCCGCGCGCGCCACCGGTGATCACGGCGACCTTGCCGTCGAGCTTGCCCATGTCCGTCTTCCTGCCTGTGGGGTTGCGTGGAGCGCGTGTCGCCCAGGGTTCTCAGGGCGCCAGTAGCTGGTCGAGATATGCCTTGCTGATCTCGGCGGCCCGCTGGGGGTCGCCGTCGTAGGAGTCCAACTCGACGATCAGCCAGCCGTCGTAACGGACCTCGCGCAGCGCCGCGACCACGTCCGCGAAGTCGATCTCTCCCTGGCCGAGCGGCAGGAAGGCGAACGGGTCGGGCCGCAGGTCCTTGAGATGGACGTGGCGGACCCGGTCCGGGTAGCGGCGGATCAGCGCGGCCGGGTCCCCGCCGCCGGCCACCAGGTGTGCGGTGTCGGGGCAGAACCCGATCCGCGACCGCTTCATGACCATGTCGAGCTCGTCGGGGCTCTCCACCATCGTCGTGAGGTGGGGGTGGTAGCAGGCCTGCAGGCCGTGGCCGGTCGCGATGTCGGTCACCGCGTCGAGTGCCTCGGCCAGCCGGTCGTAGTCCTCGGCCGGGTTGCCGCTGCTGCGCCGGGCGCCCCCGCCGACGACGAGGTGCTCCGCGCCGAAGGCGGCACCGAGCTCGGCGGTGACGGAGATCCGGTGGAGCTCGTCGGGCAGGGCGTCCCGGTAGACGAAGTTCCCACCGGCGTAGACACTGACCAGGCGAAGCCCGGTCTCCGCCAGCAGGGCCCGGAACGCGGCCGGGTCGTCAGCGAGGTCGGCGAGGTTCCCGTCGAACATCTCGACGCCGGCGTACCCCGCGGCGGCGATGTCGCGCAGCGCCTGGTGCATCGACCCGGCGGCGCGGTAGTGCAGGTTCTTCACGCTGGTGACGCCGGTGGCGTCGGCCACCACGCCGCCCCAGGTGATCGAATGGCATCCGCTCCGCACGACAACCTCCTGTGTTCCGTATGTCATCTAATGTCGTTGGCGTGCAGAAGTCAACGCTTGACATACTGAACTTGAAAGGGTCGCCACGGCGGGACGGCGGCCGCAGCGAGCGGGCGACGCACGGAACGTCGTCCGGCGTCGACCGCCGGCCCGTCCGCACACGGTAGGCTCTCCCCGGCGCGAATCCGCGGCCTCGGGCCGGACATGCGGGGGGAAGGCGATGACCGCGACCGACCGGGGAGCGAGTCTTCCCCCGGAGCAGTTGGACGCACTGGTCACGGTCCTCGACATGGTGCGCTCCGGTGAGGCGTGCACGCGGCCTGAGCTGGGCCGGCGGTCGGGCCTGGGACGAACCGTCGTCACCCAGCGGGTCGGCCACCTCATCGATTCCGGGCTCGTCGAGGAGGGCTCGCTCGGTCCGTCGACCGGCGGACGTGCACCTCGCCAGCTGCGCTTCCGAGCCGAGGCCGGGGCCGTGCTCGTCGCCGAGCTGGGGGCCACCAGCATCGGCGTCGGCATCACCGACCTGGCGGGCAGGCTGCTGCACCACAGCGAGCGTCCCTGGGACATCGCCGCCGGACCCGAGGCTTCGCTGGAGCAGGTGGAGGCGTCCTTCGACGAGCTCCGCGCGAAGCCTGACATCCCAAAGGTGTGGGGAATCGGGATCGGCGTCCCCGGGCCGGTCGAGATGGCCACCGGACGCCCCGTCGCGCCGCCGATCATGCCCGGATGGGACCGCTATCCCGTGCGCGACCGGCTCGGCGCGCAGTACGGCGTGCCGGTGTGCGTCGACAACGAGGTCAACGCGATGGCACTCGGCGAGTACCGGGCAGGCCTCGGCCAAGGCTTGCGGGACCTCATCTACCTCAAGCTCGGCACGGGTATCGGAGCAGGCCTGATCTCCGGCGGCCGGCCCCATCGCGGGGCGCAGGGCTGCGCGGGGGACGTCGGGCACGTCGCCGTCGTCGACGACACCGACGTCGTCTGCCGGTGCGGCAACGTCGGCTGCCTCGAGGCGCTCGCCGGAGGAGCCGCACTGGCGCGCGACGCGACCACCGCCGCCACCGGCGGGCAGAGCCCGTTGCTGGCCGAGCGGCTCGCCGCCCAGGGCCACCTGAAGGCCGAGGACGTCGCTCGGGCCGCGGAGTACGGCGATCCGGTGTCGGTCGAGCTGCTCACCCGCTCGGGACGCCTGGTCGGGACGATGCTGGCCACCCTGGTCAACTTCTACAACCCGTCGCTGGTGGTCATCGGCGGCGGCGTGGCGGCGTCGGGCGACCTGCTGCTCTCCGCGATCCGGCAGGCGGTCTACCGGCGCTCGCTCCCGCTCGCCACCCGTAACCTCCGGATCGCCCGGTCCCCCCTCGACGACCGGGCCGGGCTGATGGGTGCGGGCTTCATGGTTGTGGACGAACTGTTCTCCACCGCCCGGATCGGTACCTGGATCGCGGACGGTTCCCCGGCGGGGCGCCCGGAACTCACCGCGTGACGCGTGCGTCCGCGATCCCGTTCCACCGGTGGGCTGCCCCGACCTCGAGATCGAACAGGTCGAGGACACGGCCGACGGTGTGGTCGACGATCTCCTCCAGCGAGCGCGGGCGGATGTAGAAGGCGGGCACCGGTGGCGCGATGATCGCACCCAGCTCGCTCAGCTCGGCCATCGTCCGCAGGTGGTTGCGGTGCAGAGGCGTCTCCCGCACCATCAGGACCAGACGGCGCCGCTCCTTCAGCACGACATCCGCCGCGCGAGTCAGCAGGCCGGACGTCGTCCCGGCGGCGATCTCCGACATCGACTTCACCGAGCACGGGGCCACGACCATCCCCAGCGTGCGGAACGATCCGCTGGCGATGCTCGCCCCGATGTCGTGGTGGGGGTGCACCACGTCGGCGAGGCGTTCCAGGTCGCCCGCCGTCACGTCGGCCTCGTGCGCCAGGGTCGTGTGCCCGGCCTTGCTGACCACGAGGTGCGTCTGGACGGGCCCGTCACGCAATAGCTCCAGGATGCGCAGCCCGTAGACGGCGCCGGAGGCACCCGAGATGCCGACGATCAGCCGGGGGGCGCTCATCGGGACAACCGCTCCAGCCAGTCCGCCGGGGCGGGCTCGGTCAGGCTCTCGACGTCGAGCTCCAGCTCACCCGGCACCCGGATCCGGGTGAAGGTCATCTCCGGGACACTGAGCGGGACGGTGGCGTCGAGCCCCATCTTGGCGCCCACCCCGTCGACCGTGGAGGGATCGAGCTTCGAGCCCTGCGTCCCGGCGACGACGACCAGGTCACGGTCGGCCTGGAAGCGTGTCGCCACCGCCCACTCGACCTCGGTGGGGTTGTGCACGTCCACGTCGGTGTCCACCACCGTGACGTGCTTGACGTCGTAGTGCACGGCGAGCGCGCCGAGGATGACGTTCTTGGCCTCGCCCTCCGAACGCTTGTCGATCTGCACGGCCAGGTGGTAGCGGCAGGTACCGCCGCGCGAGAGGTGCACGTCCCGGACCGAGGGGAAGCTGCGGCGCAGGTCCGACAGGAACGACGCCTCACGGGGAATGCCCCCGAGCAGCAGGTGCTCCATGCTGCCGCCCACGATGGTGTGGAACAGCGGCCGGCGCCGGTGGGTCACCGCGGTCACCTCGATCACGTGCCGCAACGCGCGCTCGCCGTAGTACTGCGGGAACTCGCCGAAGGGGCCCTCGGCCTCGCGGACGTCGGCGAGCAGCCGGCCCTCCAGGACGATCTCGGCGTCGGCCGGCACCCGGACGTCACTGGTCAGGCAGCGGGTCACCGGCAGCGCCGAGCCGCGCAGGGCGCCGGAGATCTCCAGCTCGTCGTGCCCGATCGGCACGATCGCCTGCGAGGCCAGCAACGTCAGCGGGTCCACCCCGATGACGACGGCCACGTCGAGATCGCGCCCGGCAGCTTCCTGCTCCTGGAAGAACGCCAGCGTGTGCCGCGGGAGCAGCAGCGCGCCGAGCCGATCCCGGCCGCTCACCTGCAACCGGTGGATCGCGACGTTCTGGACGCCGGTGTCCGGATGACGGGTGATCAGCAGGCCGGCGGTGATGTAGGCGCCGCGGTCGTGCTCGTTGTGGGTGGGGATCGGGAGCAGGCGGGTGAGGTCGACCTCGTGGTGCACGACCTGCTGGCAGGGCGGGTCGGTGACCTCGCGGCTGGGCACCGGCTCGAGGCACGCCTGCTCGAATCGGCGCAGCAGCTCGGACTGGGGTACGTCCATCGCCTCGGCCATCCAGGCCCGCTGAAGGAGCAGCCCGGACACCACGGGGACCGGGTGGCCCCCGGGGCGCGGGAACGCCGTGGCGCTGGTGCCCTCGAGCCGGTTGGCCAGCCCGGCGACACCGTGGACCAGGTCCATGCCGGGGCTGCCCAGGGTGAGCCGCCCGGTCCGTCGGAGTTGGTCGAGCCAGCCGCGCATACTCGCGCCGACCGGAGGGGCAGGGACCGTCGCCCCCGCGGGGGGCGCACTCGGGTGCGCGGTCATCGGATCACTCCTTCGTCATGGGACCGTTGCCCGACCCCGTCGAGGAGCGGGCGCAGGAAGCGCGCGGACTCGGCGGCGAGCGCGTCCATAGACGGGGCGACCGGCCGCCACAGCGACACCGCGCGGGCGATCTCGCGGACCGTCGGGAGGAACGACTCGACGACGACGGCGCCGGTGTAACCGACCTCGTCGAGCGCCTCGACCGTCCCGGGCCAGTCCGTGTGTCCGCTGCCGGGGGTACCGCGGTCGTTCTCCGAGGCCTGCACGGCGAGGATCCGGCTTCCGGCGGCCCGCACGGCCCCGGGCAGGCTCTTCTCCTCGATGTTCATGTGGAAGGTGTCGAGCAGCAGGCCGACGTGTGCGGCACCGATGTCGTCACAGAGCCGCAGCCCCTGCTCCACGGTGTTGACCAGGTCGGTCTCGAACCGGTTGAGGGGCTCGACGGCCAGCCCGACTCCCGCCTGCGCCGCGACCGCCGCGACCGCGCGCAGGCTCTCGACAGCGCGATCCCACTGAGCCTGCCGCTCGCCCCGATCGAGCAGCCGCGCCTGACCGGTCGGGGCGTACATCGGGCCGCTGACCAGCGGGCTCTGCACCTCGGCGGCGAACGCGATGCAGTGCTCCAGGTAGTCGCGCCCGGCGCGGCGGTGCGCAGAGTCCTCGTGCGAGACGTCGCGGCCGGGTCCGAACGCCCCACACACCAGGACGGACAGCCCCTCGGCACGTGCTGTCCGGGCGACCTGCGCCGCGGTCAGCACGGTGGGGTCCTCGATGCAGACCTCCACGAGGTCGTACCCCCATCCGCGGACCTTGCCGAACAGGTGGAGGTCCTGGTCGGAGAACGGGGAGGCGAGCACGAAGGTGCTCAGGCCGATCGGGTGCGCGGCCACCTCAGCCCTTCCCGTCCAGCGCCCGCCGGGCCCGCACCTGCTGCTCGACGGCGCGCAGCGTCCGGATCGCGCGCTCGGTGTAGCGGTCGAAGAACTCCTCCTGGCGTCCGGAGGCGAACGGGTCGGCCGCGGCGGGTAGCAGCTCGAAGCTGAGGTACCCGCGGTAGTCGATGTCGATCAGCACGTCGACGATCGGCTCGAAGTCGATGAGCGCCCCACCGGGAGCGGTGCGGTCGGAGTCGGCCAGGTGCACGTGCTGCAGCACCCCGGCGCTGGCCCGGAACGCCTCGACGATCGAGGACTCCTCGATGTTCATGTGGAACGTGTCGCCCTGCACGCCGCCGTTGGCGAGACCGGTGGCCGCCCACAGCGCACGGGCCTGCTCGAGCCGGTTGAGGAAGTAGGACTCGTAACGGTTCCAACACTCCAGGGAGAAGCTGACGCCCTGTTGCGCGGCGTACTCGCCCGCGGTGCGGATCGACTCGACCGCCCACGTCCACTCGTCGGCGGGATCGGCCAGCGGGGCCGTCTTCATGCAGGCGGTCGGGTGCACGACGACGGTCGGGCAGCCCATCACGGCCGCGAAGTCCGCGAGGTCCTTCACGTACTCGATCGCGCGGGCCCGCTGGGCGGCGGCGGGGTGGACGAGGTCCCGCTCGGCGGTGTAGATCGAGCAGATGCTGCTGACGGCGATGCCCGCATCGGCCGTGCGACGCGCGACCTGCCGAGGATCGATGCGCTCGGGCTCGCCGACGATCTCGATGGCGTCGTAACCGAAGCGGGCGACGCGCTCGACCGACTCGGCGAGGTCCTCCCCGACGTATACCAGTGAGTTGTAGGCGTACCGGAACGGGGTGTCGGTGCTCATCTGGGCTCCAGGTACTCAGGCGACGATCAGTGGGCGCAACGTGCGATGGGCGATCTCGAGCCCGGTCCGGACCTTCTCCTCGGTGCCACCCCAGACCGGGTCCTCGTGCTCGACCGACAGCACGCCGTCGAAGCCGCCCTCGTAGAGCGCGTCGACGACACCGCGCCAGTCGACCTGGCCGAGGCCGGGGACCCGGTAACGCCACCAGCCGACGTCCCACGGGTCCTCGCGGACCACGGCCCGGCCGGGCCAGCCGTACCGGTTGCGCTGCGCGGGGAAGAGCTGGACGTCCTTGGCCTGGGCGTGGGGGATCCGGTCCACGTACGGGCGCAGGGCCTCGACCGGGTCGATACCCATCCACACCAGGTGCGACGGATCGTAGTTGAGGTAGAGGCCCAGCGAGAACATCCACTCCCACAGCTCGGGGGAGTAGGCGAGGTTGCCGGGGTAGCCGTCGGGGTGCCAGCCCTCCATCACGCAGTTCTCGATCACCAGCTTCACCCCGCGCTCGCCGGCGCGGTCGACGAGCGGGGCGAAGACCGTCTCGGCGTCGCGGAGGTTCTCGGCGACGGTGCGTCCGGGATGGCGTCCGACGAAGGTGCCGACACAGGGGCAGCCGAGCAGCGCGGCGGCGTCGATGCACGCGGCGACGTGGGAGTTGACGGCGGCGCGCTCGGTGGGGTCGGGATGCAGGTTGTTGTCGTAGTAGGCGAGCGAGGACACGGTCAGGCCGTTCTTGTCGACCAGTGCCCGGGTCTCGTCGGCGTGCCCGGAGCCGAACCCGGCCACGTCGAGGTGGGTGGCGGTGAACGGCCGCGCTCCGAGGTCGGGCCAGGCGGCAACCTCGAGTGCCTCGTAGTCGTGCAGGCCCGCCCACTCGGCGATCTCGGCCAGCGAGCGGTCGGGCAGGCACGCGGTCAGGAACCCGAGCTTCACGAGGGGACCTCCACCCATGTCGAGGACTGCGACGACGTGACGACGGCGTCGGTGAGCCGGGCGGCCCGCAGCCCGTCGGCGAATGTGGGCAGCCCGTCGGGAGTGTCCCCGCCGATCGCGGCGTAGGTGTCCGCGACGAAGGCGTTGAAACAGTCCTGATATCCCTGGGGGTGGCCCGGCGGCAGGATCGACTGGCGCGGGGAGAGCCCCGGCGACCCGCGGTGCAGGACGCGGGTCTCGGCGGCGTTGCTGATGCGGACGGTCTCCGGGTTCTCCTGGTCGAAGCGGTACGACGCGTCGAAGCCGTCGAGCGCGAGGATCAGCCCGTTCTTGTGCCCGGCGGCGACCTGACTGACCACCACCGAGCCGGATACTCCCCGGTCGGTGGTGAACTGCATCGTCGTCTGCGCGCCGGAGCCGGTGGTCCGGGCACTGAGCTGCGCGATCCGCTGGCCGCTGACGAACTCCACCAGGTCGCACCAGTGCACCCCGATGTCGGCGAAGGCGCGGAACTCGCCGCCCTCGCCGTGCTCGCCGCGCCATCCGGCCGGGGCGCCGGCCACCTGCCAGTCCTGCAGGTAGGACCCGTGCATCAGGTGCAGCGGACCGCCTTCCCCGGCGGCGACGCGGGACCGGATCGCCCGGACGCCCGGGTAGAAGCGGTAGACGAAGGGCACGGAGGCGACCACCCCCGCCGCCGCGGCCCGGTCGGCGAGCAGCCCGGCGTCCGCCAGTCGTACCGCGAGCGGTTTCTCGCAGATCACCGGCTTGCCGGCCTCGATCGCCCGGCTCGCCAGGTCCAGGTGCAGCGAGTTCGGTGTGCAGACGTGCACAACGTCGACGTCGTCGGCCTCGATCAGTTCCCGCACGCTGTCCGCGCCGGTCTGGGCGCCCAGCCGGGAGGCGGCTGCGGCGGTGCGCTGCGGTGTCGAGGCGACCACCCGTTGCACGGTGCTCCCCGCAGCGCGTACCGCGTGCGCGTGCACCGTCCCGATAAAGCCGGCACCGATGATTCCGGCGCGTAGTGTGTCACTCATCGGGGCGCAGCTCCAAGTGCGTCGGGGACGGTGCCGGGGCAGGCGACCGCGAACGGCGGGATGGGTGACCGGCGCGTCGGGCGACCCGGTGCCCGCGGTGGGACGCAGCCCCCGGTGGCAGGGTCGCGCGGTGTGCCGCTACCGGTCGAACCGCGGATGTGGCCGGCGGCCGACTGCTCGCACGGTATTGATTGAAACGTGCAGAAGTCAACCCTCCACATGACTGCGAAGCGCGCCCGATCGCGGTGTCCGCACGGAGTGTCGGGGCCCGCGGGGCGTTCTGGTAGGCGTTCTACATGCGAGAACACCTGATGCCGACTATGGCTTCGAAGAGGTTGACATCTGCTTGTCAGAGACATAAGACTGCGGTCTCGCGATCGAAGCGACCCCGGTCACACCAC
Source organism: Pseudonocardia sp. (assembly GCF_029263155.1). Lineage (GTDB taxonomy): Bacteria > Actinomycetota > Actinomycetes > Mycobacteriales > Pseudonocardiaceae > Pseudonocardia. Next base: position 101,168 of record NZ_JAJCYB010000046.1, read on the forward strand.
GGTGGTCGCCCTGCCGTCTCGAAGGAGCGCCTGTGCCAACCGTCGCCCGGAGCGGGTCGTGAGCCCGTCGCTGCGCTACACCGCCGAGGTTCTGCCCTACCACGACCATCCCCTCGACGTGGCCGTGCGCGAGCTGGCCGGGCTCGGCTTCACCGAGGTCAACCTCTGGTCCTCGGCCCATCCGCTCGCCGACCACGTGGGCCCCGGCGACGACCCGGGTGCGATCCGGCGGATGCTCGACCGCCACGGCGTGCGTCCGTGCGGCCTGACGATGTACGGCCGGACCCGCGACGAGATGCTGGAGCGGATCGAGTTCGCCGCCGCGCTCGGCATCGACACGGTGGTCTTCGACTGCGAGGCGGACTATCCGGACTTCGTGGCGACCTTCCTCCCGCCTCTGGTCGAGGCGGCGGCGCGGCACGGGGTGCGGATCGCCGTGGAGAACCACCTCACCGTCCCGTTCTCGGCCGACTTCGAGTCCGGCGCGGGCGAGCAGCAGCGCTGGTCGGAGGGGGTCGACACGCTCGCTCAGATCCGCCGCCTGGTCACCGACATCGACGACCCGCACCTCGGGATCTGCCTCGCGCCCCCGCACCTGTGGGTCGTCGGGGACTCGATCAGCGAGGCGATCACGTTCCTGGCCGAGCGCAAACGCTTGTTCTACTACTACGTGTGGGACATCGACCGTGCCTACCGGCGCGGCGTCGACGGGCTCAACTTCGGGCCCGGTGAGCGGCAGCTCCCGCGTCCCGGAGGGACCATCGACCACGCGGTCCCGCTGGGCACGCTCGCCCGGGTCGGCTACCGCGGACCGGTGAGCCTGAAGTGCCACGGCACCGCTGGCTGGCCACGGCAGAGGATCACCGAGGCGCTGTCGGCCGCGGACACCTACGTACGTTCCTGCCTGCCGGTCGTCGAGGCGTCGTGAAGCGGCTGGAGGGCAAGGTCGCGATCATCACCGGCGGCGCCAGGGGGCAGGGCCGCTCACACGCGGTCACCCTCGCCGCCGAGGGGGCGGACGTGGTGATCTGCGACGTGCCGGGCGACATCGCCACCGTCGAGTACCCGATGGGTACCGCGGCCGACCTCGCCGAGACGGTCGCGCTGGTGCAGGCGCAGGGTGGCCGGTGTGTCGCCGTGGAGGCCGACGTGCGGGACACCGCGCAGGTCCGCGCCATGGCGGACAGGTGCATGGCCGAGTTCGGCCGGGTCGACGTCCTGGTGGCCAACGCCGGTGTCATGAGCGCGGCGGACAGCACCTGGGACCTCACCGACGAGCAGTGGCAGGACATGCTCGACGTCAACCTCACGGGGGTCTGGAAGACCTGCCGTGCCGTCGTCCCGCACCTGCGGGCGGGCGGGCGGGGTGGCGCGATCGTGATCACGGGCTCGACCGGGGGCCTGCGTGCGGTGGCCGGGTGCACGCACTACAACGCGGCCAAGCACGGCGGCATCGCGCTGATGACCACGCTCGCCTGGGAGCTGGCGCCGGAGTTCATCCGGGTCAACGTGGTGCACCCGACCGGGGTCGACACCGACATGTCGAACAACCCCTGGTTCGTCGAGTGGCTCGAGCAGCACGAGGAACTCGCCGGTCCCATGCGCGGCAACCGGATGCCGGTCGAGGTCGTCACGCCCGCGGACGTGTCCCGCACGATCGCCTGGCTGGTGTCCGACGACGCCCGCTACGTGACCGGCCAGCAGATCCGGGTCGACGCCGGGTTCATGATCAAATGAGCGGGACGAGCGCGCTCCCGGGTGTGCGTGTGGCCGTCGTCGGGTCCGGCCCGGCCGGCGCCTTCGCCGCCGCGCAGCTGCTGGCGACCCCGGGCGCGGCGATCGAGGTGCACGTGTTTGACCGCCTGCCGACCCCGTGGGGCCTGGTCCGTGCCGGGGTGGCCCCGGACCACCCCAAGATCAAGTCTGTGACCCGGGTCTTCGAGCGGAACGCGCTGCTCCCGGGTTTCCACCTGCACGGCAACGTGCACGTCGGCCGCGACGTCTCCCACGACGAGCTGGTCGGCCACTTCCACGCCGTGCTCTACGCGACCGGGGCTCCGGACGACCGCCGCCTCGGAGTACCGGGCGAGGAGCTCGCCGGGAGCCACAGCGCCACCGAGTTCGTCGGCTGGTACAACGGCCACCCCGATGTCGCCGGCGCCCACTTCGACCTGTCCGCACGTCGGGCGGTGGTGGTGGGCAACGGCAACGTCGCGCTGGACGTGGTGCGGATGCTCGCGCTGGACACCGACGAGCTGGCCCGCACCGACATCGCCGACGCCGCCCTCGACGCGCTCGCGGCCAGCCGCGTGGAGGAGATCGTCGTCCTCGGCCGGCGCGGACCGGCGGACGCCGCGTTCACCACCCCGGAGCTGCGCGAGCTCGGCCGGATCGCCGACTGCGAGGTCGTCGTCGATCCGGCCGACCTGGCTGCGGACGCGGTCGGCGGCACCGGCGGGTCGTTCGGGCCGAGGGTCGCGGACAACCTCGAGGTGCTGGCCGAGTACGCCGCGCGCAGGCCTGCCGGGACACGTAGGCGCATCGTGCTGCGGTTCCGGGTGTTCCCGGTCGAGCTGACCGGGACCGGCCGGGTCACCGGTGTGCGCCTCGGGCACAACGAGCTCGTCGGGCCGGCCGGCGGTCCGTCGGTGCCGGTGCCGACCGGCCGTCTCTCCGTGGTCGACGCCGGTCTGGTCCTGCGGTCGATCGGCTACGTCGGGCGTGCGGTGCCGGGAGTGCCGTTCGACGCCGCGACCGGCCGGATCGACAACGTCCGGGGCCGGGTCCGCGACCCGGTGTCGGGCACCCCGTTGCCGGGGGTCTACACCGCGGGCTGGATCAAGCGCGGCCCGTCCGGTGTCATCGGGACGAACAAGAAGTGTGCCCAGGAGACGGTGTCGCTGCTGGTGGAGGACCTCGTCGCGGGCCGGCTCCACGGGCGGTCCCCGGACCCGGCCGAGCGCCTCCTCGATCGGCTGGGGCGACGTGGGGTGGAGGTCGTCTCCCGGGAGGGCTGGTCGGCGATCGACGCGCACGAGCGGGCACTCGGCGAGCCCCTGTCCCGTCCCCGGGTCAAGCTCGTGCACCTCGATGCGCTCCTCTCCCGTGCCGCCGCGGGGACCGGCGTGCCGGCGGTGGGCGAGGGGGGTTCCGCGACGGACGATTGATTTGTCGATCCCGTCCCCTCTACTGCATCGGGACGATTGACATCTGCACACGGTATGCATAAGAATGACTCCAGAGCGCCTGATCCGATACTGCCGGCGCACCCGATGACGCCGAAGACCTGAATCGCTCGGCGCCGGAGCGCGACCGTTTCCTCACGAAGGACCGGTCGCCCTTCCGGCAGGTCACGGTGTGCCCGTGCCCGCTCCGGCGCTCCTTTCCGCCCGTTCTGGACTTTCCCCCGGTGGACCGTTTCCCGGTCCCCTCTCTCCCCCTCCCGTCAAACAAAGGAGTCAACATGCGACGGATCGGAAGGCGCCCGTTCGTGGCGCTCGTAGCCGTTGTGACGGCCGGAACGCTGGCCGCCTGCGGGGGTACCTCCGCAGAACCGGCCGGGGCCCCGGGCCAGGTGACGCCGGTGAGCGCGACGGTCCTGGCCGCCTCGACACTGGCGCCGGTCTACGCGGGTGTCGAGAACGGCTTCTTCAGCGAAGCGGGCATCGACCTGGCACTCACCCAGGCCGCGCCGTCGGCGGTCGTGCCCGCCGTCGTCAGCGGTTCCACCACGTTCGGCTACCTGGCGATCCCGTCGATCCTGCTGGCCGCCAGCAAGGACCTGCCGATCAAGATCGTGGCCAACGCGGGTGCCTCGCCGGACTCACCGGTGGTCGTCCCCAACGCCAGCGCGGTCCAGACGTACGCGGACCTCGCGGGCAAGCGGATCGCCGTGCCGAACCTCGGCGGGCTGGGCCAGTTCGCCGTGGTCGGCGCGTTGCTCAACAACGGCGTGGACCCGGCGGGCGTGCAGCTGCTCGAGGTCCCCTTCGGCGACATGGAGGCCGCGCTCGACCGTGGCACCGTCGACGCGGCCTGGCTCATCCAGCCCTTCGCGGCCCTCGCGGAGCAGCACGGCAAGACCCGCTCGCTCGGGTCCTCGGTCGAGGCGGCGGACATGGCCGCCATGGGCAGTGCCTACTTCTTCACGCTCGACGAGACCGTCACGAAGAACCCGGACATGGTCGGCAGGTTCGTCGACGCGGTGAAGCGCTCCAACGCCTACGGCCTGGAGAACGTCGACGAGATGGTCGACATCGTGCCGTCCTTCGCCCAGATCCCGCCCGAGGTCCTCGGCCCGAAGCTGGTCAGCGCCACCTACGGCGAGATCCCCGTCGACCAGCTCAAGCGGGTCAACGACTTCATGGTGGCCAACGGGTTCCTGACCAAGTCCGTCGACGTCGACGCCCTCGTCTGGACGGGCGCCACTGCCGGTCGATGACCGGCCCGACGGTCACCGGCCGCGGTTCACGCGGCCGCTGACCGGGACGTCGATGAGGAGGAGCGGTGAGCGAGATGCTGAGGGAACGCACGACTGAGGTACGGGCGCGCGCGGTCGTCGGGCGGTCCGCCTACGGCCTGCTGGGCGTCGCGGGCGTGCTGGTGGTCCTGCAGGCGATGTCCGTGCTCGAGATCGTGGACCGCAACACATTCCCACCCGTCACCGAGGACATCGCGGTGCTGGCGGAGCAGATGACCACGGCGACGTTCTGGTCCGCCGTCGGGAGCACGATGATCGGCTGGGCGGTCGGTCTGGGCCTGGCGATCCTCATCGCGGTGCCGGTGGGCGTGCTGGTGGGGTCGTTCCCGCTGGCCTACCGGGCCTTCCGGATCCCGATCGAGTTCCTGCGCCCGATCCCCTCGGTCGCGCTCATCCCGCTCGCGGTGCTGCTGTTCGGGACGGGCATGGAATTCAAGCTCTTCCTGATCGTCTTCGCCTCGATCTGGCCGATCCTCATCCAGGTGCTCTACGGCGTGCAGGACGTCGACCCCGTCGCCAGCGACACGGCCCGCTCCTTCGGCTTCGGCCCGGTGAGCCGTCTGGTGCGGGTGACTTTGCCCAGCGCGCTGCCCTATGCGGCAACCGGCCTGCGCATCTCCGCCTCGATCGCGCTCGTGCTGGCGATCACCGCGGAGATCGTGGTCGGCGCCCCCGGCCTGGGCGGACTGATCAACTCGGCCCAGCAGGGAGGCTCCTACACCGTCATGTACGCGCTCATCCTCGCCACCGGACTGCTCGGCTGGGGCGTCAACGTCGCCCTGGAACGCGGTGAACGGCGGGTCCTGCACTGGCACGTCTCGCACCGTCCGACAGGAGCCGAACTGTGAGGGCACACCGTGGGGCGGCGGGCACGGCGCTGGAGATCGCCGTCCCCATCCTGATCTTGCTCGGTTGGGGGGTGTGGTCCGCGCAGGCCGGAAGCCTCTACTTCCCGCCCCTGACCGAGATCCTGCAGGCCTTCTGGAACATCCTGCTGCTGGAGCGGTTCGTCAGCGACGTGCTGCCGAGCCTCAGCCGGCTGATGGTCGGATACGTGCTCGGGGTCGGCCTGGGCATCGTGGCGGGCTTCCTGCTCGGGCTGTCGGAGACCCTGACCCGGATCACCGGACCGCTCGTGCACTTCATGCGCGCCCTGCCGGCACCGGCGATCCTGCCCTTCGCCCTGCTGGTCTTCGGCCTGGGTGACGCCATGAAGATCAGCCTGATCGCCTTCGGGTGCTTCTTCCCGGTGCTGCTGACAACCATCGACGGGGTCCGCGGCATCGAGCCGGACTACCTCGCCGCAACCAGGGTGTACGGGATCAGCCGGAGGGACCGGCTGTGGCACGTGATGCTGCCGGCGGCGCTTCCGCAGATTGTCGGGGGAATGCGCACCAGCCTGTCGCTGGGGTTCATCCTCGTCGTGATCAGCGAGATGGTCGCGGCGACATCGGGGATCGGTTACTTCGTCCTGCAGGCCCAGCGCACCTACGAGCTGCCGAACATGTGGGCGGGAATGATCCTGCTCGGCATTCTCGGATACCTCGTCAACGTCGTCTTCGTCCTTGTGGAGCGGCGGGTGCTGCGCTGGCACCGGGGAGCACGAGCAACAGCGGACGCGCAGTGAGCCTCGTCCACCCGACGTCGAGAGGAGCCGAACAATGCTCGAGATCCACCACCTGAGCAAGACCTACGGAACGGGGGCCGCCGCCACAACGGCCGTCGGTGACGTCTCGTTCACCGTCGAGAAGGGCGAGTTCGTCTGCGTCGTGGGCCCATCGGGATGCGGCAAGACGACCCTGCTCAAGTGCATGTCGGGGCTGCTGACGCCGACCTCGGGCGAGGCGCGGCTGCACGGCGTCCGCATCGACAGCCCACCCCGGCAGATGGCGCTGGTCTTCCAGGACTACAGCCGGTCGCTGTTCCCCTGGATGACCACGCGGCAGAACATCATGTTCCCGCTGAAGAACAAGAACCCCGACCGGAAGACCGCCCGCAAGCTGGCCGACCAGGCCGCCGAATCGGTTGGTCTCGGGGGCTTCGGCGACCGCTACCCGTGGCAGCTCTCCGGCGGTATGCAGCAGCGGGTGGCGATCGCCCGGGCGCTGGCCTACCAGCCCGAGATCCTGCTCATGGACGAGCCGTTCGCCTCCGTCGACGCTCAGACACGCGTGGACCTCGAGGACCTGACGCTGCGGCTGCGGAACGACTACGGCGTGACCGTGGTGTTCGTGACCCACGACATCGACGAGTCGGTCTACCTCGCCGACCGCGTCGTGATGCTCACGCAACGTCCCACGAAGGTCGGGGAGATCCTCGATGTCGACCTGCCGCGCCCGCGCGACCAGGTGGCGACCAAGGAGCTGCCTCGCTTCGCCGAGCTGCGGGCACACGTCTACACCGCGATGAAGCGCCCGGGGGCGGCCGAGCTGCGCCCACCCGTCGATGCGCCGGCGCCCCCGCGCGACACCGGTCTCACCGCGGAGATGAACCTGCAGCACTGAGCCGTGCTGCGTACCGCAACCCACCCCACGCCAGGAGAATCATGCGCATCGTCGCCGTCGACATGGACCTCTGCGAAGGCCACGGCAAGTGCTATCTGACGGCTCCGGATCTGCTCCGGCCGCAGGACGACGCCGGTCGTGCGGAGTTTTTCGCCGACCCGATCGACCCCGCCGACACCGTCCGGTTCCGGCGCGCCGACGGGGCAGTCCTCGGGTGCCCGGAGCGGGCGCTGTCGTGGGCCGAGGCCTGACCGGTCCCCCGGGACCCCGGGACACATCGAGAGGAACCAGCATGAGCCTGTACACCCAGTTCGACCACTACAACCCGCCGATCGGTCCGGACGGCACGCCCTACGAGTTCTACGAGGCGCTGCGCGATGAGGCGCTGCAGACCGATACCCCGATCGGCTGGAGCGAGGTGTACGGCGGCTTCTGGGTGGTGACGGGGTGGGCCGAGGCCAAGGAGATCCAGCGCAACAACACCGCGTTCTCCAACGCGGGGACGACGTTCCCGACCTACGACACCCCCAACGACCGGCCCCTGATGCTCGCCGGCAGCGATGACCCCCAGCACGCCAAGTACCGCAAGTTCGTGCAGGCGCGTTTCTCGCCGGGCCAGGCCCAGGGTTTTGCCTACCGGCTGCGGGTGGTCACCAACGAGCTCATCGACTCCTTCATCGACCGCGGTCGCTTCGACCTGGCCGACGGTTTCACGAACGAGCTGCCCGCCCGGCTGACGGCGATCATGGGCGGCCTGCCCGAGTCCGACACCGGCCTGTACCGCACCTGGGTGCACGCCGCGGCGCAACTCTCGGTGGCCAAGTCGGGCGCGTCCGCGGCCTACATCCGGGAGCTCGACGAGTACTTCCAGACCAAGATCGAGGACTGGCGCTCGCGTCCGGACGGCGACTACATGGCGATGATCGCCCAGGGCCATATCGACGGTGAGCCCCTCAGCGACGCCGAGGTCAAGGGCTTCTTCTTCGGACTCCTGCTCGGCGCCATCGACAACACCTCCTACCTGCTCGCCAGCATGTTCTGGCGGCTGTCGTGGGACCACGAGCTGCGCCGCAGGCTGGTGCGCCACCCGGAGCTACTGCCCAGCGCCATCGACGAGTTCCTGCGGTTCTACTCACCCGGCATCTCCGGGCGCCTGGTCCTCGAGCGCATCACCCTCGGCGGGGTCACGATGGAGCCGGGCCAGCAGGTCGTCATGCTCCACCAGGTCGAGAACCGTGACCCCCGCGAGTTCGAGCACCCCGACGTGTTCGTGCCGGACCGCTCGCCCAACCGCCACTTCGCGCTCGGCCTGGGAATCCACCGCTGCCTGGGGATGCACATCCTTCGGGTCGAGGCCCAGGTCATGGCCGAGGAGTTCTTCAAGCGCATCCCGGAGTGGCGGTTGGACCCGGACCGTCCGGCGCGCTGGTACGCCGGCCAGGTCAGCGGGATGGCGACGGTGCCGATCGTGTTCCCTCCCGGCGGCGGACTCCCCGAGCCCGGCTGGGTCCCCGGCCGCGAACCGGCCCACGCATGAGCGCGGGGGGCGTGCAGGCACGCACCCCGTCGCCCGGCGCGACGGTCGAGGGGCCGGTGCCCGTGACCGCGGAGTCCCGCCCGTTCATGGTGCGCAGGGGCGATCTGGACGCCGCGGGGTTCGTCGTCGAGGAGTACTTCCTCGCCGGTACGGCCAACGTCTACGACTGGGGCCCGGAGGGGACGTCGGAGAGTCCGGTCGTGCGCACACCTGCCGCGCCGTACCGCACGCGGATGCTCATCCGCAGGCCGGTGGACCCGACCCGGTTCAGCGGGAACGTTTGGGTCGAGCTGAGCAACCCCTCCCGTGCGCACGACATCGAGCTGCAATGGTGCGCGGCGACCGACAAGTTCCTGCGCGACGGTGACGTGCACGTGGCGTTGACGATCAAGCCCATCGCGGTTGCCGCGCTGCAGCGTTTCGACCCGGTCCGCTATGCGTCGCTGTCGATGGCCAACCCGCTGCCACCGCAGGAGCAGACGGTCGGCTCGCTGCCGGGCGAGCCCGGCTACGACGAGAACCTCTCGAAGCTCTCCGAGAACGGGTTGGCCTGGGACATCATCAGCCAGGTCGGACTGCTGATGCGCAGCGGAGATCACGCCGGGTCGCTGCGGGGCTACGACGTCCGGCACGTGTTCGCCACCGGCGTCTCCCAGACCGGATTCTTCCTCAACACGTGGACGGCGAACTTCTCCGGCCCGGCCGCGGCGGCCGCGGGCGGGCCGGTCTACGACGGCGTCGTCGCGTTCATCGGCGCGGGGAAGACGGTGCCGATCAACCAGGCGCTCGCGGCCACCGGGCCCGACGACCCGCGCAGCGCGCTGCCCGCCGGGCACGTCCCCTTCATCCGCGCCGACTCGCAGAGCGAGCCGTTCACCCTCGACGGGTACCGGACGCGCCGGCCCGACAGCGACGACCCTGCGGACCCCTACCGGCTCTACGAGTACGCCGGCACCTCCCATGGCTGGTCGGATATCTACAACCACCAGGCACCGCTCGCCGACGTGCTAGCCGCAGGTGCCGCGCCGCTGACCTTCGCCACCTGCGCGGAGCACACCTGGAACAGCCTGCCGCGGCAGTACCTCGAACCGGCGGTGCTGGCCAACATGGAGCGCTGGGTCGCCGACGGGCTCGCCCCGCCGCGGCAGGCCGAGCCGCTCCGGATCCTGGAGCCGGGTACCCCGCGGGCCCGTTTCGAGACCGACGAGCACGGCAACGTGCTCGGCGGGGTGCGCACGCCCTATGTGGACGTGCCGACCCGCACCTACCACGACCGCGCCACCGACTCGTCCCCGCGCGATCTCGGGCGCTTCTTCGGTCACGAGGTGCGGTTCGGGAGCGCGGTGCTCGAGCAGCTCTACGGTGGCCACGCCGACTACGTGGCTCGGGTGGACGCGGCAGTGGCGGAGATGCTGGCCCAACGCTGGGTGGAGCCGGCCGAGGCCGAGCACATCCGCGCGCACGCGCGTTACACAGCGATCCCCTAGGACGAATCGGACGGAACGGCATGGCATACGTGATCGGTCAGGCGTGCATCGGCGAGAAGCGCGGGGAGTGCGTTCCCGTCTGTCCGGTGGATTGCATCCATCCGACACCCGACGAGGCGGGCTACGCGAGCGCGGAGCAGCTGTACATCAACCCCGACGAGTGCATCGACTGCGAGGCTTGTAAGGACGCGTGCCCGGTGAACGCGATCAGCCACGAGGAGTTCCTGACGGTGGATCTGCAGCGCTTCATCGAGATCAACGCGGCTTTCTACCGGTGAGAGGACGAGGACGTGGCAAAGACGCGCCTGAAGTGCCCATGCGGCGAGATGATCACCGCGCCGGACGAGGATCTACTCGTCGAGCGGGCCTACGCGCACCTGGCCGCGGAGCATCCCGCGCTGGCCGACACCTACACGCGCGACGAAGTCCTCTTCATGGCGTACTGAGCGCATGCGGGGGCCGGCACCGATGACACGTTCGACGAAGCGAGGCGGGGGAATGGTGGATACCGCAGTCCGGATGGTCGGAGTCGCGGGGGAGCAGTGGGACTCGCTGGTCGCGGTGCTCGACCTCATCCGGCGGGACGAGGCACGCACTCGCGCCGAGCTCGGACGGCAGCTCGCCCTCGGGCGGTCATTGGTTACCCAGCGGGTGGGTCAGCTGATCGGAAGCGGGTTGGTGGAGGAGGGCTCGCTCGGATCGTCCACCGGCGGACGGGCCCCCCGCGAGCTGCGCTTCCGGGCTTCGGCCGGCACCGTGCTCGTGGCCGAGCTGGGGGTGACGAAAGTGAGTGTCGGCCGCACGGATCTGTCCGGCGCCCTGATCGAGCATCACGAGCAGGCCTGGGACATCGCGCAGGGACCGGATGCCTCGCTCCGTCAGATTGGCGACCTGTTCGACACGTTCGGCCACCGCGAACCGGTCTGGGGCATCGGGTTGGGCGTGCCGGGTCCGGTGGAGTTCCTCTCCGGCCGCCCGATCGCTCCGCCGATGATGCCGGGCTGGGACGGCTTCCCGGTCCGGGACTGGCTGGCCGCCCGCTACGCCGCGCCGGTCTGGGTGGACAACGAGGTCAACGCCATGGCACTGGGCGAGTACCGGGCCGGCCTCGGTCGCGGCATCGATGACCAGGTATTCGTCAAGATCGGGTCGGGTATCGGTGCGGGGCTCATCTCAGGTGGCCGCCTGCACCGGGGAGCGCAGGGATGCGCGGGCGACGTCGGGCATGTGGCCGTCACCGATCCGGTCGGGACGATCTGCCGCTGCGGGAGAAGCGGCTGCCTGGAGGCCGTAGCCGGCGGGTACGCGCTGGTGCGGGATGCGACGGCCGCCGCTGCGGAAGGACACAGCGAGCACCTCGCCGCCCGCCTGATGGCCATGGGCCGCCTGGAACCGCGAGACGTCACGGGCGCGGCGGAGTTCGGCGATCGCGTCGCGATGGAGCTGATGAATCGGGCGGGCCGCCGGATCGGGGAGATGCTCGCGACGCTGGTCAACTTCTACAATCCCTCACTGATCGTGGTCGGCGGGGGCGTCGCCGCTGTGGGGGACCAGCTGCTAGCGGCGATCCGGCAGAACGTGTATCAGCGATCCCTCCCGCTCGCGACGCGCGACCTGCGCATTGTTGCGTCCGAGCTGGACGACCGTGCCGGGCTCGTGGGCGCAGGACTGATGGTGATCGACGAGCTGTTCTCCAGCGAGCGAATCCGGTACTGGTTCGACTGCAGGACGCCGGCGGGCCGCCCCGAGCTTGCGGCATGCTGAGCCGAGACCAGGGGCTGTGAGGCGGTGGGCAGCTGGGGTACGCACCTCTAGGTCTGCGTTCTACAGGACACGCTGCTCACCGCGCTGCTGGTGGCGCAGATCCTCAACGAGGCAGGTGCCGATCCGGGCGTCGTCGATGTCGTGACCACGGATCGGCTGGGGCCCGTCGACGCTGGTCGACAGGCTGTACCAGGCTGCAGAGCGGGTCCCGAACTACTCGCTCGAGCCGGGTGGGAACGACCTCTTCTCGTCCCGTGCAGGAGCCGAGCCGGCCGCGGCCGTGGACGGCGTGATGGTCGCGACGATGCGCAACAGGGGCCAGTCGTGCACCGCCACGAAGCGGTTCCTTGTCCACGACGACGTCTTCGACGACCTCGCGGGCCCGTCGCTCGGATCGACGCGCTGGTCCACGGCGCGGTCGCCGAGGGGGGCCCGGCTGCTCACCGACGGCGAACGGCACGACGGCCGGGCCTGCTTCTACCCGCCGATCGTGCTGAGCGATGTCCCGACCACTGCCACCGAATCCGGCCTCGTCGGCTACGTCTACGCGGGTGACATCGGTCGTGGGTTACGGATCGCCGAGCAATTCGACGTCGGTATGGCCGGGGCGAATCGCGGGCTGGTGCCCGACCCTCCGCGTTCGGCGGCATGAAGCAGTCGGGGCTCGGCCGTGAGGGCGGGTACGAGGGGATCTCCGAACACCACGAGACGCACTACATCGCTCTCGACTGGTGAGCATCCGGCTCCCGAGGACTCCGGCCGTCGTGGCCCTCCTCGTCACCCCTTCGGTTTTGTCACTTCTTCGGCGGAAGGACCAAGTTCACGACGGTCCACCCGCCTTCGTCGTCACCGCGTCCGGCCGGCTCGTAGGCGTAGATCTCGGCCGCAACTCCTGGCCCGACGAGTCCCAGCATCACCAACCAGTTCTGGAACTCGTGACGTCCGTTGGCCAGCAGCGCGTACGGTTCGAGGTCGCCGAGCTCGACGCCTCTCCCGGTCCCCAGCATGTCCAGGACGAACCTGTCGAACTCAGGGTCGATCTGTCCGAAACTGGCGCGGTCGGATCTGCGCGACGGGCCGCCCGTTGCCAGGATCGCGACGCGTCGTCCTGCCATCTCGACGACGATCCGCAGGACCTCGCCGAACGCCCGGGCGCCGAACGGCGAGAAGCCCCGTTCGGGCTGGGTGATGATCGGGATGACGGGTAGCTCGGGTCCGGGCAGCAGGATGTGCAGGGGGCTGAGGAGGTCGGCGTCGAGCCCGACGCGGTGGGACTCCTCGACCTCCAGCCCCTCGGCCCGAACGGCGTCGACCAGGGCGCGCGCGTAGGTGGGATCCCCGCGCAGTGCCAGTGCCGGATCGGCCGTCGTGGTCGACGCGCCGATCGTCGCACCCGTTCCGATGACGAATGCGCCGGTGACGAATCCGGGTGCCCGGGACTCGGCGACGACGATCATGACTTCGGGGTCGGCCGCGCGGATGTCCGCCGCCAGTCGGTCGTAGGCGGCCCTTCGCCGCCGGATGGCCTCCGCACCGGCCGAACCGGGAGACCTCGGTGGCGCCGGCACGTGCGAGCACCCTCCGGCGAAGACGACCTCGGCGGGGACCGGCAGGCGGGATGGCGGTTGGCCGCCTTCCCGCCGGGTGCGTCGGGTGAGGGCCGAGTCGTCGAGGCGGTCGATGAACCACTGCGCGGCCCGCAGACTCATCGCGCCGCCCACGCCGGCGGCCTGGAGGCGGTACCGGTCGCCGAGCGCGATCGTCTCGGCCCACTCGGCGTCGAGCCCGATCTGGGTTGCTGTCGCGCGCGGATCGGCCTGGAACCGGCGAAGCAGTTCGGCGTCGTCGGCCAGCGCGCGTATCGCGTTCTCGATCTTCGAGGCGTCCATCGGTGTCAGTCCTCGGTCCGGGGAGCAGGGCGGTTCGTCATCCGGAGGCTCCGGGTGAGGGCATGAGTGGTTCGAGGTGTGTCGCGGTGGTTGTGGGCTGCTCGGCGACCGCGGGAGGCGACGGACGTCGCCAGAAGAGCAGCAGCTGCACGGCTGCCGCACCGAGCCCCAGCCCCACGGTGACGGCTACCCGCTGCAGTGCGCAGGAGCCGCTCCCGCGGCCCCACCAGCGGTCCACGCTGGCGGTTCCGGCGCCGAGGGCGCTCACCGCGGTGGCCGCGGCGGCGAGAGTCAGCACGTACTCGTATCCCTCCGCGGTGATGAAGAATCCGTTCTCGGCATGGACCGACCGCGTGGCGACGGCCATGGTGCCGACCACTGCGGCCGCCGCCACCGGAGTCGCCGTGCCGACGAGCAGCAGGCCCCCGGCGCCGATCTCGACGGCTGCCGACGCCGCGGCCTGCAGCCTCGGCCGGGCGAACCCGATCGAGCCGAACCATCGCGCGGTGCCCTCGAGGCTCCGGCCGTGCCGGATCCCGTGAGCCACCATCGTCGAGCCGACACTGGCCCGCAGGACCAGCCCGGCGATCTCTGCACCGTTCATCGTTCGGTGTCCCCTCGTCTGTTGACGGAGTCGGTCACATGCGGCTCGGCGCACCGAGCGGGGCCCGGCACGGTCACCCCCTGCCGGTGGGGACCGAGGCGGCGAGCTGTCGTCCTGCCGCCATGAGCCAGCGGACGGGTTCGTCCTGCGCGGCCGCCGCGGTGCCCGCGAGGCGGGCCAGTTCCACGCACCCGCGCACCCCGGGCGGGGGTGGCACGGCGACCTGCCCGACCACGAGTGCGGTGTCGACGCCGAGGCCCGTCGCGGTGTCCAAGACGTGGCCGACGACCTTTCCCATCAAGGACTGGGCGTCGAGTCGCCCCTCGCCGGTGAGGACGAGATCGGCACCCTCCATGGCCCGCCGCAGCCCGGCCAACTCGGCGATCGTGGTTGCGCCCCCCGACAGCCGGGCGTCCCAGGCACTGGCCAGGCCGTAGGCCGTCCCGCCCGCGGCGCCGCTGCCGGGCGCGGCCGGCGCACCCCCGAGGACGTCGGCGAGCCGGCCCAGCCCCCGCTCCAACGTGGTGACGTCCTGCGCTGTGGCCCCCTTCTGCGGTCCGAACACCGCGGCTGCCCCGAACGGCCCCAACAGCGGAGCGGTGACGTCCACGAGGCACAGGACGCCACCGGCGGGCGCCGGGCGCAGGCCCGACAGGTCCACGTCGGCGAGGACGGCGAGTGCACCTCCGCCGGGGGGCAGCGGATCGCCGTGGGCGTCGAGGAAGCGGGCGCCCAGGGCGGTGAGTGCTCCGGCACCACCGTCGGTGGAGGCGGATCCGCCCAGCGTGACGATCAGCCGGGGCGCACCGGCGTCGGTGGCCGCGTCGAGGAGCTGGCCGAGGCCGGTGGTGGCGGCTCCGAGCGGGTCGAGCCGCCCCATCAGGGGCAGGCCGCAGGCCGTGGCGAGCTCGACGACGGCGGTGTCGTCGCCGAGCTCGAGCCAACCGGCGTCGACGGGCCGTCCGTCGGGCCCGGTCACCGTCCTGCTTCGACGGCGCGCACCGCGGTCGTTCGACGCGATCGTGTCGAGCGAGCCTTCGCCCCCGTCCGCGAGCGGAAGGTGGACGACCTCGTCGCCGGGCCGCACCTCCCGCCACCCGTGGCCCACCGCCGCGGCGACGACCCTCGCCGAGGCGGAGCCCTTGAACGAGTCGGGCGCGATGACGATCCGCATGTCAGCCGTCCAGGACGACGTCGAGGTAGCGCTGCGTCACGGTCGCGACCACCTCGTCGGGATCGGCGTCCCAGACGTCGGCGTTGAAAATCTCGACCTCGACATCGCCGAGGTAGCCCGCCGCCTCGACGGCCCGACGCAGTGCGCGGAAGTCGATGTGCCCGTCGCCCATGATTCCCCGGGAGAGCAGGGCGTCGGGCGGCAAGGGTGTGATCCAGTCGCACACCTGGAAGCTCGCGATGCGCCCGGTCGCTCGCGCGATCTGCGTCATGATCTCGGGGTCCCACCACACGTGGAAGGTGTCGACGACGACCCCGACCTCGTCGGCGGCGAAGCACTCGGCGATGTCGAGGGCCTGGGAGAGCGTGGAGAGCACCCCGCGGTCCGCACAGAAGATCGGATGCATCGGCTCCAGCGCCAGGCGCACGCGGCGCTCCCGGGCGTAGGGCACGAGAGCCGCGACACCGTCGGCGACCGAGTGACGCGCCCGCGAGAGATCGCGCGAGCCCGTGGGCAGCCCGCCGACGACCATCACCAGGCAGTCGGTGCCCAGCGCCGCGGCCTCGTCGATCGCGCGGCGGTTGTCGTCCAACGCCGCCTGCCGGCCGGTGGCCGTGGGATCGGTGAGGAACCCGCCGCGGCACAGCGAGGAGACACGCAGCCCGGCGTCGGTGACCAGCTGGACCGCCGCGCGCACCCCGATCTCGTGGACGGGCTCGCGCCACAACCCGATCGCCGGGAGTCCGGCGCGCACGCAGCCCTGCACCGCCTCGGCCACGGACCACCGGTTCGTCGTCTTCTGGTTGAGCGACAGCCGCGCCAGCCCGGATCCCGGGCCGCCGGTCATCTGTGCACCCCGTTCACCTCGAGCCAGCAGCGCAGCCGGCCTGCCGCGAGCGACGGGTCGGGGAGCAGCCCGGCCTCGTCGGCGAGCCGGAACGCCTCGACCAGGTGCAGCACGCTGCGGGCGCTCTGCAGGCCCGCAACCATGGTGAAACCCGGCTGGTGACCCGAGAGCCACGCGAGGAAGGCGATCCCGGTCTTGTAGTGGAAGGTGGGCACGCCGAAGACGTGCCGGGCCAGTGCCAGAGTCGGGCCGAACGCCGCGTCGTACGCCGCGTCGTCGGCTGCGTCGAGCGCCTGGAGCGCCGCGGACGCCGCGGGCGCGATGGCGGCGAAGATGCCGAGGAGTGCGTCGCTGGCGTGGGACCCGTCGCCCCGGATCAGCTCGGGATAGTGGAAGTCGTCGCCGGTGTAGAGGCGCACCCCCTCCGGCAGTGCCGCTCGCAGGCGTACCTCGTGCTCGGCGTCGAGCAGCGACACCTTGATGCCGTCCACCTGCGCCTGGTGGTCGCGGATCAGGTCGAGCACGACATCGGTGGCGAAGCCGACGTCCGACGAGCCCCAGTAGCCCTCGAGCCGGGGGTCGAACGCCTGCCCGAGCCAGTGCAGGATCACCGGCCCGTCGACCTGGGACAGGACGCGGTCGTAGACGGCCCGATAGTGCTCGGGGGTGGTCGCCAGGGCCGCCAGCTGCCTGCTGGCCATCAGGATCACCTGGGCGCCGGCCTCCTGGACGACCGCGAGCTGCTGCTCATAGCCTGCGGTGACCTCGTCGAGACCGGTCGGCCGGGACGGCAGGTGGTCGGTGCCGGCGCCGGCGGCTATCCGGCCGCCGACCGAGCGCGCCTCTGCGGCGCTGCGTGTGATGAGCTCCTGCGCCGTGTGCCAGTCGAGGCCCATGCCGCGCTGCGCGGTGTCCATCGCCTCCGCGACACCGAGCCCGTAGGACCACAGGTGCCTGCGGAACGCCAGCGTGCTGTCCCAGTCGAGGCTGACCGGTCTGCCCGGTCCGTCGTCGCGCAGCGGATCGGCCACGACGTGCGCGGCCGCGAACGCGATGCGGCTGTGCAGCGGCGCAGTCGGCCGCACCCAGGGGACCGGGTCGCGGAGCACGTGCTCCACGACGGTTCCGTCGCAGCGGGGAAGCCTGACCGTGTCCATCAGGTGAGCGCCTTGAGCTCGACCCGGCAGCCCGATGCCGCAGACTGCAGGCCGGCCTCGGCGAGCTGGACACCACGCGCGCCGGCGAACAGGTCGTACGGGTTGGGTGCGTCCTCCACGACGTGGCGGACGAACTGCTCCCACTGTGCCTTGAAGCCGTTGTCCATGACGGCGTTCGCCGGCACCTTCTGCCACTGGTCCCGGTAGCGCTCAGTCTCGACCAGGTCCGGGTTCCACACCGGCCGCGGGGTGTGCGCATGGGACTGGGCGACGCAGCGGTGCAACCCCGCGACCGCGCTGCCCAGCGTGCCGTCGACCTGGAACTCGACGAGCTCGTCGCGGTGCACGCGGACGCACCACGACGAGTTGAGCTGGGCGACGACCCCGCCGGCGAGTTCGAAGATGGCGTACGCCGCGTCGTCGGCGGTGGCGTCGTAGCGCTCGCCGTTCTCGTCCCAGCGCTCGGGGATGTGTGTCGCCGTCCTGGCCGTCACCGCCTCGACCCGGCCGAAGAGGTTCTCCAGCACGTAGTTCCAGTGACAGAACATGTCCGAGACGATCCCGCCGCCGTCCTGGCTGCGGTAGTTCCAGCTCGGGCGCTGCGCGGCCTGACCGTTCCCGTCGAACACCCAGTAGCCGAACTCCCCGCGGACCGAGAGGATCCTGCCGAAGAAGCCGCTCTCGACGAGCCGGCGCAGCTTGAGCAGGCCCGGCAGGTACAGCTTGTCGTGCACCACGCCGTTCTTCACGCCGGCGTCCTGAGCCAGGTGCGCGAGGCGCACGGCTCCTTCGAGCGAGTCGGAGGTCGGCTTCTCGGTGTAGATGTGACGTCCGGCGGCGATGGCCGCGGTGAGGGACTCCTCGCGCACGCTGGTCAGCTGCGCGTCGAAGTAGATCGGGTAGGCGTCGTCGGCGAGCGCGCCATCGAGGTCGGTCGTCCACCGGCCGAGACCGTGGGCCGCTGCGATCTCGGCGAGCCTCGTCTCTCTGCGGCCGACCAGGAGCGGCTCCAGCATGACGCGGCTGCCGTCGGAAAGCTCGACGCCGCCCTGGTCACGGATCGCCAGCACTGACCGCATGAGGTGCTGGCGGAGTCCCATCCGTCCGGTCACGCCGTTCATGACGACGCCCAGGGACCGTTGAGTCATGTGGAGTCCTGTCCTGTCGATTGGAAAGCGCTCTCCGGCACCGTAGGCGAAAACCCGCAGAATCTCAATCACGCGGGGCGGAATGGGCGTCGGCAGCGGGTCGTCGACGGAGAGGGTTAGCGGCGGCGCTGGGAGCGGCGACCATTCCGCCGCTGCTCAGAGGGTCAGGGCGGGCGAGGTTGGCAGCATCGCGGCGTGCTCGGCGGCGCTGGCGTCGACCCGCGACCACGGCCGGCCGGTGAAGGAGTTCGAGCGGCTGCTCGACGGCTTCCAGCTGCTCGCCGCGGACCCGATCAGGCGCCGCCCTCCAGCGAGTGCGGGCGCGCCATCAGGCAAGCGCTTCCCGAAGACGGGAGAGCACCTACCGCCGCGACGGACGATCGGTTCCCGATGGCGACGACGTGGACCGCTAGCCCAACGACGGGGTGCTCTCCCGGATCATGACCTCGCCCTGCACGGGATGGAGTCGAGGTCGCGCGCCCTCGGTCCCGACGACCAGGGACAGTGCGGTGCTGCCCATCTCCTCGAGGGGGAACCGCACCGTCGTGAGCGAGGGGGTGACATCGCGCAGCGTGACGATGTCGTCGAAGCCGGCGACGGCGAGGTCCGCGGGGCACCGCAGCCCGCGGGCGCGTAGGGCCGCCATCGCCCCGACCGCCATGACGTCGTTGACGGCCACCACGCAGGTGACGTCGAGGTTCGCATCGAGGACCTGTTGCAGCGCCTTGTACCCGCCGTCGCGCGTGAAGTCCGAGCGGATGACGTGCTGGGCGGGGAGCGGGATGTCCACACCGGTCAGCCCTTGGCGGAAGCCGTCCAGCCGGTCCCGTGCGGTGAGTAGCTCGGCAGGACCGGCGAGCACGGCGAACGTGCGGTGGCCCAGCCCGACCAGTGCCCTGGCCAGCGCATCTCCGCTCGCGCAGTTCTCCAGCATCACGGTGTCGACGGGGAGCCGGTTCTGGCTGATCATGGCCACGCGCCCGCCGCCGGCGCGGTAGCTGGCCACTTCGCGGGCGAGCTGGGCCATCTGTGCCGAGTCGTCGACGCGGCTCCCGGCGATGATCACAGCTCGGGCCCGCTGACCGCGCAGGGCTCCGACGAACTGCAGTTCACGCGCGGGATCCCGGCCCGTGCTGGCCAGGGTCACCAGCAGGCCCTCGCGGTCGGCGGCCTGGATTACCCCGGCCGCGATGGAGGAGAAGAACGGGTCGCCGATATCGTGGACCAGCAGGCCGACGACGTCGCTGCGGCCGCGGGCCACTGCCTGCGCGTGGGTGTTCGCGGTGTACTGCAACGCCATCGCCGCGTCGAGCACACGCTCCCGGAGATCGTCGCTCACCCGGCGGGTACTGCCGTTCAGGGCGCGCGACGCGGTCGCCAGGGACACCCCTGCGAGCTTCGCGACGTCCTCCAGCCGGACTGATCCGTCCATCCGGTCCGTCATCGCCACCTCCCTGGATAAACCCCGACCGACAGGACCCGCACGGTCTCTGGCGCATCGATCGTTCCGCAGCGTAGCGCTTTCCTGCTGCTCCACGCGCCAGGGCTCGGTAGCGGCACGCGTACGAGAGGTCGTCGTGGCCGAGCGAACCCGGAACTCCTCTTCGCCGTCGGCGCACGCGCCGGACCAGCAGGTGAAAGCCACTAATCGGGTCCTGAAGCGTCCGCGGGATCTGAGCGCTTGACGTCGCACATAACTGCTGTCACAGTGTGGAAACCGCTTGCCTACCAGATACGGAAGAGGGAGTTCGATGACGAGCCTGCTCGACGAATCGGCGGTGACGCCTACTCCGGAAGCGCATGATGCCGCGATCATCGTCTCATCCGACAGCCACGTCAGTCCTCGATTCGAGGACCTGCGCGACTACTGCCCGGCGCAGTATCAGGACGACCTCGCCGAGTACATGCGCACGAACCAGGGCGACGGGAGCATGCAGGGCGAGTCGCCGGGCCGGCGGCGGCGCCAGGAGCTCAACGGCCTGACGGCCGGGCACTACGACATGGCCGTGCGGCTGGCCGACATGGACGCCGACGGCGTGGCGGCCGAGGTCGTCTTCCACGGCAGCTTCAGCCGCGACCCGTTCCCCTTCCACTTCGTCGGGCTGTCCGGCGTGGCGAAGACATCCCAGGCCGCTCGGTCGGCGCGGGAGTTCGAACTGAACGCCGTGGGCATCCGGCTCTACAACCGCTGGTTGGCGGAGTCGTGCTCACAGGCGCCAGAGCGGCTGATCGGTGCGGGTCACCTGCCGATGTGGGAGATCGAGGCGGCGACCGCCGAACTGGAGTGGCTGGCCGGGGTGGGGATCCGCACGGTGAACTTCCCCGCCATGGCGCCCTCGGACGGCCCGCAGTACGACTCGCCGGCGTGGACGCCGTTCTGGCGCGTGTGCGAGGAGTCGGGGATCGTGCTGAACACCCACGCGGGCGCGGCAGTGCCCGGCTTCTCCGAGTCGCTGCCGCACTCCCTGGCCCTGGCCCAGCTCGAGCAGTGCGGATGGCCGTCGCGGCGGGGCATGCAGCGCATGGTCATCGGTGGGGTCTTCGAGCGGCATCCCGGGGTGCGGCTGATGCTGACCGAGCAGCCGGGCAAGTGGTGGAGCCCGACGATCACCGACATGGACACCGCATGGATGGCCGGGCCGCCGATGATGCGGGGCGCGGTTCCGCAGCTGCCCAGCTACTACATGAAGCGCAACGTGTTCGTCGGAGCGAGCTTCATGGCCCACTTCGAGGCCGAGGACGCCCTCACCGAGGGATACGCGGACAACGTCGTATGGGGCCGCGACTATCCGCACCGGGAAGGTACGTGGGCCTTCAGCGAGGACCCGGCCGAGCCCAACCGCACCCATCTCGCACTCCGGGACGCCCTGGCCGGTCTGGACCTCGACGTGGTCCGGGGCATGGCCGGTGAGAACGGGGTGCGCCTGTTCCGGCTCGACCGGGCGACGCTCGTCGACGTGGCGAACCGGATCGGCGCGCCCACGGCCGCGCAGCTCGGTACGCCGCTCGACGGTTCCGAGCTCCAGGTCGCGGAGCGCTACCGCGACCACGACATCGACTACACGAGCGCGTTCCGCCGCCACGGCGCCTGGGCCTAGCGCTCTCCTCCACCGTCCCCCCGGGGCGCGGGTGCTCCTGACCGAGCGGTCGCGCCCCGGTGCGGGGCTGTGCTCCGGTTGCCCTGACGAGGGGAAGAATGTTGCGCGCCGTTACCCGTCGAGTTCTCCATCTTCTCGGTGTCGTCCTCATCGTCAGTTTCGTCACGATGATCATGGTCGATCTGATCCCGGGCGATCCCGCGTCCGTCGTCCTGGGCGAGGGCGCCACCAGCGAGCAGCTGGAACAGCTCCGTCAGCAGTGGAGTCTCGATGATCCGCTGCTGCTGCGCTATGCGGAGTGGCTGGCCGACCTCGTCCGGGGTGACCTCGGGACCTCGGTCATCACCAACGACCCGGTTCTCAGCACGATCCTCGAACGTCTGCCGGTCACGCTTGAGATCGCCGCCATAGCACTCGTCATCGCCCTGGCGCTGGGGGTTCCGCTGGGGATCTGGACGGCCTCCCGGGCGGACACCTGGGTCGACCGTGCCGGGCTCCTGGCGACGTCACTGATGATCTCCCCTCCCGCGTTCCTGACCGGCCTGCTGCTGGCGTACATGTTCGCCGTCCAGCTCCATCTCCTTCCGGTGACCGGATGGTCCCCGATCAGCGACGGCCTGTCCGACAACCTCCGATCCGCGCTCCTGCCCGGCGTCGCGTTGTCGATCTACGAGACCGGCGTCGTGGCTCGGGTCCTCCGATCCGCCATGATCTCGACACTGGGTGAGGACTTCGTCTTCGCCGCGCACGCGCGGGGGCTGCCCCGGACCTATGTGCTGCTCCGCCACGCCCTGCGGCCGTCGCTGATCCCGCTGTTCACCGTCGTCGGCCTGATCCTGGCGCGGCTGATCGGGGGCACGATCATCGTCGAGGTCCTCTTCGCCCTACCCGGTATCGGGAACCTCCTCATCACCTCGATCCAGTCGCGCGACTTCACCGTGCTCCAGGGTGTCGTGGTCTTCGTGGCGCTGGGCTACGTCCTGGTGAACGCACTGGTCGATGTGCTCTACACCGTCATCGATCCCCGACTCAGGAACAGGGCAGCGGCATGAGCGTCCGGACCTCCACCGCTCGGATCGGCCGGGTTGCGACGATGGTGGAACGTCGCCGTGCCCGCCGCGCCGGCCGCGG
Source organism: Pseudonocardia sp. (assembly GCF_029263155.1). Classification (GTDB taxonomy): domain Bacteria; phylum Actinomycetota; class Actinomycetes; order Mycobacteriales; family Pseudonocardiaceae; genus Pseudonocardia. The sequence continues at coordinate 123,988 of NZ_JAJCYB010000046.1, forward strand.
GCAGCTCCCTGTCGTGCTCGCGGCGACGTGGTTGGTGCTCGTCGTCCTGGCCGCCGTCGTGGCCGACTGGCTCCCGCTGCCGCACTACGACATCCCCGTCGGGCCGCCGAGACAGCCCCCCGGAGCCGATGCGGTCCACCTGCTGGGTACCGATGAGTTCGGGCGCAGCCAGCTCGTCCGGCTCATGGTCGGGGCTCGCGTGTCACTGGCCGTGAGCGTCGGGGCGGTGCTGCTCAGCATCACCGCCGGTTGCGTTCTGGGCCTGATAGCCGGCTTCTATGCCCGTGCGGCGACGGTCATCGACCTTGTGCTCGATGCCGCCCTGGCCATTCCCGGGCTCGTGCTGCTGCTCGCGATGACCGCGGTCCTCGGGTCCGACCTGTGGACCCTCGGCCTGGGACTGGCGATCATCTCCGTACCACCTTTCGCACGGTTGGCGCGCGCCATCACGCTCTCCTACGCCGACCGCGAGTTCGTGACCGCCTCCAGGGTGCTCGGTGCCCGCGGTGTGCGGACCCTCTTCCGGGAGATCCTCCCGAACCTAGTGCTCCCCGTCGGGTCCTACGCGTTCGTCGTGGTCGCCTGGCTCATGGTCACCGAGGGCTCGCTGAGCTTCCTCGGCCTCGGGGTACCCCCGCCGAACCCGAGCTGGGGGGGCTCGATCGCATCCGGCCAGAGCTACCTCGCCACCGACCCTCATCTCGTGTTCCTGCCGGCGGCCGTCCTGCTCGCGACGATCTTCGCCTTCAACGTCGTCGGGGACCACTTCCACGACCGGTTCGGGGTCGAGCGCCCCGCCGGTACCTGACCTTCGCCGCTCCCAGAAGCGATTTTCCCGGAAAGGCCAATGATGTTCTCTCCTCAACGCATGCGCGGAACATTCGCCGTCCTGATCGCCGTCGTCGCGCTCGCCCTCGCGGGGTGCGGTGGCGGCGCACCCCCCGACGCCGGATCGGCACCGGCAGCCGGCGAGCCCCGGAGCGGGGGATCGGTCTCCTACCTGACGGCGTTCGACGTCAAGAGCCTCGACCCGTTGCGGCTCACGGTCATCAACAGCCAGAACTACGAGGCCGTGCGGGCGCTGCCGATCTTCGACGCTCTCGTCTACGCGGACGGGGCGACCGGCGAGGTGGTGATGCAGACCGCGGAGTCCTTCACCTCGGACGACAACCTGCGGTGGACACTCACGCTGAAGCCCGACATCACCTTCACCGACGGCACGCCGTACGACGCCGAGGCGGTCACGTTCAACTGGGACCGGCTGCGTGACCCACAGAACGCCGCCGGCAGTCTCGACACCGCGTCCAAGATCGACTCGATCGCCGTCGAGGGTCCCCTCACCGTCACCGTCGTGCTCAAGCAGCCCAATAGCACCTTCCCGTCGTTCGTCGCCGGATCGCCGCTGACCCTCATCGGGTCCCCGACGGCGATCCGGGCCGACGCCGAGGCCTTCGGGAACCAGCCCGTCGGTGCCGGTCCCTTCGTCCTCAAGCAGTGGGTCAAGAACGGGACCATGACCCTGGAGCGCAATCCCGCCTACTGGAACGCGCCCTACCCCTACCTGGATGAGGTGGAGATCCGTACGGTCGCGGACGCCCAGCAGAGGTTCCAGACACTGGCCGCCGGACAGGCGGAGTTGGACCTGTCCACACCTCAGTATCTGGAACAGGCCAAGCAGACTCCCGGTGTCGTCACCCAGCTGACCGACCAGAGCGGAGGCCGGCTGCTGGCGCTGAACAACGCGAGGGCGCCGTTCGACGACGGTCTCGCGCGCAAGGCGGTGGCATCCGCGCTGGACTACGGGACGCTCAACGACATCCGCTTTCAGAACGCCGACCTGGCACCGGGGCCGTTCTTCGCCACGTCGTCGGAGCTCTTCGATCCCGCCCTGGCCTGGCCGCAGTTCGACCGGGAGGCGGCGCAGCGCATGTTCGACGAGTACGCGGCGACTAACGGTGCACCCCTCACCTTCACCATCACCTTCGACGCTCCGGACAGGCAGTCGGCCGAGGCCGTGCAGTCGCAGCTGGCCGGATACCGCAACCTGGTGGTCGACATCCAGATCCTCGACGGCACGGCGTACGTCGCGGGCCTGCCGGGCGGCGACTACCAGATGTTCAGTCTGTACCGGCCGTTCGTCTCGCCCGAGCCGAGCCTGTCCGACACCTACCAGTGCGGATCGGCGCGGAACTACATCAAGTACTGCAACCCTGCCGTCGACGAGCTGCTGGCGGCCGCGCGGGCGACCCAGGACCCGGATGAGCGCCGCACGATCTACCAGGACGTGGCCAGGGTGATCATCGCGGACCAGCCCGCCATCATCTGGTCGCAGTACGTCCAGGTGCTGAACATGAACGACGCCGTGCAGGGCTACACCTCGGTGACCGACACCTGCCCTCTCTTCGACCGCATGTGGCTTGCGAGATAGGACGGTGGGCACCATGAAGGACTCTCCCATCGCGGCCGGCCGGGTGACGGTGGCCGGCGACGCGGGCACCGACGATCCGGTGCCGGGGGAATCGGGTCCGGTTCTGCGGGTCGAGGAACTGCGTACTGGATTCCGCTCCTCGGCTGGCACCGCGTGGGTGGTCGACGACATCGACCTCCAGCTCGAGCAGGGCAGGACACTGGGCATCGTCGGGGAGTCCGGATCGGGCAAGACGATGCTCGCTCGCTCGATCATGGGGCTGCTGCCCCGCGCCGGTATCGAGCGCAGCGGCCGGGTGCTGTTCCACGGTCTGCGGATGGACCAGCTGCCGCCCTCCGAGCTGCGGCGGATCTGGGGCACCGAGATGTCGATGGTCTTCCAGGACCCGATGACCTCGCTGAACCCGGTCGTGCGGGTGGGCCGTCAGATCACCGAGGTCCTGCGCGTGCATCGCCGGATGACGAGGTCGGCGGCGGACGATGCGGCCGTCGAACTCATGCGGTCCGTCCGGATCCCCGAACCGGAGCGGCGCGCGCGCGAGTACCCGCACCAGCTCTCGGGCGGTATGCGGCAGCGGATCGGGATCGCGATCGCGCTGGTCTGCAGCCCACGGCTGCTCATCGCCGACGAGCCGACGACGGCACTGGACGTCACGGTGCAGAGCCAGATCCTCGACCTGCTCCAACAGCAGCAGTCCGCACGGTCCATGGCGATGATCCTGGTGACCCACGACCTCGGAGTCGTCGCAGGTCGAGCCGACGACATTGCGGTGATGTACGCCGGGCAGATCGTGGAGCAGGGTCCGGCGCGGTCGGTGTTCCGATCGCCGCGGATGCCCTACACGGACGCGCTGATGCGGTCGATCCCCCGGATCCACGACCCGAGCCACACGCGGTTGGCGGCCATCGCCGGCCGACCGCCCGACCTCCTCGACCGTCCACCGGGCTGCCGGTTCGCGCCGCGCTGCCCGTCGGCGCAGGACCGGTGCCGGCAGGACGAACCGCCGCTGGTGGACGACGTGGGATCCGGCCACCGCTATCGCTGCTGGTTCCCGCTGGGTACCGGGGTGGAACGGGCAGGGCCGCAGGGGAACGTTCATGATCGCGTCGCGGACCGCGTTCCGATGCCGTCGGCGGTGATCTGATGGCGGGCAGCGGTACGGCGCACCTGCGGGAGGACGCGCTGCTGAGGGTGCAGGACCTGGTCGTCGAGTTCCCCTCGGCAGGTGGCCGAACGTTGCACGCGGTGTCCGGCGTCAGCTTCGATGTCCAGGAGGGCGAGACGCTCGGCATCGTCGGCGAGTCCGGCTGCGGCAAGTCCACCACCGGGTGGGCGGTGATGCAGCTGCGCCGACCGACCTCGGGATCGGTGGTCTTCGAGGGACAGGAGCTCACCTCGTTGCGGGGCCAGGACCTGCGGCGCGTGCGGCCCCGCCTCCAGATGATCTTCCAGGACCCGGTGTCGTCGCTCAACCCCCGGCGCCGGGTCGGGGACATCGTGGTCGAGGCGCTGCGGATCTGGCGGCGCGGGAACGCCGACGGCCGGGCGGAGAAGGTGCGGGAGGTACTGGCCGCGGTTGGCCTCGACCCCGACACCGCGGTGTCACGTCGGCGGCACCAGTTCTCCGGCGGTCAGTGCCAACGGATCTCGATCGCCCGTGCGCTCGTGCTGGATCCGAAGCTGGTCATCTGCGACGAACCGGTCTCGGCCCTCGACGTGTCGGTGCAGGCGCAGATCCTGAACCTGCTCGAGGACATGAAGGCGCGCTACCGCCTGACGCTGGTGTTCATCGCACACGATCTGGCCGTGGTGAAGAACATCAGCGATCGGGTCATGGTGATGTACCTGGGCAAGGTGTGTGAGGTCGGACCGGCCGAGGCCGTGTACGCACGCCCGGCGCACCACTACACCACGGCGCTGCTTTCGGCCATCCCGGTCGCCGACCCGGACCACGAACGGCGGCCGGTGCCGCTGGTCGAGGGTCAGCTGCCCTCACCGATCGCTCCACCGAGCGGCTGCCGTTTCCGTACCCGGTGCCCCGCAGCCCGGTCGCGCTGCTCCGAGGAGGAACCGCAGGTCCGGGAGGTGTATCCCGGGCACTTCACTGCCTGCCACTACCCGCCGATCGATGCCGGGACCGGAACGGCCGTGCCGCAACCCGCCGGGGAACAGGGGTAGCACGTGGCAGACGGGATACCGGAGCCGGTCGCGGTCCGGCCGGGGTTCTGTTCCATCGCGGTGCGGCAGCTGTCCACCGACGAGGTGTTACGTCTCGCCGAGAACAGCGGCGCGGCGGGCATCGAGTGGGGAGCCGACGTGCACGTCCCGCCGGGTGACGCGGCCGGTGCCCGGCGGCTCGCCGAGCGGTGCCGCGACGCGGGCATCGAGTGCGTCTCCTACGGAACATACCTGCAGGCCGGCACCGCCGACGTGGTCCACCGGCTGGACCCCGTCCTGGACGTGGCCGAGGCGCTGGGCGTCGGCAACATCCGGATCTGGGGAGAGCTCGGGATCACCCCGGACGCGGCGTCGGACGAGCGCCGACGGGTCGTGGACGGCGTGCGCGCGATCGTCCCGCTGATCACCGGTCGGGGCTTCACGGCGTCGCTGGAGTACCACCGCCGGACCATCACCGCGACGGCCGAGTCCGCCGTGGCGTTGTCGCGGCAGATCGACGACCCGCACTTCTTCCTGTACTGGCAGCCGGACGGGCCGGGGTCGGTGGCGGACCTGGTCGCCGAGTTCCGGTCGGTGGCGGCCCGGGTGTCGCACGTGCACCTTTTCGCGTGGCGCAGCTACGAGGACCGCTACCCGCTCGTCGCGTGGCAGGACCTGTGGCGCGAGATCCTGCGGCACTGTCGGGAGCCCGGGTCGTGGGGCCGCGACCGCTTCGCGTTGATCGAGCACGTCGCGGACGACCGACCCGATCAGCTTGCTGCAGACCTCGCCGCGTTGAGGTCGTGGATCTCCGTCCGTCACACCGAAGGTGAGAACCGATCATGAGCACTGTGTCCTACCCTCGGCGGCTCTCCGACCTGACCGTCGCCGATCCCGACCGGCTCGCGGTGGTCTGCGGACCGGACTCGCTCACCCGGGCCCAGCTGGACGAGGCCGGCACCCGGCTCGCCCACCGGCTCCTCGCGCACGGGGTCGTGGTCGGCGACGTCGTTACGGTGGCCCTGCCGAACTGTGTGGAGTGGTTCGTCGCGTACGTGGCGTGCTGGAAGGCGGGAGCGATCCCGCAGGCGGTCTCCGAGCAGCTTCCCCGGGCCGAGCTGGAGGCGATCGTCGCTCTGGCGGCGCCGCGGGCCGTGATCGGCCGTGGGTCGGCAGGTGTGGCGGGGAATCCCCATGTGGCGGTGGACCACCGGGCGCGCCTCGACGGCAGCCCCGTGCCGGAGCTCCCGGACGTGGTCTCGCCCGCATGGAAGATCGCGACCTCGGGCGGGTCGACGGGGCGCCCCAAGCTGATCGTCTCGGGAGACCCGGCACTGTTCGACCCCGGTGTTCCGAGGATGTGGGGCCGGGGCTTCCGCGACGGCGGTGTGGTCGTGGTGCCCGGCCCGCTCCATCACAACGGTCCGGTGCTGTGGGCGTGCGAGGCGTTGATCGCGGGCAGCCTCGTCGTCGCGCTGGAGCGGTTCGACCCGGAGCGCACGCTCGCGGCCGTCGAGGAGTTCGGGGCCGACGTGCTCTACAGCGTGCCGACGATGATGAAGAGGATCATCGACCTGGACGACGAGGCCCGGCTCCGGTACGACCTGTCGTCCCTGGAGTCGGTGTGGCACATGGCCGAGCCCTGCCCGGCCTGGCTGAAGCGCCGCTGGATCGACTGGCTGGGGCCGGAGCGGATCGTCGAGATCTACTCGGCCGCCGAGCAGCAGGCGGTCACCCTGATTACCGGGTCCGAGTGGCTCGAGCGCCCGGGATCGGTCGGGCGGGTGGTCGTCGGTCAGATGCGGGTCGGGAACGAGCGGGGCGAACCGCTCGACACCGGTGAGCGCGGTGAGGTGTGGCTGCGGGGTGACCAGGCACGCTCGGCACCGATGTACCGCTACGTCGGTGCCGAGGCCCGATCGTCCGAGGATGGCTGGGAGTCCCTCGGCGACGTCGGCTGGTTCGACGGCGAGGGCTACCTGTACATGGCGGACCGGCTCCAGGACATGGTCCTCAGCGGCGGGGTCAACGTCTATCCGGCGGAGGTGGAGGCGGCGATCCTGGAGCACCCGGCGGTTCGGTCGGCGGCGGTCATCGGGCTGCCCGACGACGACCGCGGCAATGTGGTGCACGCCGTGGTCGAGGCCGATCCGCGGGAAATTCCCCCCGAGGAGCTGGCGACCTTCCTCCGGGAGCGCCTCATCGCCTATAAGGTTCCCCGCAGTGTGGAGTACGTCGACCATCCTCTGCGGAGCGATGCGGGCAAGGTCCGGCGTGGGGAGCTGCGCAGCGAGCGGTTGAACGGCGGGGGCGGGAAGGCCGTGGCGATGCCGTGGCCCGGCCGGATGTCGTCGCCCTCCCACGGTTGAGCAGGTAGGGGGCCGGGCGGCCCCCGATCTGTCGCCTCACTTGAGGAGGTAGCCCGCGTCCACGGGGAGGGTCACGCCGGTGACCCACTTCGCCTCGTCCGACACGAGCCATGTGATCACCGATGACACGTCGGCCATCGGCATCGCGTCGATGAGCTTCCCCGGGTCTGACTGGCCCTGGTGGTGGGCTTGTTGATGTCGCGTCCGGCCTGGTGGGGAGGATGCGCAGCACATCGTTCTCGGCGAACCGGCCCGCGACCGCGGCGGTCCCGAGGGCGCGGTCGACCTCGCCGGGCCGGTGCAGCTTGGCCAGCGCGACGGCCTCGGCTATCTTGCGCCGGACCCCGCGCGCACCGCTGCCGGCTGCCTCGACCAGCCAGGACGTCGCGCCCGGTCCGAGGGCGAGGAACTCGGTCTCCGCGGCGCTGGTAGCCCGGGGCACCCGTTCCCCGGCGGCGTTCGCCGCGGCAGTGGACGGCGGGTAGTGCTCCGCCCGGATCGAGGGTGTCCCGGGCGTGGACCGAGCATGCCGGGCGACCTCGCCCGGCCCGTGCTTGCCGACGGCGGTGATGACCAGGTCGTCGCCGTGTTTTGCGTTCCTCGGCCAGCGCCTGGACCGGTGGGCGGCGGGTCTCCCGGTGCGGGCGCGTGTTGACCTGCTCGCAGAACTCCCGACAGGCCGTCTCGAGCTGGGAGAACGTCCGGTACTCCTGCAGCAGGTTCGCGCTCGTGGGGACGAGGTCGGCCTTTGCGATCCGCACCGTCGCCTCGCTGCCGCCCTTGGACTGCGGGTCCGCCGGCACACAGGTGCGGATGGTCATCCCGTATTCTCTGAACTTGATCTTCAGAGGCTCGTTGCGGGCGTGTGCGTTCAGCCGCTCGTGGTGATCGGCGGGATACCGAGGTCGACGGTCGCCGGGCGGGCGCGGCGGTCGATCTGGGCGAGTTTGTCCTGAGCGCCGGCGAG
>NZ_JAJCYB010000047.1 GCF_029263155.1 Pseudonocardia sp.
CATCACGGCTCGCCCAGCAGCAGCTACCCAGCCAGGCGTTTCTCTAGGCGTTTCTCGGTTCGACAGCCACCCGCACCGCCCTGACCTGCAGCCTCACCCGCCCAGGATCTCCAGACCGGCCGAATTACGCGGAACGCGGGCCCGGTGCTCAGCTCTTGGCGATGACGAGGTCGCGCAGCACCCCGGTCTGGAGTTCCATCTCCCGCAGCCGGTGCTTGACGAGGTCACCGATGCTCACCAGCCCCACCAGCTCACCTTTGTCGAGCACCGGCAGGTGCCGGAAGCGGTCGCGAGTCATCTGCGCCATCGCGTGGGTCAGCGAGTCATCGGGCCCACAGGTCGCCACATTGCGGGTCATGATGTCCGCCACCGAGGTCCTCAGCAGCTGCGAGCCACGCGTGACCAGCGCACGGACGATGTCGCGTTCCGACACGATCCCGCAGATCTTGCCGTCGTCGTCGCACACCAGCAGTGCCCCGACCCCGGCACCATGCAGCGCGTGCACCGCCGCTTCCACGTCGGAGTACGGGAAAACCGTGTGCACCGTCCGGCCCTTGTACGTCAGAATGTCCGCGATCCGCACCGTTCACCTCTTTCTGTTCGTCTCGCATGTCGGTTGAGCGCTCCGACCTGATGTGCGGTGGCCACGCGGTGCGTGACGTCCGTGGGCGGTGCTACTGGTAGTCGACCGCGCTGTAGCGGGCGAGCCGGTCGAGCCGGTGGTCGCTCTGCATCCGCCGGACGGTGCCGCTGCGCGCGCGCATCGCCAGCGAATCGGTGGTCGCGACGTCTGGTCCGTACCGGACCCCGCGGACGAGCTCGCCGTCGGTGATCCCCGTGAGGACGAAGAACACATCGTCACCGCGAACGAGATCGTCGACGTCGAGCACAGCGTCCGCATCGATCCCGGCGTCCTGCAGGCGCGCGAGCTCCGAGCCGTCAGCCGGAGCCGGTGTGCCCTGCAGCGTGCCACCGAGGCACTTGACGGCGCAGGCGGCGATGACGCTCTCCGCGGTGCCGCCGCTGCCGATCAGCAGGTCGATCCCGGTCTGCGGGCTTGCGGCGACGATGGCCGCGGTGACCTCACCACCGGTGAGGAAGCGGATCCGCGCGCCGGCGTCGCGCACCTCTCGGGCGCGTTCCTCGTGATGGGGCCGGGCGAGCATGCCGACGGTGACGTCCTCCACGTGACACTGCCGCACCTTCGCGAGTCGCTGCACGTTCTCGCGCACCGGCTGTCGCAGGTCGACGTGCTCCCGCGCCTCGCGCCCCGCGACGAGCACGTCCATCCGGGCGCAGGCCGACGGATCGAACAGGGCACCTCGTGGCGCGACCGCGAGGACGGAGACCGCGTTCGCCAGCCCCTTGGTCGTGAACGTGATGCCGTCCACGGGATCGGCGGCGATGTCGTAGGCGGCGCCGGTGCCTTCGCCGACGAGCTCACCGCGGGCGAGCCGCACCTCACCGTCGGTGTCGCAGTCGGGGCCATCGCCGATCACCACCGTGCCGGCCATCTCGACCGTGCCGATCATGGCGCGCATCGCCTCGACGGCTGCGGTGAGCGCACCGGCCGGGTCGTTGCGACCGACCCAGCGGCCGGTGGCCATCGCGGCGGCCTCGGTGACCCGGACCAGTTCCAGTGCGAGATTGCGATCCGGGGCGGGTCTGGCCGCGCGTTCGGTGATGGGGGCCATGTCACTCCTGTCCGGTCCTCGGTGCCGAGCGCCACCGCAGCGATCGTGGACAGTCAACTGATCGATCGGTCCCGCCGAATCACCTATGCGGGGGAGGCGCCCGGGGAGATGCCGGCCGCGCTCGCGGGAAGGGCGCGGGCCGCGGCGAGCTCCGCGTGTCGAGCGGTCAGCCACGAGCACCACAGGTCGATCCCGGATCCGGTTCGTGCGCTCGTCTCGATGGCCTCGACGCCCGGATTGACGTTCCGGAGGTTGCGGTAGAAGGCCTCGATGTCGAAGTCGAGGTGCGGGAGCAGGTCCACCTTGTTGACCAGCACGAGATCGACGGATCGGAACATCACGGGGTACTTCAGCGGCTTCTCCTCGCCCTCCGTGATCGAGTAGACCATGGCCCGATTGTGCTCGCCGACGTGGAACTCGGCCGGGCACACGAGGTTCCCCACGTTCTCGACGATGACCAGGTCCAGGTCACCGAGCGGGAGCCGGGGCAGGGCGGAACGGACCATCGGTGCGTCCAGATGGCATTCGCCGCCGAAGCCGTTCGCGGTGTTGAGGAGTGCGACCTCAGCGCCGAGGCCCGTCAGGCGGTCTGCGTCGATGCTCGTCTCGATGTCGCCCTCGACGATGCCGACCCGCAGGTGGTTGCGCAGTCGCATGAGCGTCTGCCGCAGGAGCGCGGTCTTTCCCGCGCCCGGGGACGACATCAGGTTCACGGCCAGGACGTCCGCCTGATCGAAGTCCGCCCGGTTCGCGTCCGCGGTCTGGTCGTTCTCGTCGAAGATGCGCTCGAGGATCTCGATCCGATCGGACCCGGTCGTGTATCCGGAGTGATCTCCGACGGGGGCGTCGTGGCCGTGGCCATGGCCGTTCCCGGGGTCGTTGTGGTTCTCGTCGTGTCTGTGGAAACGGCCCACGAGCGTCATACCTCCATGAGGTCGAGAGAAGTGATGAGGAATTCCTCGCCGGCCACGATCTCGACGTCTTTACCCTGGCAATTCGGGCAGACGAGAACCGGTTCGGTGAGGGTGTGTTCGTGAGAGCATCCAGCGCAGCGGATCGCCGCGGGTACGCGCTCGATCTCGAGCGTCGCCGACTCGAGATCCGAACCCTCCGTCACGAGCTCCCAGCAGTAGGTGAGCGTGTCCGGAACGATCTGGCGCAGCTCGCCGACCCGGAGCCGGACGGTACGGACCGTGCTGCCCGCCGCGTGGCGTTCGACGAGCTTGGTGATGGCACGACAGATCGAGAGCTCGTGCACGTCGACCTCCTGAGTTCAGCGGACAGTCCGGGCGGCGGGGTCACCGGCGCAGGGTCTCCGACGGCGTCTCGCCCCATCTCTTGCGGTACTCGACCGAGAAGTTGCCCAGGTGGTGCATGCCCCAGCGTTGAGCGACGCTGGTGACGGTCACGCCGTCGGTCGGCAGTGCATCGGTGAGTTCCTCGCGGGAACGCGTCAGGCGTCGCTCGCGGATGTAGGCGACGGGGCTGAGGCCCAGCTCGTCGTGGAAGGCCTGCTGGACGGATCGTACGCTCAGGTGGACGCTGCGCGCGATCATCTCCAGCGTGATCCGCTCGCTCAGGTGCGCCTCGATGAAGTCGGTCGCCTCCGTGATCACCCGGCGTTCGGCGCGCACCACGGGCGTCGTGAACTCGTGGTGGTAGTTGGAGGGCTGCAGGTGCAGGAGGCTGCTCATCAGCAGCTCCTCGATCGCACCGATCCCCTGACCGCGCTGGACGAGCGAGCCTGCGTAGTACACCTCCGCGTGCAGCAGCTGCACCGCCGTGTTCCACCGCATCGCCGCCTCCTCGGCGAGGTCGAACGCCGGCTCGAAGGCGATGGGGTGCGGCAGGGTCCTCCCGATCAGCCTGGTGAGGTGCGCGGCCAGTGGCGGCTCCTCGATGCGGATCACCAGGACCGGCGAGTCGTGGCCGAACTCCATCCGGACGCTCGGGCCGGGGCTCGTGACCAGCGCCTGGACCGTGTTCGCCTCGATCGTGATCTCCTTCCCGTGGCACATGACCCGGCCGTTGGTCGGCATGCAGATCGTGAAGTACGGACCGAGGACCGGGATGTCGAGCGTTGCGGCGACGGTCAGGTCGAGGTAGAGCATGCTGATATCGCGAAGCCGCACGCCGAACAGGCTCGCCGCGAACCCCCGCTCACCCGGGCTGGACAGTGTGAGCGAACCGGGGGAGAGCACCTTGCCCAGCATCTGGGCGGCCGAGCGCACGTCCTCCGAGTAGAAGATCTCGTGCTGGGCCAGTGCGGGCGGAACGCCGCGGGACCGGACCTTGCGGCGGACCGGACCGGCGGTGCGCCGGGCGTCGATGAACCGCAGCCTCGACAGCCTCGACGTCATCTCCGGCGTCCCACGTCGGCGAATCGGCAGGTCACGAGCACCACAATGCAAGTCTGAGCAGCAACAGCTCGCATCAAAGACACAATCTCTTCGCAATCCTGATAGTCGCTGCGCGGAAACGATAGGCCGAGCCGGTGCATCTGCCTAGCGTGTGTGTCAGCTCACACATCGGACCCACCCGACGGACGGAGGCTCCCGTGGCCGTGAACGGTCAGCTCGTGGCGCGGTCCCCGGGCAGCAACCTGCTGCAACGCCTCGACGATCCAGGCACCGCCGCGGCACTGGGCCGGCTCCTCGACCACGCGGACCTGACCACTCTGTCCGGCGGCCTCGCCGGAGCCGCACCCACCATCAACGCCCTGCTCACCTCAGCGCTGATGACCGACCCCCGCACCGCCACCACACTCGAACTCCTTGGCGAGGCACTCGTGGAGGCCACCGAGGCGGACGCGAGATCGCCCACGGCACCAACCGGCGCGTTCGCCCTGCTCGGAGCGCTCAAGGCCCCCGACGTCGGTCGCGGTCGCGGCCTGCTGATCCAGGTCGCGAAGACCCTCGGCCGCAAGCTGCCCTGAGCCCCACCCGTACCGAGCCCGACGTGAGGTCGATGGCGTGCCCTCGCTGGGTGATCCACGCCCGCTCGACGTCCACCACCACCGACGATGCCGGGACCTGACACATGTCCGACCTGGAACCGCGCAACTTCCTCCAACCGTGCCTGCTGCTCCTGCTGCGCGAATGTCCCGACCACGGCTACGAGCTCGCGGCCCGGTTGCGGACCATGCACGACGTCGACGGCGACGCGGGCGGGGTGTACCGGGCACTGCGGGGGCTGGAGCGCCACGGGCTGGTGCGGTCGCAGTGGCAGGCATCCGACGTCGGGCCGGCCCGGCGCACGTATTCGATCACCCGGGAAGGAATCGCCAGCCTGGATGCGCGGGCCCAGGACCTGGCCCACGTGCACGAGGCGCTGCACGTGTTCCTCGATCGCTACGCGCGGGTGCGGAGGTGCGAGGAGCTGAACGGATCCGGGGTATCGGCCGATGCGCGTCGAGTTGGTGGCAGATCAGGTGGCAACGGCGTGCGCGCAGCCGATCCGAGTCGGGCGACCGGCCGTTGACCGGCTCCGCGCGGCCCGTCACGTGCAGGTCGCTCGCACCCACGTGTACCACTCCGGCAGACCGTCGCCGCGCGTTGCCGACACCTCCAGTACCTCGACGCCCGGCCGCGCCCGCCGCGCTCCTTCGGCGCACCGCGCGACGTCGAAGTCGACGTACGGGAGCAGGTCGATCTTGGTGAGCAGCACCAGGTCGGCGCTCCGGAACATGTGCGGGTACTTGTGGTTCGGCGCCACCAGAATGGCAGGCGCGGAACGTCTGCCTGCCGAGTGTCAGGTGATCCTGTAGCGCCGCGTCGGCGCATCCTTGGCCGTCACCGGCGGTGAGTACGGCGGTGGCGATGTCGTCGAACGTGGGGCACGCCGGCCCAGGTCCCGTGGTCGCGACCCGACCGATCAACGACGCCGAGCCGTGGACATCCGGCGTCACGGCGCGGCGTCCCGGCGGTGTCGCGGGGCGATCCGACGGTAGCCGCCCGGGTCGGCGGCGCTCATATGCAAGACCGATCGACGAGGCGCTCGCATCGGTTCCACAAGCTCTGCGCGATCCTGATAGTTGCTGCGTGGAAACGATAGGCCGAGCGGGTGTATCTGCTTACCGTGTGCGTCAGCTCACAGACCCGAACCAACCGACGCAGGAGGCTTCCCGTGGCCGTGAACGGTCAACTCGTAGCTCGGTCCCCGGGCAGCGACCTGCTGGAGCGGTTGGACGATCCCGGGACCGCCGCGGCACTCGGCCAGGTCCTGGACCACGCGGATCTACTGGCCATGCTCGTCACCGGCCTCGACGGCTTCCTCCGCCGGGGCGACACCATCACCGAGGCCGTCGTGGACGGCGTGCACGAGCTGCGCAGTGCAGCGGGATCGACGCCGTCCCCACTTGCCGGCGTCGACGTCAAGGCGCTGCTCGCCAGCCTGACCACGCTCTCCAGCGGCCTCGCCGGGGCCACGCCAACGCTCAACGCCCTGCTCACCTCCAGCTTGATGACCGACCGCCGGACCGCCACGACGCTCGAGCTCATGGGCGAGGCACTCGTGGAGGCCAAGGAGGCAGACGCGAAGTCGCCGTCCGCGCCGACCGGTGCCTTCGGCCTCCTCCGGGTGCTCAAGGACCCGGACGTCGCGCGGGGTCTCGGCCTGCTGATCCAGGTCGCGAAGGCCCTCGGCCGCAAGCTGCCCTGAGTTCACCCGTACCCGGCTCGACCTGACGTCGGCAGCGTTCACCGCTGCCTTCACCACTGCGGCCCGCGTCGATGCGGATCCGAAGGAGAGGAGTACCCATGGCCTCCGTGCTGTGGTTCCAAGGAGGAGCGTGCAGCGGGAACACGATGTCGTTCCTGAACGCAGAGGAACCGAACGTCGTCGACCTGATCGTCGACTTCGGGCTCGACCTGGTCTGGCATCCATCGCTGGGCCTCGAGCTGGGCAAGAACGCACAGAAGCTGTTCTGGGACTGCGCGAACGGTGACCGACCGCTGGACATCTTCGTCTTCGAGGGTTCCGTGATCGAGGCACCGGACGGCAGCGGACGGATGGACATGTTCGCCGACCGCCCGATGAAGGACTGGGTGACCGATCTCGCCGCGCAGGCCCAGATCGTCGTCGCGATCGGGGACTGCGCATCGTGGGGCGGGATCCCGGCGATGGAGCCCAACCCGTCCGCCTCCACGGGGCTGCAGTTCCACAAACGCGCCAAGGGCGGGTTCCTCGGGCCGGACTTCACCTCCAAGATGGGTCTCCCGGTGATCAACATTCCGGGCTGCCCCGCGCACCCCGACTGGATCACCCAGATCCTCGTCGCACTCGCCACCGGGCGAGCAGGCGACATCAGGCTCGACGACCTGCACCGGCCGGAGACCTTCTTCAAGTCGTTCACCCAGACCGGGTGCACGCGGGTCCAGTTCTTCGAGTACAAGCAGTCGACATACTCGTTCGGCGAGGGCACCCGCACCGGATGCCTGTTCTACGAGATGGGCTGCCGGGGCCCGATGACGCACTCGCCGTGCAACCGGATCCTGTGGAACCGGCAGTCGTCCAAGACCCGTGCCGGTATGCCCTGCCTGGGTTGCACCGAGCCCGAGTTCCCCCACTTCGACCTCGCCCCGGGCACCGTCTTCAAGACCCAGAAGGTCAGCGGGACGATTCCGAAGGAGGTCCCCGAGGGCAGCGACCACCTGACGTACATGGCCCACGCCGCGGCAGCGCGCATCGCGGCACCGCAGTGGTCCAAGGAGGACATGTTCGTCGTCTGACCGACCCCTCCCCTGGAACCCCGGTCGTCCGGAAAGGACCCACCATGACCGCGCTCGACCTGCACGTGAGCCCGCTGGGCCGCGTCGAGGGTGACCTCGACGTTCGAGTGACCATTGAGGACGGCGTCGTCACGTCGGCCTGGACCGAAGCCGCGATGTTCCGCGGATTCGAGATCATCCTGCGGGGCAAGGACCCGCAGGCGGGGCTCATCGTCTGCCCCCGCATCTGCGGGATCTGCGGCGGTAGCCACCTGTACAAGTCGGCGTACGCGCTCGACACCGCGTGGCGCACGCACATGCCGCACAACGCCACGCTGATCCGCAACATCTGCCAGGCGATGGAGACCCTGCAGTCCATCCCGCGCTACTTCTACGCGCTCTTCGCGATCGACCTCACGAACAAGAACTATGCCAAGTCGACGATGTACGCCGAGGCGGTCCGCCGGTTCGCGCCGTACGTGGGCACCAGCTACCAGCCCGGCGTGGTGCTCTCCGCCAAGCCGGTCGAGGTCTACGCCATCTTCGGCGGCCAGTGGCCGCACTCCAGCTTCATGGTCCCCGGCGGTGTGATGTGCGCCCCGACGCTGGCCGACGTCACCCGTTCGATCGCGATCCTCGAGCACTGGAAGGACAACTGGCTCGAGAAGCACTGGCTCGGCTGCTCCGTCGACCGGTGGCTCGCCAACGAGACCTGGGAGGACGTGCTCGCCTGGGTCGACGAGAACGAGTCGCAGCACGACAGCGACTGCGGGTTCTTCATCCGCTACTGCCTCGACGTCGGCCTGGACAAGTACGGCCGCGGCGTCGGCAACTTCCTGGCCACCGGCACCTACTTCGAGCCGTCCATGTATGAGAACCCGACGATCGACGGCCGCAACGCGGCGCTGATCGGGCGGCAGGGCGTGTACGCCGACGGCCAGTGGCACGATTTCGACCAGGCCAGGGTCACCGAGGACGTCACGCACTCGTTCTACGAGGGCACCGGCTCGCTGCACCCCTTCGAGGGTGAGACGAACCCGATCGACCCCGCCGACGGCGCGAAGCAGGGCAAGTACAGCTGGGCCAAGTCGCCCCGGTACGACGTTCCGGGCCGGGGCTACATCCCGCTCGAGGCCGGCCCGCTCGCCCGCCGGATGGCGGCAGGCGGTCCCGGTGCCGCAGCCCACCAGGACAATGACGGTCTGTTCGTCGACATGGTCGACAAGATCGGTGCGAGCGTGTTCGTGCGGCAGCTGGCCCGCATGCACGAGGCGCCCAAGTACTACAAGTGGGCGCGGCAGTGGCTCGACCAGATCGACCTCAAGGAGAGCTTCTACACCAAGCCCGTCGAGCACGCCGACGGCAAGGGCTTCGGCTCCACCGAGGCCGCCCGCGGCTCGCTGTCGGACTGGATCGTCATCGAGGACAACAAGATCAAGAACTACCAGGTGGTCACCCCGACGGCATGGAACATCGGCCCCCGGGACGGCGCCGCGGTCCTCGGTCCGATCGAACAGGCGTTGGTCGGCTCTCCGATCATCGACCCGGAGGACCCCGTCGAGCTGGGGCACGTCGCACGCAGCTTCGACTCCTGCCTGGTCTGCACGGTGCACGCCTACGACGGCAAGTCGGGCCGGGAACTGTCCAAGTTCGTGATCAACGGAATGGTGTGATCCCGACGTCCACGGAACAGCACGTCACCGAGGCGGCTCCCGCCGTCGACATCGAGCCACCCGGATGTGCGGTGCTCGTCGTCGGCTGCGGGAACCTCCTGCGGGGTGACGACGGGCTGGGGCCGGTGCTCGTCCGGCACCTCTGGGAGCGCGGCGTTCCGTCGGGCGCCCGGCTCGTCGACGGCGGTACTGCCGGGATGGACGTCGCCTTCCAGATGCGTGGCGCCGAGCGCGTCGTGATCGTCGACGCCGCGGCCACGGGCTCCGCGCCGGGCACCCTGTTCCGGGTGCCCGGCGCGGAGCTGGCGGAGTTGCCTCCGCTGCAGGGCCTACACACCCACTCGTTCCGGTGGGACCATGCGATCGCGTTCGCCCGCTGGGCACTCGGCAGCGACTGCCCCACCGACATCACCGTCTTCCTCGTCGAGGTCGCCGACGTCTCCCTCGGGACCGATCTGTCCGAAACCGCAACGGCCGCACTGGAGCAGGTGATCGAGATCGTCGAACGCGAGTACCTTGCCCCGCTGCGGCCCGACCCCGGCACGGGCGATGCCACCGTCGAGTTCACCGAGGACGGCTATCTGAGGCTGGACGCGGAGCTCGCCGCAGCGCGGTTCCCGTCCGACGCTGCGGTGGCCGCAGTCCGCGAGGGTCAGTTCTGGCTCATCCCGCTGCGCGGTCCGCGCAGCGGCGGCCTCCTGCTCAAACAACGGAACCCGGCGGGCGATCGCTCCGTGCTGGTTCGGGAGATGCTCGGTGACCAGGGCATTGGCGACCAGGTGCCGATCGGCCGCCGGCCCGCCCACTGGGACGACGAGCAGGCGGCGCTGCGCATTCCGTTGGAGCGGGAGTCGTGATTCGCCGTGGCCACCGACGAGGCGGAGGACGTGCAGGTGCTGATCGTGCCCGAGCGCGGACGGTGGGCCGTGGAGATCGTCGTCACTTTCCCGGACGGGATCGTCCGTGAGCGGATCGACACCTATGCGACCGAGGCTCGCGCGCAGATCTCAGCCCGCCTGATCAAGCGCGCCGCCGAACGAGACCTTCGAGGACCGTTGAATGGCTGATGCACTGACCGCGCCGTCCCCCACCACCACACCGCTCGACCCATCGATCTCCGCCGTCCGGCCGCAACCGCTCGGTGCCTTCCCGCTTCCGCTGGGCTACCTGCTCGTCCCTGGCGGGGAGGAGAACGACGCCGCCCGCCGCGACCTGGTGGCGGGGCGGCTGCCGGACCGCTGGCCTGCGGCGTTGCGGGCGCACGAACTCAGCCTGGCCGGCGACCGGGACGGCGCGCTCGCCGCCCTGGACGTCGACGGCCCCGCCGATGCCCTGACGCGGTACAACCGGTTCGTCCTCGACCCCGACACCGCGGACCCGGACGCGCTGCGCGCCGAGCTCGGCGCACTCGGCCCGCTCGTCGACCTGGTGCAGTTCGTACTCGGACGCAGTGACGTGCCCCCCGACGTCGGATCGCTCGACGGCGAGCTGGCGGCGATGGTGCTGTCCGCGCAGGCCACCGCTGCGCTCGGCACGGGCGACGACGCGGCCGCCATCGAGCTGCTGGACCAAGCCGTGGCGTCGGCGGAACCGGTGTCACCGCCACTGGCCGGTCTGCTCCACGGCGCGGCAGGATCGATCCTGCGTGATCGGGACGACCCTGCCTGCGTCCAACGGTTCGAGCTCGCACTCACGCTGCTGGCCGCCGCATCCGACCTGCGCATCGGTCGGGCGGAGATCCATCTCGGCCTCGCCGGTGCTCTGCACGAGCAGGCTCGGGAGCGTCCCGAGCTGCTCGCCGTGACGATCCCGCACTACCACTCCACCCTCCAGCTGGTGCAGCGCGAGGAGGCCCCGACGACATGGGCTGCCGCCCATGCTGGGCTGGCGACCGCCTACCTGACCATGCCCATGACCGAGGCGTCCGGCCAGCTGCGACTGGGCATCGCCGCCCAGTCGCTGCGGTCGGCGCTGACGGTCTACACCCGCGAGGACCATCCGGCGGAGTGGGCGAGCCTGCAGCTGAACCTCGCCAACTCCCTCGTCTACACCCCGTCGAAGCACCAGGCCGAGAACCTCGTCGAGGCCGTCGAGCTCTACGAGGGGGTACTGCAGACCCGCGACCGGGACACCGACCCGCTCGGCCGGGCCCGCGTCCTGTCGAACCAGGGCAACGTGTTGGCACATCTCGGCATGTTCGACGACGCCAAGGCACGGCTGTACGAGGCGCGCTTCCTCTTCGAGGAGCACACCGACGAGGAGTCGGTGCGCGCCGTGCGCGGCGTCCTGGACGAGATCGCCCGCCAGGCCGCGCTCGCGCGCACTGCCGATCGATCCGCCGACCGCCCGCAGGACTGACGAGGAGACGAGCATGTCGACGACCGTCGCCGAGACATCGGCGGACACCACCGCACCGGACGCGACTCCGACCGCCGCGACCGGGGCCGACCCCACTTTCGAGGAGCTGGCCGGCCGCGTCGATCGGGCGGTGAGCGCGCTCGCCGGGCTGGAGCCTGCGGCCAGGTCCGTCGCCGAGGAGCTCAAGGCCGCGGTGGAGGCAGTCCATCGGGCGGGTCTGGTGACGATCGTGCGCCGGATGAAGGCCGACGACGCCGCCCGACCGGTGCTGTTCGACCTGGTCGACGACCCGGTCGTGCACCTGCTGCTGTCGCTGCACGAGATCGTGCGGCCGGACCCCATGACCCTGGGGAACCGGGTGCTGGTCGATGTGCGCCCACAGCTGCAGAGCCACGGCGGCGACGTCACGCTCGTCCGTATCGAGGACGGCACCGCGTTCGTCCGGCTCTCCGGCGCCTGCAACGGGTGCTCCATGTCCTCGGTGACCCTGCGCAACCTCGTCGAGGGCGCCATGATCGAGGGAGTGCCGGCCGTCACGGCGGTGGAGGTGCTACCCAACGAGCCCTCCCCGACGCTGATCCCGCTCGACGCCCTGTGGGTCGGGCCCGACCCGGCGAAGGAGGGCTGGGTGCGCGCCGCGAGCGCGGACGCCATCCCGGAAGGCGCCATCAGCCGGTTCGACCTCACCTCGCAGTCCGGCGCGCAGGCGCAGGTGATCGTGGTGAATCTCGAACAGCGGCTCACCGCGTACCGCAACGAGTGCGCACACGAGGGCCTGCCGCTCGACGATGCGCTGATCGATGCCTCCAACGGGACACTGACCTGCCCGTGGCACGGGTTCTGCTACGACGCGACGTCGGGCGAGTGTCTCTCCTCTCCCGGCGCCCAGCTCGAGCAGCTGCCCATGCGGGTGGACGACGACCAGGTGTGGATCCGGGTAGGAACATGAGCCGATTGACCGTCCGGCACAACGTCGGCGGCAGACCTGCACGGCTCGACCCGGAGCCCGAGATCAGCCTGGCCGACGGCTGGCAACCGGAGACATGGCTCGGCGCACCGGCGACCGGCGGGCTCGCGTTGCCGCAGGCGGCGCCGTCGATGGCGTGGATGTACTCGCCACGTGCGGTCTTCCTCGGTGCGGACCACCTGGTCGTCGCCGACTCGGGCAACCACCGCGTGCTGATCTGGCACGGCGTCCCCGACACCGACGAGCAGCCTGCCGACGTCGTGCTCGGGCAACCGGACGGCACGACCGAGGGACCCGCGGCGGACGGGCGGGGGCCGGAGCGCGGGATGCATCTCCCCACCGGCGTACTGGTGCACGACGGGCGGCTGGTCGTGGCCGATGCCTGGCACCACCGCATCCTCGTCTGGAACGAGGTGCCGCAGACCGACGACGTGGCACCGGACATGGTGCTCGGGCAGCCGGACGCCGGCTCCGTCGAGCCGAACGGGGGCGGGACCTGCTCCGCGTCATCGCTGTACTGGCCGTTCGGTATCGCCGTGGTCGGCGGCCGGTTCTGGATCGCCGACACCGGCAACCGGCGCGTGCTCGGCTGGGACGGCGGGCTGCCGGAGCCGGGCCGCCCGGCCGACGTACTGCTCGGCCAGCCCGGCCCGGAGGCCCGCGACGAGAACCGCGGCGCGGCGGCGGGGCCCGCGAGCTTCCGATGGCCGCACGACATCGCCGGACGCGATGATCTGCTGCTCGTCGCGGACGCCGGCAACCACCGGCTGCTCGGTTGGTCGCCGATGCCCGACGCCGACGCTCCCGCTACGTTCGTGCTCGGCCAGAGCGGGTTCGACGGCGCCGACGAGTGGCCGTACGGGCCGCACACCAACGAGCGCTTCCGGTTCCCCTACGCGGTCGGCCTCGACGGGACGCCCGGTGCGGACGAGCGGCTGGCGATCGCCGACACGGCGAACAACCGGGTGCTGCTCTGGGACGGCGTGCCGACCGACGGTCGCGGCGCCGACCACGTGCTGGCCCAGCCGACGTTCGCGACCAACGGCGAGAACCGGTGGACCGCGGTGAAGCACGACACGCTCTGCTGGCCGTACGGGCTGTCGCTGTGCGGTGACCGGCTCGCCGTGTCGGACTCCGGGAACAACCGCGTCGTGATCTGGCGGCGGCGCTGATGGACACCACCGCTGTGGAGCTCGCGCCGACGCGCCGCCGGTTCACCGTCACCGGGGTCGTCCAGGGTGTGGGCTTCCGCCCGTTCGTGCACCGGCTGGCGCACGAGCTCCACCTCGGGGGGCTGGTCGGCAACGACTCCGCGGCGGTGTTCATCGAGGTCCAGGGTGCGGCCCCGGCGATCGACGAGTTCGTGCGACGGCTGCGCGACGAGGCGCCGCCCCTCGCCGCGATCGCCGACGTCGGCTGGGCGGACGTGCCGCCGGAGCCGGATCGCGGCACGCCTTTCCGGATCGTCGCGAGCCGGGCGGGCGACGGCGCGGCAACCGCCGTCCCGGCGGACGTCGCGGTGTGCGACGACTGTCTGCGCGAGCTGTTCGACCCGGCCGATCGCCGCCATCGGCACCCGTTCATCACGTGCACCAACTGCGGCCCGCGGTTCACCATCATCCGGGCGCTCCCCTATGACCGGCCCGACACCACGATGGCCGGGTTCGAGCTGTGCCACCGCTGCGCCGCCGAGTACCACGATCCCGCCGACCGCCGCTTCCACGCGCAGCCCGTCGCGTGCCCCGACTGCGGGCCGTCCCTGTGGTTCACCGACGGACAGGGGTTCACCGAGGGACAGGACCGGGTCACCGGGGCCGACGCCGCGCTCGCCGCGGCCCAGCGCGCGCTCGGCGCCGGCCGTGTGGTGGCGATCAAGGGCATCGGCGGCTACCACCTGGCCTGTGCCGCGGACGACGAGTCCGCGGTGGCGGACCTGCGCTCGCGCAAGGCCCGCGGTGGCAAGCCGTTCGCCGTGCTGGTCCGCGACCTCGACGTCGCCCGCCGGTACGCCGAGATCGACGCCGCGGAGGCGGCGGTGCTGTGCTCGCCCGCCCGCCCTGTGGTGCTGGTGCGCCGGCGGCCCGGCGCACCGGTGGCCGCCGGCGTCGCACCGGGCAGCCCGCTGCTCGGGATCGTGCTGCCGTACTCACCGGTGCACCACCTCCTGCTGGCGCCGGTGCCCGGCGCCGACACCGACGTCCCGGAGGCGATCGTGCTGACCAGCGCGAACCGTTCGGACGAGCCGATCTGCTTCACCACCGAGGACGCGGCGAACCGCTTGCCAGCGCTGTGCGACGGGGTGCTCGACCACGACCGGCCGATCCACGTCGCGTGCGACGACTCGGTCGTGCGGGTGGTCGACGGCCACGAACTGCCGATCCGCCGCTCGCGCGGCTACGCCCCGCTGCCGGTCGACCTGCGACTCGACGGGCCCCCCGTGCTCGCGGTCGGCGCCGAGCTGAAGAACACCTTCTGCCTCACCGACGGGCGGCGGGCGTTCTGCTCGGCCCACGTCGGGGACATGGGCACGCTGGAGACGCTGCAGGCGTTCGAGCGGTCCGTCGCCCAGCTCTGCGACCTCCGGGGTGCACCCGCGCGGCTCGTCGCCGACCTGCACCCCGCCTACCTGACCAGTGCCTGGGCCGAGCGCCGCGCCGGCGACCGCCCACTGGACCTCGTCCAGCACCACCACGCGCACATCGTGTCCCTGCTCGCCGAGCACGGACGGCTCGGCGTCCCGATCATCGGGGTGGCGTTCGACGGCACCGGCTACGGCAACGACGCGACCGTGTGGGGTGGCGAGATACTCGTACTGGGCAGCGACAGCCACCGGTTCGTCCGCGCCGGGCACCTCGCAGCGGTCCCGCTGCCCGGCGGGGACCACTCCGTGCGCAATCCATGGCGGATGGCGCTGTCGCACCTGCGAGCAGCCGGCGTCGAGTGGGCCGACGACCTGGCGCCGGTCCGTGCCGCAACCCCCGCGGAGCTCGCCGCGCTGCGATCGCAGCTCGACACGGGCGTGGGATGCGTCCCCACCACGAGCATGGGGCGACTGTTCGACGCCATCGCGTCGCTGTTCGACGTCCGGCACCGGACCGGCTACGAGGGCCAGGCCGCCATCGAGCTGGAGGTACTGGCCGCCGAGGCGGACGACCTCGCCGTGGACGTGGCGTGGCCGAGCCTGGCCGTCCACGCCGACGGCTCGATCGATGCGGCCCCGCTCGTGCGGGACACGGTCAGCGCGCTGCGCGCCGGCGTCGCGCCTGCGCAGCTCGCCAGAGCGTTCCACGTCGCCGTGGCGGCCGCGGTCGTGACGGTGGTCGGCCAGGTGGGCGGAACCGTGCGCACGGTGGGCCTCAGCGGCGGGGTCTTCCAGAACGTGCTGCTGCTGCAGGAGTGCCGTCGGCGCCTGGCAGCGGCCGGGTACGAGGTGCTGACCCACCGTCTGGTGCCCCCCAACGACGGCGGGCTGGCTCTCGGACAAGCTGCGGTATCGGTGCTGGCGGCGACAGCCGGGCCGGCGTCGGATCAGGAGGGTTGAGCGATGTGTCTGGGAATCCCGGGACGGGTGATGGAGATCTGGGACGAGGAGTCCGGCGCCCGGATGGCACGGGTGGAGTTCCCCGGCGAGGTGAAGAAGCTCTGCCTGGCCTACCTGCCGGACCTGCAGGTCGGTGAGTTCACCATCGCGCATGCCGGGTTCGCGCTGAGCCGCATCGACGAGGACTCGGCGCGGCTCACGCTGGCGACGATGGCCGAGTACGGCGTCTTCGGCGAGGAAGGGGTGGTTCCGTCATGACGACCGTGGTCGACCAGGGTCTCGACGAGGGGCTGTCGGCCGATCTCGCCGCCGCGTCGTTCGCACTGGCCCGTGGGTTCTCTGCCGGGGCCACCATGTGGTGCCTGGCGCCGGCATGGGAGCCGCACGCGCAGCACATCGCCGTCGAGTTCGTGCACCCGGTGATCGTGGGAAAGAAGGCGCTGCCCGCGGTGGCGCTGACCGGGCGGGACCTCGTGGGGACCGCCCGCGTGTCGGTCCGCACCGGCGACATCGTGGTCGCGGTGGCGAGTGCAGCCGACGCGGAGGTCCGCGCCATCATGCGCCGGGCTCCGGCCTGGGGCGCCACCACGATCTGGATCGGGAGCGGAGCGCGGCCGCCCGCGGGCGCGGCCGACCACGTCCTGTGGATCGACGACCCCGACCCACGGGTGCCGGCAACGGGGGGGTTCGTGCTGCTCTATCACCTGCTCTGGGAGCTGACCCACGTGTGCTTCGAGCACCCCGGGCTGCTGGTGGCCGATCCCGCTGAGTGCACCGACGAGGTGTGCATCACGTGCAGCGACGAGGGCAGGCTCGGCGAGGTCGTGTCGCCGTCCAGGTCCGGATCGGCCCGGGTCCGCACCGCAGAGGGCGTCGAGTCGGTCGCGACCGTGCTCGTCGAGCCGGTCGAGCCCGGCCAGCTCCTGCTCGTGCACGCGGGCATGGCGATCAGCACGGTGCGCGAGGAGGACGGCGGATGACACAGCCGACCGGGGCCGGAGAGGCGACCGATTTCCTCTACCCCTTCATCGATGCACAGGAACGTGACCCCCGGGCCCTGCTCGCCGACCTTGCGGCGTCTGCGCGCGCCAAGGCCACCGAGAGCGCGGCGTTGCGCCGGGCCACGCTGGAGGCCGGCGCGGACGGTCTGGCCGCAGCCGGTGCCGAGATGGCGCGGCGGTTCGCCGCAGGCGGGCGGCTCTTCACCTTCGGCAACGGCGGCAGCTCGACCGACGCCGGCACGCTGGCCGCCCTGTTCGCCCGTCCCCCTGAGGGGCGCGCGCTGCCTGCCTGGTCGCTGACCGCCGACCAGGCGATCCTCACCGCTCTGGGCAACGACGTCGGCTTCGAGCTCGTGTTCGCCCGGCAGCTGATCGCCCGGGGCGACGCCGGGGACATCGCGGTGGCGATGTCGACCAGCGGCAGCTCGGCCGATCTGACCGCCGGGCTGCGGGAAGCGAAGCGGCGCGGCATGTACACCGTCGGCTTCGCCGGCTACGACGGCGGGCAGTTCGCCGCGAGCCCTGATGTCGACGTGTGTTTCGTGGTCCGCTCGCAGAGCGTGCACCGCATCCAGGAGTCGCAAGCGCTGTTGGGCTATCAGCTGTGGGCCACGGTGCACGAGCACGGGACGGACGATTCATGAGCAGGACGGTCAGCGAGTACCTGTCGTCGGGTCCGACCTTCGCCGAGGGCGAGGTCATCGACCGGATCGAGGCGTTCCGCAGGCGCCGGCCCCGGCTGCGCGACGAGATCGTGACCATGGCCCACGGTGCGGGCGGGAAGTCGTCGGCGGCGCTGGTGGACGCGGTGTTCGTCGAGGCGTTCCGCAACCCGCTGCTCGAGTCGCTCGGCGACGGCGCCGTGGTCACGCTGCCCAGCGGCGAGCGGCTGGCGATGTCCACCGACTCGTTCGTGGTGCAGCCCCTGCGCTTCCCCGGTGGTTCGATCGGGCATCTGGCCGTGCACGGCACCGTCAACGACCTGGCGATGGCCGGAGCCGTGCCGTCGTGGGTCTCGGCGGCGTTCGTGCTCGAGGAGGGCTTCCCGATCACGGAGCTCAAGGAGATCGTCGCCGACATGGCGGCCGCGGCCGCCGCTGCGGGCGTGCAGATCGTCACGGGCGACACGAAGGTCGTGCCCAAGGGCGCGGCCGACGGGCTGTTCGTCACCACCGCCGGCATCGGTCTGGTGCCTGCCGGGCGGGAGCTCTCGGCAGCCGCGGTGCGCCCGGGGGACAAGGTGCTGCTCTCCGGGCCGATGGGCGACCACGGGATGGCCATCATGCTGGCCCGCGGCGATCTCGCGATCGAGGCCGACATCCGCTCGGACACGGCGGCCGTGAGCGGGCTGGTCGAGGCGCTGCTGGCGGCCGCTCCGTCCACCCGGTGGATGCGCGACCCGACCCGTGGCGGCGTCGGGACCGTCTGCAACGAGCTGGCGCAGGCAAGCGGTCTCGGTGTCGTGCTCGACGAGCAGCGGCTGCCGGTGCGGCCGGTGGTGAACGGGGCCTGCGAGATGCTCGGCATCGACCCGCTCTACGTCGCCAACGAGGGCAAGTTCCTGGCCGTCGTGGCGCCGGAGGAGGCCGAGGCCGGGCTTGCGGCGCTGCGTTCGCAGCCGCTCGGTGACGGCGCCGCCGAGATCGGCACGGTCGTGGCGGAACCGGAAGCGACCGTGGTGCTGCGTACCGGCTTCGGCGGCACCCGGATCGTCGACATGCTCGTCGGCGACCCGCTGCCGCGGATCTGTTGAGAGAGGAGTTGTCACCATGTGCCTGGGAATTCCGGGACGGATCGTGGAGATCACCGATGCGGTGAACTGCCTGGCGAAGGTCGACGTCAGCGGTGTGCAGCGCACGATCAGCGTGCGGCTGCTGGAGAAGGACATGCCCGAACCCGACGAGTGGGTGCTGGTCCACGTCGGGTTCGCCATGGCGAAGATCGACGAGACCGAGGCGCTGCTCACGCTGGCAGCGGTGCAGAAGCTCGGTGCGGCCTACGACGACGAGATCGATGCCTTCGACTCGTCTTCGATCATCTGACTGTCTCGATCATCTGACCAACTTTCGATACGGAGTCCACCATGCGTTTCGTCGACGAGTTCCGCGACCCGGCGGCCGCCCGGGCGTTGCTGGGGGCCATCACGAAGCTCGCAGCCTCCGCCGGTGACGGCGAGCAGTTCAAGTTCATGGAGGTGTGCGGCGGGCACACCCATACGATCTACCGGCACGGCATCGAGCACCTGCTGCCGGACAGCGTCGAGCTGGTGCACGGTCCCGGCTGCCCGGTGTGCGTGATCCCGATGGGCCGCATCGACGACGCCATCTGGCTGGCCGGGCAACCGGACGTGATCTTCACCTGCTTCGGCGACATGATGCGGGTCCCCGGCTCGAACGGGAGCCTGCTCGACGCCAAGGCCCGCGGCGCGGACGTGCGGTTCGTGTACTCGCCACTGGACGCGCTGAAGCTCGCCGTCGACAACCCCGGCAAGCAGGTCGTCTTCTTCGCGATCGGCTTCGAGACCACCGCGCCGTCCACGGCGGTGACGCTGGTTCGGGCCCGCGAGCTGGGCGTCACGAACTTCAGCGTCTTCTGCAACCACGTCACGATCGTGCCGCCGATCAAGGCGATCCTGGACTCACCTGACCTGCGGCTGTCGGGGTTCCTCGGTCCGGGGCACGTCTCGACCGTCGTCGGGAACCGGCCCTACCGGTTCGTGCCCGAGGTCTACGGCAAGCCCATCGTCGTCGCCGGATTCGAGCCGCTGGACATCCTCGCCTCCGTCGCGATGCTGCTGCGGCAGATCAACGAGGGCCGATGCGAGGTGGAGAACCAGTACTCGCGGGTGGTGCACCCGGAGGGCAATCCCGCGGCACTCGCCCTGATGGGACAGGTGTTCGCGCTGCGCCCGCACTTCGAATGGCGCGGGCTCGGCTTCATCTCGCAGAGCGCGCTCAAGCTGCACGACGACTTCGCCGAGTTCGACGCCGAGCTGCGGTACGCGATGCCCGGCATCCGGGTGGCCGACCCGAAGTCCTGCCAGTGCGGGGAGGTGCTCAAGGGCGTGCTCAAGCCGTGGGAGTGCAAGGTGTTCGGCACCGCCTGCACCCCCGAGACCCCGATCGGCACCTGCATGGTGTCACCGGAGGGGGCATGCGCGGCCTACTACAACTTCGGTCGGCTGCACCGCGACGCCGCTGCACTGGTGGGGCAGGCAGGGCTGTCGTGACCGCCACGGCGGGGACGGACACGCGCGGCACGCAGCTGTTCGCCCACTACGCCTTCGCGCCCAACGCGCTCGGCTACTGCGGCCCACCGGGCGCCGCGGCGCTGCGCGACGGATCCGATGCGGACGTGCGGGCGGCCGCGAGACGGTTCTCCGGCGCCTGGCCGTACCTCCAGGTGCTGGCGCGGATGACCGGGATCGACGACCCGATGGATCACCGGTTGGTCGAGTCCTACTGGCTGGGCGGAGGTGTCGGTGCCGATCTCGATCCGCACGAGTTCGGCACCGAGCTGCTCGCCGTCATCGGTCCGCAGGCCGGCCACTACTGGGCGCACCTGTCCCCCGAGCTGCTGCGGGAGGCGGCCGGCAACCACTGCTTCCACGTCTTCGGGGTCTACCCGTGGTCCCGGCTGCTCGGCGCGGGACACGACGATCAGCCGCTGCACGTCCTGGACAGCTGCCGGATTGCCTGGGGAACCGTGCTCTCCCGCGACGAGACCGATGCGGAGGTGCGGTCCCGGCAGCTCGAGATCCACTCGGGCATGCTCACGATGTCCGCACCCGCGGTGACCCGGGTGTCGATCCGGGTCGACGGGTACAGCGCGGTGCCGGATCTCGCCGTCGGTGACGAGGTGGCGCTGCACTGGGGTCAGGTGTGCGGTCGGCTCGAACCGCGCCAGGTTCGCGCGCTGGAGGCCAGCACCGTGCGCCAGCTGCGCGTCACCAACCAGCGACTCGGCGAAGAGCGCTCCCGGTGAGGCCACGGATCCTCCAGTCCGACGGCCAGATCGGCTTCCGGTGGGCGACCCCGGACGGGCGGCCGAGCACGCTGCAGGCACTGGTGATCGACGACGACGAGGCGGACCGGCTGGTCGCCACGCACCTGGCCGCACTCGACGACGCGCTGATCATCGCCGCAGAGCGGTTCGGGGACCTCCTCGGCGGCGGGCGCCGCCCGGCCGATCACGGGGAGCGGGAGGGGCTGCTGGAGCTGCACCGCGTCCTGGACCGGCTCTGTCACGAGTTCGCGCTCGCGCTCGAGCTCACGGGCATCGGTGCGGACGTCCGCGCCGGCCAGATCATCGGCACCGCGGCGCTGTTCTCGATCCGCGCCAGGCTCCCCTTGGATCTGCTCGGGCCCGCCCCCTTCGACGGCGAGCTCGACGATCCCGTGGTGGGCATGGTCGGCGGCTTCGGGGAGATGGTCCAGGTCGATCCCGACAGGCCATGGGCCGGCGGGCGATGGATCGTGCGGACGGAATCCGGCCGGCGGTATCCCCTGACCCTGTCGACACTGCTGTTCGACAGCTCGGGCACCAACAAGGATGCCGCCCGGCAGGAACACCGCGATGCGCTCCGGTCGGTGACGGCGGCCGCGGAGTCGCCCGCTGCCGACCCGTTCGCCGTGGCGAGCGCGCTCGACTGGCTGCTCTACGACTTCCTGATGGCGCACCGCGAGGGCCCCGACAGCGCGGCGATCGTGCTCGCGAAGGGCCAGGAGCCCGACGCCGAACTGATCGTCACCGCCGCAGCGGCGTCGGTCGTGGCGCGCGCCGCCTTCGACCCGGGACTCGTCGGGCTCGCATCCCGGTCGTGAGTGTGATGCTGGACCGCATGACGATCCGGACGACGAGCACGGGCCGGGCGGCGACGTGACCACGAACGCCAGGCTGCGCACGCTGGTCGAGCTGGCCGACACCGGCTCGGTCCGCGCCGCGGCCGAGCGCCTGGTGGTCACCGAGTCGTCCGTCTCGTCGGCGATCAGCGCTCTCAGCGCCGAGGTGGGCACCCCACTCGTCACCCGGCACGGCCGGGGCGTCCGGCTCACCCCGGCCGGGGAGCACTACGCCGAGTACGCGCGCAAGATACTCGGCCTGCACACCGAAGCTCTGCTCGCGGCCCGCGCCGAGGCCGACCCTGAGCACGGCGCCGTCCGTATCGGTGCGGTCACCACCGCCGGGGAGTTCCTGATCCCGGACATGCTGGCCTCCTTCCGGGTGCACCACCCTGGCGTGGTGCTGCGACTGGAGGTGGCGCCGCGCGGGCTCATCTGGCCGATGCTGGCGCGCCACGAGGTCGATCTCGTCGTCGCGGGCCGGCCGCCCGACGAGCTGCGCACCGCTCGGGTGCGAGCCGTCAGCCCGAACGCGCTGGTCGTGGTCGGCGCACCGGACGCGGGCGCAGGCTTCGACCCCGCCCGGGTGACCTGGCTGCTGCGCGAACCGGCGTCGGGGATGCGGGCGACCTGCGCGGCGCTGCTGGAACGCCTGGACATCGCCCCGCCGTCGATGACGCTCGGCTCGAACGGCGCCGTCGTCGCCGCGGCCGCGGCCGGGCTCGGTGTCACGCTCGTGTCGCGGCAGGCCGTGCGCCGCGAGCTGGACGCCGGCGCGCTGGTCGAGCTGCCGGTCCCCGGCGCCCCGCTCGACCGGCCGTGGCACATCGTCGCCCAGCCGGACCCGACGCCGTCCACGCGGCTGCTCCTCGAGCACGTGCTGGCCGTACCGGAGCTCGGCTGGCGCGCACCCCGCTCATGACCCCCCATCGGGCCCCCCGCCAGGGGGATTCCCGCGCCCGCGGGTGCGAGCAGGCTCTGCTCATGCTGGCCGATCACACGACGCTCGCGCAGTTCCTCATCGAGGAACGGCGCCACCATCCCACCGCGTGTGGGGACCTGAACTCGGTGATCCTCGAGGTAGCACTGGCATGCAAAGCGGTCGCCAACCGCGTCGCGCTCGGCGGGCTGCGCGACACGCTCGGCAAGATCGACAGGACCAACGTCCAGGGCGAAGTGCAGCACAAGCTCGACGTCATCGCCAACGACTACTTCCTGCGTGCGACCGAGCGCAACGGCCGCCTCGCGGGGATGGTCTCGGAGGAGCTCGACGATCCCTACGTGCTGCCCGCGGGCTACCCGCGCGGCAAGTACCTGCTGCTGTTCGACCCGCTCGACGGTTCGTCGAACATCGACGTGAACGTCTCGGTCGGGAGCATCTTCTCGGTGCTGCGCGCGCCCCGACCGGGGGTGGACGCGGAGACAGCGGACTTCCTGCAGCCCGGTACGGCCCAGGTCTGCGCCGGTTATGCGCTGTACGGTCCGGCGACGACGCTGGTGTTGACGGTGGGCGGCGGCGTGCACGAGTTCACGCTCGACCGGTCGCTCGGCGAGTTCATCCTCACCCGGGAAGCGATCCAGGTGCCGGCCGCGACGGGCGAGTACGCCATCAACGCGTCGAACCGCCGGTTCTGGGAGCCGGCCGTGCGCCGCTACGTCGACGAGTGCATGGCGGGCAGTTCCGGGCCGCGGCACCGGGACTTCAACATGCGCTGGGTCGCCTCCCTGGTCGCCGAGACGCACCGGATCCTCACCCGGGGCGGGGTGTTCCTCTACCCCCGCGATTC
Organism: Pseudonocardia sp.; assembly: GCF_029263155.1. Classification (GTDB taxonomy): domain Bacteria; phylum Actinomycetota; class Actinomycetes; order Mycobacteriales; family Pseudonocardiaceae; genus Pseudonocardia. The sequence goes on from NZ_JAJCYB010000047.1 coordinate 23,571, forward strand.
CAAGGATGCGGCCAAGCCGGGACGACTGCGGCTGCTCTACGAGGCCAACCCCGTCGCGTTCCTGATCGAGCAGGCGGGCGGCGCGGCGAGCACCGGCCGCGAACGGATCCTCGACGTGGTTCCGACCGGCATTCACCAGCGCATCCCGCTGATCTTCGGGGCGCAGGACGAGGTCGCACTGCTCGACCGGTACCACCAGCTGCACAACGACCACCCGTACGACTCCCCCCTGTACGGCGAGCGCAGTCTGTTTCGCGCGAGCAGCGGCTGACGGTAGCTGGAAGAAAGGGACGGCATGTCACGCAGGCACCCGATCATCTCGGTCACCGGCTCGTCCGGGGCCGGCACCACATCTGTCATGCGCACGTTCGCGCAGATCTTCCGGCGGGAGGAGGTGCGCGCTGCGTTCGTCGAGGGGGACAGCTTCCACCGCTACGACCGCGTCGCGATGAAGGCGGCGATGGCGGCTGCCCACGAGCGCGGCGACCACGCGTTCAGCCATTTCGGCCCGGAGGCAAACCTGTTCGACGAGCTCGAGGAGCTCTTCCGCACCTATGGCGAGACGGGCACCGGCAAGATCCGCAAGTACCTGCACGACGACGTGGAGGCTGCCCCCTACGGGCAGCAGCCCGGGACGTTCACGCCGTGGGAGAGCCTGGCGTCCGACACGGACGTGCTGTTCTACGAGGGCCTGCACGGTGCGATCCGCACCGGCACGGTCGACGTCGGCCGGCACGCCGACCTGCGGATCGGTGTCGTCCCCGTGCTCAACCTCGAATGGATCCAGAAACTGCACCGGGACAAGGGGGCCCGTGGGTACACATCCGACGCGGTCACCGAGACCATCCTGCGGCGGATGCCGGACTACGTGAACTACATGTGCCCGCAGTTCTCCAACACCGACGTGAACTTCCAGCGGGTGCCCGTCGTCGACACGTCCAACCCCTTCATCTCGCGATCCATCCCGACCGCGGACGAGTCGATGCTGATCATCCGGTTCCGCGATCCGCACGGGATCGACTTCCCCTACCTGCTCTCGATGCTGCACGACTCGTTCATGTCGCGTGCGAACACGGTCGTGTGCCCCGGCGGGAAGATGGAACTTGCCATGCAGCTGATCTTCACGCCGATGATCAGGCGGTTGATGGAGCGTAGCCATGTCGAGCTCGCGGCCGGCAACCGCCGGCAATGAGCTGCGGCAGGCAACGCACGGATAGCCGCGGAGGCGCGGACTTCTCGTTCCAGATCCGAGATCCGGGTCGTGTTGTCGACGGTGGTCGTGCCCGGTCGGATACCGGCGTCGATCTCGGCTCGGGCGACCCAGCCAGGCAGCGTTTCCGCACTGATCCCCACCTGCTCGCTGATCCGCCGGCACGCTCCCTTACCGCTGCTGCCCGGCTCGGCCCGGGCGTCGAGCACGAGCCGGATCGCCGGCTCCCGTAGCTCGTCGGGCTACTTCCTCGGCTGCCATCGTTCCGTGATCGGAGAATGGAGCCCCACCTCAACCGGGCGCTGCCCGAACTCGCCGTGCACGCCATCGAGCGCCGGCTCGCCGAGGAGGTCGATGAGCGGCTGGCTCGTGCATGCCAGGCCCAACCCCGGTCAGTCTTGCCGGTGCGCAACCAAGGTGATGGCGCCGAGGTTGTCGCGGTAGCGATGGAAGGTGCGCCAGATCCGCGTGAGGCGAGGTAGCACGGAGGGATTGGCGAGGCTGCGCCCGAGGATGGTGGCCGTCCCGCCGAGCCCCTCGTCGGCGAGAACGGTGCGGGGGTCGAGCAGGAGCAGGGGGCTGGTCTCCTCCACGTGGACGGTGAACCCGCTGCCTTCGAGCAGTGTGCACCACTCCGGGCGGGTCAGGGGCCGCGCGCCGATCCGGAGCACGCTAGTCAGGACGGTCTGGATGTCGTCCTTGGCGGCTTCGGTGAGGTTGTCCGGGGTGAGGAGAAGTTCGTGGATGCCGTAGCGCCCCGTGGGAGTCAGCAGGCGCGCCACCTCGGCGAGCACAGCAGCCTTCATGCTCGCGGGCTCGAGAGTGAGCAGCGCTTCGCCGTAGACGGCGCCGGCGCTGTCGTCGGGGAGTCCGGAGCGGTGTACGGGAGCCACGACGCATCGGTGGCCAGTGCCGTCGAGCTGGTTGCGTGCCCGGGCTGCCTCCGCCTCGCCGCGCTCGATCCCGATGTAGGAACGGGGTCGGTAGGCCAGGGCGAGCGCCGCGGTGCGCCCCAGGCCCGGCCACATCTCGACCACGTCGTCCGAGGCGGTGATCGCCAGGTTCGCGATCATCCGCTCGGACATCGCGAATCCGCCGGGCCGCATGACCTTCTTGCCCAGTCGGCCGAGCATCCAGTGTGCTGGCATGCGCGTGAGCGGGAGGCCCGCACCGAGCTCGGGCCCGGGTTGCGCGTCGTGGGTAGCGACCATGCAGTGAGCTGGCCGAGGCCGCAGGCAAGGGCGTGGTCCCCTTGACGTAGATCAACAGGAGATCAGCTGTCCGCGGACAGGGAGATAAGTTGTCCGCCAGCAGGGAGATCAACTGTCCGCCCACAGGGAAGTGCTGCTGTCCCTTGACAGGCCCGGTTGAAAACTGACAGTTCGCGGACGACAAGGGGTCGGTTTTCAGATGCCGTCGTCAGCCTCGACCGGCGCGGTCGCGATCGTCAGCGATCGAAAGGCGTCGGGTTCGTTCTGACGACAGTTCAATGAGGCTGAACCCACGGGGAACCTTAACTGGGAGGGTCGCGTATTCGTCTGCCGTGTGTTCGAGCGTCAGGTTCCGGCTCGGGTCGGTGCGGCGTAGCGGTTCCAGATGCCGCCGGCGTTGATGGTCTGGCGCTGGGTGGTGGTGTTGTGGAACCCGAGGGCGTCGGCGATGACCGGGGCGGGTGCCTGGAGTGCGAGTTGTCGGATGGCGCCGACGCGGGCGCGCCGCATCGGGATCCCGAGGTTGCGTAAGCCCAGGCTGAGGCTGGTGTAGTTCAGCGGCTGGCCGGCGTGCCGGCCGGGGAACAGCCAGGGGTTGGTGCTGCCGGCGGGTCGCTGCGCGAGTAGCCGACGGACGAGGGTGGCGAACGGTTCGGGGACCGGTGCGGGCGGGTCGCCGAGGCGCAGGGTCATCGCGCCGTCGTCGTCGGTGACGATGTCGTCGATGGTGATGGTCCTGATGCGGGTGACGGGCTGGGCGTAGAGCAGCAGGACGCAGGCCGCGACCCGCATCCGCAGCGGCCCGTTCCCGCTGTCCCCGCCGTCGCCGGCGCTGTCGGCGCTGTCGGCGCCGTGGTCGGTGACGGAGCGGCGCAGCAGGTCGAGGCGTTGGGTCTGGGTGAGGGCCTCGCCGGTGGTGAACCGGGTCCGGGCGAAGGTCAGTGTCGGGAGGTTGCGGCTGGTCATGGCCCAGTTCAGGAACCCGCGTAGCGATTGCCGGCGCCCGATCTTGAGCGCGGTGTAGTAGCGGTCGAGGTCGACCTGTCCGAGCTCGCCCGGGTGGCGGCCGGTGTCGGCGAGCCAGTTGCAGAACATGGTGGCCTGGACGAACTCGAGCCGGGCGTAGGTCCGGGCAGGAGGAGTGATCGGCTGCAGCGCGGCTTTGGTGCGCATCCGGGGTAGCTGGTGCCAGAGCCCGAACTGGCGCAGCAGCCGCTCGTGGGGATGGGCGGCGAGACCGGTGAGGCGTCGGGTCAGCCAGGCTTCGTAGTCGAGAAGCTGCTTGTCGATCTCCGGTAGCGCGCCGCAGTGGACGAGCAGCGCGCGCAGGTAGGGGACCCCGGCCTGGTCGGGGTAGGTGTTCAGGTCGGGGTGGGTCAGCGGCAGGTCCCCGGTGGCCAGGGCGCGCAGCAGGTCGCGGTTGTGCGGCTTGGTGAGCCAGACCAGCCGCCCGCCCGGGGTCGGGGTGGGGCCGGTGCTCAGCGCGGCGGCGAGCGGGACCAGGGCGGGGTCGATGTGGCCGGTACCGTTGTCGAGCAGCGCGGCGACCCGGTCGGTGACCGTACAGCGGATGCAGAGTTTGCGGTGGTAGAGCCGTCCCTCGGTTTGGCAGCGGCGGCACCGGAACACGCTGTGGATGATCCCGGCGCAGGCCGGGCAGATCGGGGAGCCGTCGGCGCCGCGGCCGGGAAGGATCCGCTGCTCACCGCAGCCGGGGCAGGGGCCGTGGATCCTCAGGGCGGCCAGGGCGCAGGTCCGGCAGAGGCGTCCCTCGGGCCAGCACCGGTAGGCGGAGTGGTCGCGTCCGCAGCGCACGCAGATCCACCGCTTCGCGCGCGGCGGCGCAGCGACGGACGTCGTGCCGGCCGTGGTCCCTGTCGTCGTGGTCGGTGCCGTGGTCGATTCGTTGTCGGGCGGGTGTGGCGGTCGGGTCACGGCTCGGGGCGCAGCCGGGCGCGGGTCGGGCGTAGCTCGGACGGGCCGGCGACGGCGGTCGGGCCGGTGGCGCCGGCGGTCTTGCGGGTGGTGGTGTTCTCGGCTCGGGTGGCGATGAGGTCGGCGGGGGTGACTTCGAGCAGGTCGCAGAGCGCGGCGAGCACGGGAAGCGAGAGCCGTTCGGGGGTGCCGGTGACCAGGCGGTGGATTTGGGAGGCCGACAGCGTGATGCCGCGTTCGGCGAGCAGCGGCGCGAGGTGGGTGGTGGTAAACAGCCCGCGGGTGGCCATGATCTCGCGCAGCCGCCACTGGTAGCTGACCTGGCGTCGGCGGTTCATCGGCTGCTCCGGTCCGGTCGCGGCCAGAGCGCCACCGCGGTCGCGGTGGTCGCCGTGGCGCCGGTTGCGGCTTGGGCGAGGGTGGCGTCCAGCGCGCGGCGCAGGGTGCGGGTGCGGAAGTCCGAGGACACGCAGGTGTAGATCGCGGTCGTGGAAGCGTGCTCGTGCCCGACCTGGTGCTGGACGAAGAGCGGGTCCCACCCGGCCTCGATCAGGTGGGTGACGTAGGAGCGGCGCAGTGATGACGCTCGCCGAAAGTGCCCAGATGTGCTCAGCGAAAGTGCTCAGCTGCGGGCGTGTTGAGGCTGCCAGTTCCTGTCTGCGGCTGCAAGATCCGCGGGCTCGGGTGATCAGATGTGGAGCCTGCGGTGCTCGGCGACTCGGCAGGCCGGACGGCAGTAGCGGCGGGGTTGGCCGCGCTGGTTGAGCGGCATGTGGAAGGTGCGGTTGCAGAGCCAGCGGTCGCAGCGCCGGACCAGGCAGCCGGGGTGGTCCGGGCATGGCCCCGGCGCCGGGGTCGGGCTGTAACGATATTCGCCTCCGCTGCTCATGGGCTTTCTCTCGTGGGAGCCGGGGCGCTGCGGCCGGCGTGGGCCGGGTAGCCGCCGCTGGTGATCCTCGTCGGGGGTGGCGCGGGGACGGCGACGCGCGCGGCAGCCGGCGTGGTGATCAGGGTGACCAGGACGATGGGCCCTCGGCAGTGCGGACAGCGCTGGACCGCGTTGACCTCGTTCGCCGCGTCGTTCCTCGTGTCGGCGTCGTTCCTCGTGGCCGGGGACGGGGTCACGGGGCGCCGGGCGCGGCGGCGGCGCCAGGCGGTGGCGCGGCAGCGCTCGGAGCAGTAGATCTGGCTGGGTTTGCGGGGGTGCGGGACGAACGACGTCGTGCAGGTCGGGCAGCGCCGTTCGGGGTCGGTCGGGGCGGGGGCGTGGGTGGAGTCGGTCATGAGCGGACCGCCCGGCGCAGGTCCTCGGTGCGGGCTTGGTGGGTGCGCAGCCGGTAGAACGGGCCGTCGATGCCGAGCACGACCGCGCGTTGCAGGAGTCTGTCGAGCATGGCCGCGGTGACCATCGGGTCGCCGAGGCGGGAGGCCCAGGACGCGACCCCGAGGTTGGTGGTGAGCACGATGCTGCCCTTGAGGTGCCGTTGGGTGATCACCTGGAACAGCGCGGCGACGGCCTCCTCGGGGACGTTGAGGTAGCCCAGCTCGTCGAGCTATGCGGATATCCGCATAGATCGACCTATGCCGACACCGCGACTATGCCGAGACGCGGATAGTGATGGCCTGGTGACGCAGGAGATCGGCGGTTCGCAGCTCGGCATAGTCACAGGCTTTCGAGGAACGCGAGGACCTTGTCCGGCGGGCGGTAGCGGCCCCGTCGGGCGGTCGCTGGTGTGGTCAGGGCGAGGGCTTTCTCCTTGATCGTGATGTCGGCGTGGACGTAGGCGTCGGTGGACCGGACGCCGGCATGGCCGAGCCAGAGCGCGATCACCGAGGTGTCGACGCCGGCTTGCAGCAGAGTCATGGCGCAGCTGTGTCGCAGGACGTGTGGATGAACTCGCTTGCCCTGCAGCGAGGGGCATCGTTGCGCGGCGGTGCCGGCGTGGGTGCTGACCCGTAGCGCGACGGCGTCGCGGCTGAGCCGACGGCCGGTGCGGGTCGGGAACAGCGGATCGGTCGGGCGTCCGGCTCGCTCCTTGAGCCAGACACGCAGCACCGCCTCGACGGGGCCGGTGAGAGGGACCGCGCGTTGCTTGCGTCCCTTGCCCTCGCAGCGAACGTTGGCGCCGGCTCCGAGGGTGACCTCGGCGCAGTTCAGGCCGGTGAGTTCGGAGACCCGCAGGCCGGTCTGCACGGCCAGCAACATCAAGGCACGGTCACGTCGGCCTTCCCACCGGGCCTGGTCCGGGGCGGCGAGCAGGGCGTCGATCTCGGGTGCGGTCAGGAACGTCACGATCCGCTTGTCGAACCGCTTGGGCGGGATCGCCAGGACGCGCGCGATCAGCGCCGCGTGCTCGGGATGGCGCAGGGCGGCGTAGGAGAACAACGACCGGATCGCGGTCAGGCGCACGTTGCGCGTCCTGATGCTGTTGCCCCGCTCGTGCTCGAGGTGGTGCAGGAACGCGGAGATCACCGTGGCGTCAAGGTCGTCCCAGTCCAGCACGGAGGGCAGCTTGCCGGTCTGGCGGAGGACGAACCCGAGCAGCAGCCGAAGGGTGTCGCGGTAGGCCGCAATGGTGCGCGGGCTGGCCTGGCGCTGCTGAGCGAGCCGGTCGGTGAAGAAGGCCTGCAGCGTCGGCGCGATCAGGGTCATGACCGCGCCTTCGCCCACGCGGTGTCCTGGCGGGCGGCGGCCAGCGCGAGCAGTTCCGGAGCGGCCGAGAGATACCAGTAGGTGTAGCGCGGCTCCCGGTGCCCGAGGTAGGTCGACAGCGCCGGGATCTTGGCGGCCACGTCCTCGCCCGACTGATACCAGCCGAGCAGGGTGGAGACCGCGAAACTGTGGCGCAGGTCGTGCAGCCGCGGAGGGTGGGGCGCGCCGGCGCCGACACCGGTGTCGTCGACCAGTTGCCGGAAGGTCTGCGAGACCACGGCGTAGAGCAGCCGCTTCCCGGTGAGGGACACGAAGAAGCTCGGGTCCTGTGGCCGAGGCTTGAGCTGATCACGCAGCCCGGCGTAGTCGTGCAGCGCCGCCATGGTGCTGGGCGCCAGGGGCACCAACCGGGACTTGCCGAACTTCGACTCGCGGATCAACAGCACGCCCTGGGCCCAGTCGATGTCGCCGCGGTCGAGCTTGATCACCTCACCGATCCGCAGCCCGGCGACCGCGAGCAGCCCGATCAGGGTGGCGTAGGTGGCTGCGCGCAGCGGTGAGACGATCGAACAGCGGGCCCGCTCGATCACCGTGTCGATGTCGGCCGGGGAATAGATGAACGGGCGGCGCCAGCGCTGCCGGTGTGGCATCAGGCCCAGGGGCGGGACCTCGGTGTCCGCGTCGATGCCGGCCAGGTAGCGGGCGAAGCCGCGGGCGGCGGTCATCCGCCGCGGCCCGATAGTCGTCACCCGGCCATCGGTGTTGGCCTGCTGGGCCCACGCCAGCGCCGCCTCGATCGTCACCGTGCGCGAGCCGTGGGCGTCGAGGTAGGCCACGAACCCCGGCAGCAGCCAGCCGGCCTCGGCCAGCTCGTGCCCGAGCGAACGCCGTAGCTGCAGGTAGTCGGCCAGCGCCTGCTCGAGCGCGCTCACCGGGCTGTTCCCGGCCAGGGCTGAGCGACTCGCCGCAACGCGTCGAGATCGACCTTGGCGTAGAGGGCGGTGGTGGCCAGGTCCTGATGACGGAGGACCTGGCTGATCGCGACCAGGCCGGCGCCGCGGGCCAGCAGCTCCCCGGCCAAGGCATGGCGCAGGCGGTGTGGCCCCACCCGTGGCAGCCCGGCTCGCGCGCACGCCCGCTCGACGACGTCGTTGACCAGGTCCGCCCGGATCGGTCCGCGAGGAGCTCGGCACGTCAGGAACAGATGCCGCGCCCCGGTGGGATAACGGACACCGGCGGACAAGTAGCCCACCAGCGCCTCACCGACCTCCGCGGGCAACGGGAGCCGGTCGTGGCGGCGCCCCTTGCCGCGGACGACGAGTTCCCCGGCCCGCCAGTCCACATCGCGCAGCTCCAGGCGTGCGATCTCGATCGAGCGCAAGCCCAGCCGCGCGAGCAGCGTCATGATCGCGAAGTTCCGGACGCCGACGGCGCTGCTGCGGTCGCAGCTGTCGAGCAGACGTTGAACGTCCGCGGTAGTCATGGTGGGCGGGGGCAAGGTAGCCAAGCGCCACCCACCGACCGGAGGCACGGCCGCCCCCAGCGGCAACGGCGTGATGGCCTGCAGATGCAGGAATCTCAGGATCGAGCGGAGCTCAGCCACCCGCCCCTTCGCCGACCCGGCCGAGACCCGAGCGCACTCCCGCAGCAGTGGCGAGCCTCCCACATTCCGGACACCGGACCCAATAAGGTCCGGCCCGGATTGGAGGACGATCATTGCGAGAACGTCGCCGTAAGTTCAGTCCCGAGTTCAAGGACGAGGCCGTGAAGATGGTGACCGAGTCGTCCCGGGCGATCGCCGAAGTCGCCCGTGAGATCCAGGTCAACGAAGGCACCCTCGGGAACTGGGTGAACAAGTATCGGGTCGAGCACGCCGATGAGGAGCCGCCGCTGTCCATCTCGGACCGGGCCCGGCTGCGCGAACTCGAGCGGGAGAACCGTGAACTGAAGATGAAGGCCGAATTTCTGGGAAAAGCGGCAGCCTTCTTCGCCCAGGAGTATCGGTGAGCGCGAAGTTCGAATTCATCGATGCGCAGAAGGCGCAGTACGCGATCGTGAAGATGTGCGCGTGGCTGGGCGTGTCCACCTCCGGCTTCTACGAGTGGCGCGACCGGCCCGCCTCGGCGACCGCCCGCCGCCGGGAGCGGCTCGCCGCCCTCGTTCAGTGGATCTTCGACGACTCCGACCAGACCTACGGGCACCGCCGCATCCACGCCGCACTGGTCCGCCAGGGCGACCGGTGCAGCCCGGAGCTCGTGCGGGCGATCATGTGCGAGCTGGGCCTGGTCCCGTGCCAGCCCCGGCCGTTCCGACCGGCGACCACCGTGGCCGGCGACGCGGCGCCGGCGCCCGACCTCATCGGCCGCGACTTCAGCGCCGACGTGCCGGGCACCAAGCTCGTCGGCGACATCACCTACATCCCTACCTGGGAGGGCTGGCTCTACCTCGCGTCGGTGATCGACTGCTGCACCAAGGAATGCATCGGCTACGCCCTCGCCGACCATATGCGCGCCCACCTGGTCATCGACGCGCTGCAGATGGCAGCCCGAAACCACACGCTGGCCGACGGCGCGATCTTTCATTCCGATCGCGGTACCCAAGGCGGATTCAACTGGTCGTCGCAACACCTCGATCATGGAGGTGTTGGGCAGTGAGCCTTTGCCAACCTGATCATGAGTTGGCGATCATGAGGGTCTGAACTGCGGCAACGAGGGTGCCGGCGCGGGTCGGGCTGGCGCGGATCTTGCGGAGGATCTTCCAGTTCTTCAGCTCGGCGTTGGCCCGTTCG
>NZ_JAJCYB010000048.1 GCF_029263155.1 Pseudonocardia sp.
TGGACGAGGCCGGCCCGGAGCACTTCGCGTCCGTCAAGACGCTCTACAGCGGGGGAGCACCGATCCCGCCGTCGACGGTCGAGCGGTTCCGGGAGCGGTTCGGCCACTACATCCACAACGCCTACGGGATGACCGAGACGACCTCGGGGGTCGTCGCCGTCCCGCCCGGACTCCGCGCCCCCGTGGACGAGGCCAGCGGGACGCTCTCCGTCGGGGTCCCACTCCCGGGGGTCGACGCGAGCGTGGTGGGCGTCGACGATCGACCCGTCCCGCCGGGCCAGCAGGGCGAGCTCGTCCTCAGCGGACCCCAGATCGTGTCCGGGTACTGGCGCAACGCCGCGGCCACCGCCGGGGCGATGCCCGGCGGCCGGCTGCACACCGGTGATGTCGCCGTCATGGACTCCGCCGGCTGGGTCTACCTCGTCGACAGGCTCAAGGACCAGATCAACGCCTCCGGGTACAAGGTCTGGCCCCGCGAGGTCGAGGACGTGCTCTACGAGCACGAGGCCGTGCGGGAGGCCGCGGTCGTCGGTGTGCCCGACGAGTACCGGGGCGAGAGCGTCAAGGCGTTCGTCAGCCTGCGCCCGGGCAGGTCGGTCACCGAGGACGAGCTCATCGCGTTCACGAAGGAGCGGATGGCGGCGTACAAGTACCCGCGCGCGATCGAGTTCCTCGACGAGATACCCAAGACCGTCACCGGCAAGTTGCTGCGCCGCGAGCTGCGCACCCGCTCCTGACCGACGCGGCGGGGTCGGGCTCCCGCCCGGCCCCGCCGCGTCGGAGACCCTGTCAGATGTCGAAGCCCCCCATGTCGAACCCGCCGGCGTCGCCGCCCCAGTCCGCACCACCGATGTCCGACCCACCCTGGTCACCGCCCGGGTCCGCGGTGTCGCCACCGGTGTCCGCACCGTCACCGGCGGCCGCACCATCGGCGTAGCCCGCCTCGTATCCGGTTCCGGCCATGCCGGAGAACATGGCGCTGAACAGCAGCGCCGAGCCGACACCCCAGGCGCCGCCGACCAGCGCGGGGCGCCACCACGGCTCGGAGTACCAGCCGGTCGGCACGGGACGTCCGGCGACCGAACCGCCGGGGTAGTAGTGGCGGTTGCGCTCCGACGGGTTCGGCGACGCGCTGTAGGCGTGCCCGGCGACCTCGACGTCGCGGTCCTCGCTGACCGCTCCCGCCTGCCGCTGCCCGGGCAGCGGCGGCAGCTCCGGACCGGGGTCCATCCCCATCGCGGTGCGCGCCGCGCGCACGTAGTAGAGGCCCTCGTAGGCGGTCTCGGTGACCTGCCGGGCCTGCGCGACCGACCGCGCCTGCTCCATCTGGGAGCCGGCGGCGGTGTAGCGCTCGGCGGCGTCGGCCAGTGCCTGCGTGGACGGGTCGTCGGCACCGACCAGATTCAGCACCTGCCCACCGAGCCGCTCGACCCACCGCCGTGCCTCGGAGAGGGCGTCGGCCAGCTCGCGTTGCTGCTCGGCACGGTGCCGCCGGATCAGCCACACGACCGCGGCGATCGTCGCCACCGCCACCAGCAGGGTCAGAAGCTCGCCCACGCGGCCTCCCCTTCGTCCTCCTCGTACGCTTCTCCGTGCGGTCAACGAACGGCACGGCAGCACCGTTCCACGCTGCCGCCGGGCAGGCGGGCGCTGAACGCGACGGGTGCGGTGAACCGACCACGCTTCGGCCCACCGGCCTCGATTGCGGCGTGGTCAGCCGTCCCGGTAGTCGTGGGGTTGGGTCCAGTACCGGTGCCCGGTCGGGGTGATCCACTCCACCCGGCGGTCGTCGTGGAGGACGACCTGCCAGCCCGGATGTTCCTTGAGGTCATGGTGCGCTGTGCACAGGGTGCACAGGTTGGCCTCGTCGGTGACCCCGCCGCAGTTCCACGGGGTGACGTGGTCGAGTTCGCAGGTCGCCGCCGCGCGGCGACACCCCGGGGTGCGGCAGGTGACATCACGGCCGCGGACGAAGTCGGCCAGCCCGGCGGGGGGCCGGTACACGGTGCGCCCGTAGTCCAGCAGCGCCCCCGACACCGGGTCGACGAGCAGCCGCCGCCACACCGCGTCGGCGGCGATGTCGCGGGCCAGGTGCGCCGGGATCGGGCCGTACCCGGCCAGCTCACACGGCTCGTCATCGGCCCCGGTCAGCGTGGAGTACGGCACGATCACCGTGATCAACGGCTTGCCCGGAGTGACCGGCAGCGTCGTCTCGCCCACGCCCGGCTCGGTGTTCGGGTCGCGCAGCACCAGCTTCCCGGTGAGTGCGGCGACCAGCAGGTCGGTGCGGCGCTGGTCGAGGGTGCGCGGATCGGTCGCGCCCATGCCGCGGGCCAGGCGGGTGAGCCACTCGAAGGATGCGGCCGCATCGGGTGCGGGCATCCGCGCCCACAGCGTGGCCATGCCGTCCTCCCCCGCGAACACGTCCACCCGCCGCGCCTGTTTCGCGCTGCGGTGCCGGGCCGCGGCCCCGTCGGTGTCGACGGCGAGGATCGCTCGGCGCAGGGCG
>NZ_JAJCYB010000049.1 GCF_029263155.1 Pseudonocardia sp.
CCCGGGCGCGGCGGGGGGCCCCCCGCCCCCCCCCGCCCCCCCCCCGCCCCCCCGCGGGCCCCGACCCGCGCCCCCGCCGGGCCCGCCCCGCGGGGGAGGGGGTCAGGGGAGGGCGAGGGTGAACGTGGCACCCTCGCCGGGGGGCGTGTCGGCGTGTCGCAGGTCGCCGCCGTGGGCGCGGACGATGCCGCGGGCGATGGCCAGGCCGAGTCCGGCGCCGCCGTCGTGGGCGGTGCGGGCCTCGTCGAGACGCACGAGGCGGTCGAAGATCCGCTCGCGGTCGGCGGGCGGGACCCCGGGCCCGGTGTCGATCACGTGAATCTCGCGGCCGGGCCCCACCCGCACGGTGATCGTGTCGCCTGCCGGGGAGTGGCGGTGGGCGTTGTCGATCAGGTTGGCGAGCACCTGGGTGAGGCGGCCCGGGTCGCCGTCGACCGTGACCGGCTTGCCGGACACCTCGATCGCGCGGCCCGGCATGCGCAGCCGGACCCGGTCGGCCTCCGCCTCGGCCAGCCCGAGCAGCTCCACGGGCTCGCGGCGCAGCTCGATCCCGGCGTCGATGCGGGCGAGGGCGAGCAGGTCGTCGACGAGGCGCCCGGCGCGATGGCTCTCGCGCAGCAGCAGCAGGTGCAGCCGGTCGCGCTCGCCCGCGTCCAGCCCGGGCTCGACGGCCGCCTCGGCCACCGCCTGCACGCCGGCGAGCGGGGTCCGCAGCTCGTGCGCGGCGTCGGCGACGAAGCGGCGGGTCCGCGCCTCGGACTCGCGGGCCTGCCGTTCGGCGCCCTCCAGCTCGTCGAGCATGTCGTCGAACGCCGCCGCGGTGCGGCCCAGCTCGGTGTCGGTGCGGGCCGGGGCGTGGCGGCGGCCGCGGTCGCCGCGGGTGATCGACCGGGCCAGCGCGGTCATGCCGTCGAGCGGGGCCAGCGCGACCCGGGTCGTCAGCAGGGTCACCACCCCGGCGACGGCGAGCGCGCCCGCACTGAGCAGCAGCAGCGTGCGACGCAGGCGCTGCTGCGCGGCCGTCACCCCGTCGTCGATGGCCACCAGGGTCAGCTGCGACCCGTCGGCGAGAGCCTGCCGGAGCACGCCCTCGTCGCGCAGCCGCCCGCGGCGGGGTCCGTCGCCGTACACCTCGCCGTCGCGGGACACGACGACCGCGCGGATGCCCGGCGCCTCCACCTGCCGGGCGATCTCCTCGGTGCCGACGCCCCGAGCCACCAGCTCCCCGGCGAGCGAGGCGCGCACCGTGAGCTGGTCGCGCAGGTCGGCGCGGCTCTGTGCGGCGAACACCACGTCGGTCAGCGCGCCGACGACGATCAGTACCGCGGCCAGGACCAGCAGGCTCAGTGCGGTGACCCGGGCCCGCAGCGAGAAGCGACTCACGCGGCGCCTCCGGTGCTCGTGAGTGCGGGGACGTGGTCTAGCACCGCTGCGCACTCACGGGCGGCTCGGCCCGCAGCACGTACCCGAGGCCGCGCACGGTGTGCAGCAGCCGCGGCTCGCCGAGCTTGCGTCGCAGCGCCGAGACGTGCACCTCGACCAGGTTCGGGTCGTACTCGGTGTACCCCCAGACGCGGGTGAGGATCTGCCCCTTCCCGACGACGCGGCCGCGCTGCGTGGCGAGGTAGTCCAGCAGGCGCAGCTCGGTGGCCGTCAGCTCGATCGGCACGCCCGCCCGGCTGACGGACCCGGCCGCGGCGTCGACGAGCAGGTCGCCCACCTCCACCGTCGAGGGCGTGCGCCCCATCCGGCGCAGCACCGCCGTCACCCGGGCCACCAGCTCGGCCAGCGCGAACGGCTTCACCACGTAGTCGTCGGCCCCGCCGTGCAGGCCGCGCAGCCGGTCGTCGACCCCGTCCCGGGCGGTGAGCATCACCACGCCCGCGTCGGTGTGCCGGCGCACCGCCTCCAGCAGCGCGAACCCGTCGCGGCCGGGCAGCATCACGTCGAGGACGACGAGGTCGGGGCGGAAGGTCTCCAGGTCGCGTTCCAGCGCCCGCCCGTCGACCCGGCCCGCCGCGTCGAAGCCCGCGCCGGTGAGCCCGGCGAGCACGGCGGTACGGATCGCCTCGGCGTCCTCCACGACCAGCACCCGCGCTCCCATACCCGCCATCCTGCCCCGTCGTCGCTGAAGATCCGCTGAAGGAGCGCGGGCCTTCAGGTTCCGATCAGGTCGCCCGCCGAGGCTGGGGAGCGTCACCCCGACGACCGAGGAGCCACCGATGACCACCCCTGCCCCTTCCCCCGCCCCGTCCCCGCCCCGCCGTCGCCCGAGCCGCCGCGCGCTGGTGGTCGGCGCCGTCGTGCTGGCGGTGCTGGTCGTCGCCGGTGTCGTCGCGGCGTTGTTGATCCCGGGGGGTGGTCCCGGACGGGACGGCAGGCGGGGAGGCGTCCCCGAGATCGGCCTCACCGGCGAGTACGGCGAGCTCGTCGGCCCCGGTGCCGGACCTGGGCGGCGGGGTGACGGGCCCGGGGGCCGGGGCCCGCGCGACCTCGGCGGGCTCGGTGACGACGCGGTGCTCGTCGGCTCGGTCGTGTCCACCGCCGACGGCACGCTGGTCGTCACCCCCGACGGCGGTGCGCAGCGCACGCTGCGCACCGACGACGACACCCGCGTCCGCGGCGCGGGCAACGCCGCGCTGGGCGACCTGACCGCCGGCGAGCGCGTCGTCGTGCGCGTCGAGGGCACGGGGGACGCGGCCACCGCCGTGTCGGTCCTCGCGCCGCAGGGCCGCGTCTCCGGCACCGTCACCGCGCTGGACGGCGACCGTGCCACCGTCGTCGCGATCGACGGCCGCGCCGTCGCCGTCGACGTCTCCGCGCTGGGCCAGCGGCCCGCGGTCGGTGACGTCGTGGTGCTCACCGGCACGTTCGCCGACGGGACCACCCTCACCGCGGACGGTGTGCGGATCCTGCCCGGCGTCGCCTAGCTCGGCGCCCGTGCCCGCCCGCGCGCGGCGTGCGCTCACGGGGAGCGCAGCCGGGCCCGCACCACCGACGCGGCGGCGGCCCGCAGCGCGCCGCCCGGCGCCAGTGTCGAGAGCCGTACCGCCACGTCGGAGCGGTGCACCACCCGCTCGCACAGGCGGGCGTGCACGTCGTCGCACCACGCCGCCCCCAGCCGGCTGTAGATCCCCCCGAGTACGACGACGGGCACGTCGAGCAGGTTCACCGCGCCCGCCAGCGCCACCCCCAGCGCCGCGGCGGCGCCGTCGAGGGCCGCGGCGGCGCGCGGGGCGTCCGGCAGCGCGTCGAGGTCGGCGGCCCCGGCGGCGCGGAGCAGCGCCTCCAGGCCGGCGGTCTGCTCCAGGCAGCCGCGCCCGCCGCAGCGGCAGGCCGGCCCGTCCGCGTCGACGACGACGTGGCCCAGCTCGCCCGCGCGCCCGCCGGCCCCGCGGAACAGCCGCCCGCCCAGCACGATCCCGGCGCCGACGCCGACGCCACCGGACACGTACATCGCGTCGGGGGGCCCGTCGGCGAACCACAGCTCGGCGAGGGCGGCCAGGTCGGCCTCGTTCGCCGTGGTCACCGGGAGCCCGCCGAGCAGCGGGGTGAGCAGCGGCCCCACGTCGGCACCCGACCAGCGCGGGAGGTTGGGTGCCCGCACCACGACCCCGTCGGCACCCACGACGCCGGGCACCGCGACGACGGCTCCGACGACGGGCAGCGCGGCCTCCGCTCGCACGGCCCGGGCGAGCTCGGCCACCCGCGCGAGCGCGAGGGCGGGGTCGCGGTCCCGGTGGTCGGACGCGAGCCGGGCGATGGCCCGCACCGCTCCGGTGAGGTCGACGACGCAGGCCGCGACGTGGTCGACCTCGATCTCGATCCCCAGCCCCGCCGGGCCGGAGCGGTTGAGCTGCAACGGGCTCGCCGGCCGGCCGGGTGCGCCGCGCTCGGCGGCCAGCTCGTCGAGCAACCCCGCGTCGAGCAGCTCCTCGACCAGCGACGACACCGTGCCGCGGGTCAGCCCGGTCCGCCCGGCGATCGCCGCCCGCGACACCGGCTCGGCCCGCACGACCTCGCGCAACACCAGCGCCAGGTTGTGCCGCCGCACGTCACCGCCCGCCGCGCGCGACCCGCGAACGCCCAGCGCGGGTGCGCGCGTCTCATCGGGCACGGCCGGCGCCCCGACCCGCCCGGACCGTTCGCCCGACCGGTTCGCCCGCGCGCCCCGTGTGGCGGGCCCGCGCAGCCCGACTGGTGCGCGGCGGGAGCCCGACCCGCACGCACGTACGCCCCGGCTCGCCCGCTCGCACGGCCCGGTTCGCGGGCACGCACGCCCCGACTCGCGCGCTCCCACGCCCCGGTTCGCGCGCACGCACGCCCCGACTCGCGCGCACCGGGAGCCCGACTCGCGCGCACGCACGGCCCGACTCGCGCGCACCGGGAGCCCGGTTCGCGCGCACGCACGCCCCGACTCGCGCGCTCCCACGCCCCGACTCGCGCGCACCGAGAGCCCGACTCGCGCGCACTCAGGCCCCGACTCGCGGGATGGTGTGGTCGCGGGCCTGGGCGTAGCGGTCGCGGACCTGCGGGGTCGGCTCGGCCTCGAACACCTCGGTGTCCGCGGCCGTCCACTCCGGCGGCGCCGCCTGGCCGGCCAGCACCCAGGCCGCCTGCCGGGCCGCGCCGTCGGCCACGTACTCGCCCGGCGTCGGGCGCAGCACCGGGCGTCCGAAGACGGCGGGCGCGATCCGC
The DNA here is from genome assembly GCF_029263155.1 of Pseudonocardia sp. Classification (GTDB taxonomy): domain Bacteria; phylum Actinomycetota; class Actinomycetes; order Mycobacteriales; family Pseudonocardiaceae; genus Pseudonocardia. The sequence continues at coordinate 4,699 of NZ_JAJCYB010000049.1, forward strand.
GCCACGGCGTCCGAGCGCGCGCCGCCCCCGACCAGGAACACCCGGCGCACGTCCACCCCGGCCGCCACCAGCGCGTCGAGGGCGTCGGCGAGTCCGCACAGCAGTCCCTCGACGGCGGCCCGGGCCAGGTGCGACGGCGCGGCCGAGCCGAGCGTCAGCCCGTGCAGCGCGCCGGTGGCGTCGGGCCGGTTGGGGGTGCGCTCGCCCACCAGGTACGGCACGAGCACCAGACCGCCCGCGCCGGCCGGGGCGTCGAGCGCGAGCCGGGAGAGCCCGGCGTGGTCGACCGAGAGCATCGCCGCCGCGGCGTCGAGCACCCGCGCGGCGTTGAGCGTGCACACCAGCGGCAGGTGCTCGCCGGTGGCGGAGGCGAACCCGGCGATGATGCCGGTCGGGTCGGCCGTCGGCGTCGGGCTCACCGCCGAGACGACCCCGGAGGTGCCCAGCGAGACCACCACGTCCCCCGCGGCGGCGCCGAGGCCCAGCGCGGCGCCTGCGTTGTCGCCCGCGCCGGGCCCGAGCAGCACGCCGTCCGGGGTGCGGCCGGCGGCCTCGCCGGGGCCGAGCACCCGGGGCAGCACGACGTCGGAGCGGCCGAACGCGCGGTCCAGGATGTCCGGGAGGTAGGCGCCGGTGGTGCCCGAGAAGTAGCCGGTGCCCGAGGCGTCGCTGCGGTCGGTGACCAGGTCGTCCAGGGAACCCGTGCCGCGCAGCTTCCAGGTCAGCCAGTCGTGCGGCAGGCACACGGCCGCGACCCGGGCCGCGAGCGCGGGCTCGTGCGTGGCGAGCCAGCGCAGCTTGGTGACGGTGAACGACGCGACCGGCACGCTCCCGATCGCGGTCGCCCACTCGCCCGGGCCCAGCTCGGCGACGAGGTCGTCGGCGGCGGGCGCGGAGCGGGTGTCGTTCCACAGCAGCGCGGGCCGCACGACCTCGCCGTCCGCGTCGAGGCACACGAGTCCGTGCTGCTGCCCGGCGACGGCGAGCGCGTCGACGTCGGAGAGACCGCCCGCGCCGTCGAGCGCGGTCGCCATCGCCTCCCACCAGGCGGCCGGGTCGACCTCGGTGCCCGGCGGGTGCGGCGCCCGCCCCTGCCGCACGAGCGCCCCGGAGGCGGCGTCGCGGACGACGACGGTGCACGACTGGGTGGAGGAGTCGACGCCGGCGACCAGGCTCACGATCGACTCCTCCCACCGTGCTCGCTGCGGTGCGGGTGCCCGCCGCTCACCGTGCCCCCATCAGGTGCTCCAGCGCCAGCTGCCCGAGCCGGACGTAGCCGTAGCCGCGCTCGCCCGCCTTGTCCGCGTCGAAGTCGGCGTCGGCGGCGCGCAGGTCGGCCACCGACTCGCCCGCACCCAGAGTCGGCGTCGCGAGGTCGGCGACCCCGGACACCTCCAGCGCCCGCGCCACCTCCGGGTCCGCGCGGAACGCCGCGGCCCGCTCCTTGAGCAGCAGGTAGGTGCGCATGTTCGCGGCGGCCGAGTCCCACACGCCCGCGACGTCCTCGGTGCGCAGCGGCTTGTAGTCGAAGTGCCGCGGCCCGTCGTAGGCGGGGCCACCCCCCGGGGCCCCGTTCTCGATGAGGTCCACCAGCGAGAACGCGTTGATCAGATCCCCGTGCCCGAACACCAGGTCCTGGTCGTACTTGACGCCGCGCTGGCCGTTGAGGTCGAGATGGAACAGCTTCCCGGCCCACAACGCCTGCGCGATCCCGCTCGTGTAGTTGAGCCCGGCCATCTGCTCGTGCCCGACCTCCGGGTTCACACCCACGATGTCGCCGTGCTCCAGTTCGGCGATGAACGCGAGCGCGTGCCCGAGCGTGGGCAGCAGGATGTCGCCGCGCGGCTCGTTGGGCTTGGGCTCGATCGCGAACCGGATGCCGTAGCCCTGCTCCTTGACGTAGGCGGCGAGCAGGTCGATGCCCTCGCGGTAGCGGTCCAGCGCCGCGCGGATGTCCTTGCCCTGGTCGACCTCGGCGCCCTCGCGCCCGCCCCAGAACACGTAGGTCGAGGCGCCGAGCGAGGCGGCGAGGTCGAGGTTGGCCAGCACCTTGCGCAGCGCGAACCGGCGCACCGACCGGTCGTTGCTGGTGAACCCCCCGTCCTTGAACACGGGGTGGGTGAACAGGTTGGTCGTCATCATCGGCACGACGACGCCCGCCTCGTCGCACGCGCGCCGGAACCGGGCGAGGATCCGCTCCCGGTCGGCGGGCGGCGTGCCGAACGGGACGACGTCGTCGTCGTGGAAGGTGACGCCCCAGGCACCCAGCTCGCCGAGGCGGTGCACGGACTCCACCGGGTCCAGCGCCGGGCGGGTGGCGTCGCCGAACGGGTCGCGGGCGGGCCAGCCGACCGTCCACAGCCCGAAGCTGAACCGGTCCTCGCGCGTCGGCTGCATGCCCACCCCTTTGTTCGGCCATCGTACAAACCAGCTGACGGTAGCGTGCCGCACGTGCGTCTGGCTACGTGGAACGTGAACTCCGCCCTGATCCGGCTGCCCCGGCTGCTGCCCTGGCTCGACGAGCGCGCGCCCGACGTCGTCTGCCTGCAGGAGACGAAGCTGACCGACGAGGCGTTCGCCGAGTCGTTCGACGCACCGCTGAAGGAGCGCGGGTACGAGGTCGTGCACGTCGGGGAGGGGCGCTGGAACGGGGTCGCGCTGCTCTCGCGCGTCGGACTCGACGACGTGGTGCGCGAGCTGCCCGGCGCGCCCCGCTTCGCCGACGCGCTGGAGGCCCGCGCGGTGACCGCCACGTGCGGCGGCCTGCGCATCACCTCGGTCTACGTGCCCAACGGCCGCACGCCGGACGACCCGCACTACGCCTACAAGCTGGAGTGGCTGGCCGCGTTGGCGGCGTCGGTCACCGACCCGGCCACCACCGTGATCGCCGGCGACGTCAACATCGCCCCCACCGACGACGACCTGTGGGACCCGTCGCTGTTCGTCGACTCCACCCACGTCACCCCGGCCGAGCGGGCCGCGCTGGCCGGGCTGCAGGAGCTGGGCCTGCACGACGTCGTCCGCGACCGCTGGCCCACCGAGCGCGTGTTCAGCTACTGGGACTACCGCGCCGGACGCTTCCACCAGGACAAGGGCATGCGCATCGACCTGGTGCTCGCCGGTGCCGACCCGGCCGGACGGGTCACGGCGGCCTGGATCGATCGCAAGGCCCGCAAGGGCAAGGGCCCCAGCGACCACGCGCCGGTGATCGTCGACCTGGACACGGCCCCCGACGGCGACATCGGCCCCGTGGTCCCCCCGCCCTCGACCCCGGCGAAGCTCCCGCACCGCACCTGAGTTCGGCCCCGACGAGCGGGACTTCCGTACGAACCTAGGCGACGGGAGTCCCGCTCGTCCGCACCGCGGAGCCCGTGCGGCCCGCCAGCACCGCACCCAGCCCGGCCAGCCCGGCCAGGACCGCCACCAGCACCGGCAGCGCCACCGCGGGGCCGGCCAGCAGCGCCAGGAGAGCGCCGCCGAGGCCGATCATGGTGGCGGTGGTGAGCTGGTCGGCGATCTGCGCGGCCGAGCTGTGGAAGCCCACCTCGGCCGGCGCCGACTGCTGCAGCAGCAGGTAGGACACCGACGAGAAGCCCAACCCCATGCCGACGCCCGCGAGTACCCAGAACGGCAGCGCCAGCCACGCCACGCCCCACGTCGGCGCGACGAGCAGCATGCCCGCGGTGCCCGCGGCGAGCAGGCAGAACCCGACGCGCAGCAGGCGGCTGCGGGGCAGGTCGGGCCGTCGCCCCTGCCACGCCGCGGCGCTCGACCAGCCCAGCGACCCGACGATCAGCGGGATGCCGGCGGCGGCCAGCGACCAGCCGTGGGTGCCGTTGAGCATCAGCGGGAGGTAGGAGTTGACGGTGAAGAACACGCCGGCGAGCAGCCCGCGGGACACGACCACGGTCGGGATCCCGCGCGCGGCCCGGAACACCCCGCGCGGCACCAGCCTAGGCACCGCCGGCACGAGCAGGAGCAGCGCCGCCGTCCCGACGGCGGCGGCGAGGACACCGGTCTGCTGCGCCGCCCAGCTCAGGGCCGAGACACCCACGGCCGCGGCCAGCGCGGCCATCACCAGGCCCCGGCGCCGGACGGCGTCGGCCCGTTCCGGGTCCGGCGGCCCGAGCCTGCGCACGGCCGGCACCACGAGCGCCACCGCCACGCCCACGACCGGGACCAGCCCGAGGAACACCCAGTGCCACGACAGCGCCTCGGTCACCACGCCGGCCACCGGCGGTCCGACCAGCGAGGGCAGCACCCACGCCGAGGACATCAGGCCGAACACCGCGGGCCGGGCCCGCTCGGGGTAGACGACCGAGACCAGCACGTAGATCGCGACGACCAGCGATCCGGCGCCGAGGCCCTGCACGAGCCGCCCGCCGAGCAACTGCGCCATCGACGACGCGGTGCCCGCCACGAGCAGCCCGACCCCGAACAGCACCGGCGCGGCGACCAGCGGCACCCGGGGCCCGGCGCGGTCGCACCACCGCCCGCCGAGCACGGTGCCGAACACCGCCGCCGCCGTGAACGCCACGAACGGCCACGCGTACATCGACACGTCACCGAGGTCGGCGACCAGCGCGGGCATCGCGGTCCCCACCCCCATCGCCTCGAACGCCACGAGGCTGATCAGCAGCACGACCCCGACCGTCGTCGCACGCCGGTCCGGCCCGAACAGCTCTGCGCGGACGGCGACGGGCGGGGGTGCGGCGGTCATGGCGCCGATCGTGCGCCCTGAAGCCGGGTCGAGGTCAACCCGGTTGGCGGGCCGGTCGGTTCGCCGTCGACCTCGGGCAGGCAGGGCGGGGCTCACCGGATCGAGCGGGGCCCGCGCTGCAGGGCGGGGCAGGGCGGGGCAGGGCAGGCCGGGCCGCGCCGGCGTGCGGGCGACTCCCCGTCCCGCACCGGCCGCCCACCCCCGGTGGCCCACCCCGGGCCTGGTGCTGAGCACCTGCGGCGGTCGCACGCAGCACTGCGGCCCGGACGGCGCTGCCGTCGCCCTCGCAGATCCACCGGTTCGTCGCAGGGCCCCGGGCGTGTGCGACGAGCGACTCGCTCTGCGACGCCGCCTGTGCGGCCCCTTGTGCGACCTCCCGTGCCGCATCGGTGCGCCGCGCGCGGGCGGCGCGTGGCAACCTGTCCGCCGTGAGCACCAGCGTCGACCCTGCCATCGCCCCGACCGCCGAGGGCCCCGAGCACGCCGCCGTCCGCGCCGCCGCCGTCGCCGCGGCGGCCGCCGCGCCGGGGGTCCGGGCCGCCGGGGGAGCGGCCGTCGACGCCGCCCTGCGCACCGCGGCCGGCCTGCTCCGCGACCGGTCCGCGCTGCTGCTGGAGGCCAACCACACCGACGTCGCGGCCGCCGAGCAGAACGGCATGGCGCCCGGCCTGCTCGACCGCCTGCGGCTCACCCCCGAGCGCCTGGCCGACATGGCCACCCAGCTCGAGGTGCTCGCCGACACCCCCGAGCCGCCGCACCAGCGCGAGGTCCGCACCCTGCCCACCGGCGAGCGGGTCTTCGAGCGCCGCGTGCCCGTCGGCGTCATCGGAGCGGTGTTCGAGGCGCGGCCCAACGTCACCGTCGACGTCGCCTCGCAGGTGCTGAAGGCCCGCAGCGCCGCCGTGCTGCGCACCGGGGCGGCCGCGCTGGGCTCGGCGAGGGCGCTGGTCGAGCTGGTGCTGGCGCCCGCGCTGGAGCAGCACGGGGTCCCGGCCGCGGCCGTGCAGCTCGTGCCCACGCCCGGCCACGCGGGCGCCGACGCGCTCGTCGGACTCCCCGATCTCGTCCCGCTGGTGGTGGTGCGCGGCAGCGGTGAGGTCACCCGGCGGCTCTCCGCTCTCGGCGCCGCGGCCGGCACCCGGGTGCTGGCCCACGCGGACGGCGGTGGCGTGCTCTACCTGCACTCCTCCGCCGCCGAGGACGACGTGGAGCGCCTGGTCACCGAGTCCACCGACCGCCTCGGCGTCTGCAACCGCCTCAACCTGCTGCTCATCGACGCCCACGCCTACGACCGCCTGTGGCCGGTCGCGGAGGAGGCGCTGGCCGACCGCGACATCGTCCCCAGCCTCGCCCCCCACGACCACCCGCTGGGCCACGAGTGGGCGCTGGACTCCGGCGCCGAGGCCCACGTGACGGTCGCGACCGTCGACGGCCCGGTCGACGCCGCGCTGACGGCGGCGCGGGAGACCTCGGGCCTGGCCGCGTGCGTCTGCGCCACCGACCGGGTCGCCGCCGAGCAGTTCATCGACGCCTACACCGGCACCGGCGCCTTCTGGAACACCACGACCCGCCTGCTCGACGGCTACAAGCTCCTCGGGCTGCCCGAGACCGGCATCAACGTCGACCACACCCCCGGCCCCCGCGGCCCGGTGACCTACGTCGACCTCTCGCTGCGCCAGTTCGTGGTCCTGCCCCCGGCCTGACGCCCACCGCACCGGCGTGGCGGTCGGCGCACCGGCGTCCCGGCGCCCGTGCGGTGCACCCGATGCCGGTGCGGTGCACCCGACGCCGGTGTGCTGCCACGCACCGTCATCCGGGTGCCCGACCGGCGCCGTCGTCGAGGAGTTGCTGCTCGGCCGTCGCGTGCAGCCAGGCCGCCATCCGCTCCTCGCTCCAGCCGCGGTCGTGAACCAGGGCGTGGTAGAGCCCGGGATCGTTGAGCAGCCAGAGCAGGTCGCCGGCCGTGGCCGGTTGCGTGATCGGCGCTCCGCGCGCGACCAGGGCGTCCACCACCCGGCGGGACACGACGGCGCGGGAGTCCTGGATGTGGTCGTAGAGCTCGCGGACACGCTCGTCGCCGACGGCCGCCCGCAGGGCCACGTGGATCGACGCGACCCGCGCCTGGATGCCCAGTGCCATGTCCAGGTACAGGTGCAGGGCCGCGACCGGATCGGCTTCATCCCTGATCCGGGCCGCCGCCGGCCGGTCGGCCATGGCGATCTCATCGTGGTCGCCGGCGATCGCCGTGTCGTAGGCGAGCTTGAGCAGTTCGGGCTTGCCGCCGATCGCGTAGACCGTCCGGCGGGCCACCTGGGCGGTGGCGGCGATGTCGTCGATCGACGTGGCCGCGTACCCGCGGTCGACGAACAGCGACCGCGCGGCGTCGACGACCGCGGCCCGGGTCTGCTCCGCCTGCCGCTCCCGCACGGCGGACCGGTAGGGCCTCTTGACGTCCGACTGGGTCGACCACGAGGCGTCGTTCGAGCAGGTGCTGGGTCCGCTGCGGGGCCCGGCGTGCCTGCTCGCCGTCGGCGCCTGGCTGCGCACCGGATTCCCCGACCTGCGCTTCGTGGAGCAGACGATGGTCGGCGACGACCGGCACGTGATCTCCGTGATGCGCCTGACCGGGACCAACACCGGGCCGCTGGTCCGGTTCCGTGGTGGGCGGGTCCGCAGCGTCGTCCCGCCCACCGGGCGGCGGGTCGACGCTCCGCAGTCGCACATCTACGAGCTGCGCGACGGCGCGGTGGTCAGCCATGCCGCCGTCCGCGACGACCTCGGCCTGCTCACCCAGCTCGGTCTGCTGCCACCGGCGCCGTCGGGCCTGGCCCGCACGGCCGGGTGGGCGGTGAGCGGTCGGTCACGCCGGATCGCAGGTGAGGTGGTCGAGAAGATGCGGCAGGCTGCGGCGCAGTTGCCGGACCGCCGATCCGTGGCCTGACGCCGCGGTCTCGGGTACCGGCCGGCCACCGGTTGGGAGGCGACCCTCGCCTCGGCGCGGTACCCGCGTCGCGGCCCGGTCACCGACGTCGATCTCGGCCTGCGGCAATTCGTGGTGCTCCCGCCCACCCGACCCGCTACCGTCGGCGCGCCCGCGCCCGGGGTGGTCGTGCCCCGGTCCGTCGAGTGCGCCGGGCACCCCACATGACGCGATTCCTGCGCCCGTCGGCCCTGCTCGCCACCGCCGGGGACATCTGGCTCGTCGACGACCTCCAACCGGTCGTCGCGCGGCTCGACCCCGCCGACGGCCGGCTGCTGGGGCTCGTCGATGCGAGCGAGGTGCCCCCACCGCCGGTGCCGCGACGGCCGGTGGCCGCCGCCGACGACACCCGCCTCTGGATGCAGCTCGGCGACACCCTGGTCTGCCTCGACGCGGACGGCGTGCGGTCCACGGCGGAGGTACCCGGCCTCACCCTCCTGGCCGCGGGCCGGCCGGGGGCGTGGCTGGCCGAGGTGCGCACCCCCGACATCGGCGACCCTCAGCGCGGCGTGGCGGCGCCGTGGCCGTCGCCGGGGCGGCTCGTCGTCGTCACCGCGGACGGCGCGCTGCGCGAAGTCGTGCTGGACCGGCCGCCCACGGGCGAGGCGGTGGCGGACGACGACGGGCTGCGCCTGCAGGTGTACCTGGCGGCGCCGACCGCGATCCCGCATCGAGGCGGCTACGGCTTGGACTACCACGAGACCACCGTCCGGTTGACCTGGGACGCGCTGCGCCACCCGCGCGTGGCGGTCGGGGAGCACGAGCGGGTGCCCCTGGACGCGGGCCCGTCGCAGCTGTACCGGCTCGACGTCGACGAGCCCGGCTGGCGGATCGGCGAGCGGACCTGGCGGGCCGGACGCATCGACGCCGGCCCCCGCCACGACCCCGAGGTCGTCGCCGCGGGTGCCGAGGGTGACACGGAGGTGCTGCGCGTGCCGCTCGGTCGCGGTGTCGTGCTGTCCGGCGCCCCGCTGCACGGCTGGCTCTGGCTGCTGGTCGCGCGCCGCGACCCGGGCGGCGGGCGCGCCCACGAGGTCGTCGCCGTCGACCCCGACACCGGTGCGGTGACGACCGTGCTCGGACGCGACGCCGTCGACATCACCGGGCACGGGTGGGAGCCGCCGCCGACCCCGGCACCCGGTGCCGCGGCGCACGCGCGGCGCTGGCTCGAGCACCTCTCCGACCTCGACCACCACTGGCGCGGCACGGACGGCGACCCCGGTTCACCACTGGCCGCCGGGCTGTCCGGCGCCCGCGCCGAGCTGGTCGGATCGTGGCCGGACCAGGCCGTCCAGGTCACCTTTCGGCACCCGTGGTACCCGGCCGGGCTGCTGCGCCGGCGCCTCACGCTGTTCGACGAGCTGGGCCGACCCCTCGATCTGGAGTACTGCGACATCCACCTGATGGAGGACCTCGACACCCGCGACCTGCCGCCACCGTCGGAGGCGGTGAACGGCGTGCTGTCGGTGTGACGACTAGATTCGACCCCGTGCTGCATCGAACGACCCTCGCCAACGGGCTCCGGGTCCTGCTCGTCCCCGATCCCGCCACCCCCGTCGTCGGCGTCGCCGTGCACGTCGACGTCGGTTTCCGCTCCGAGCCACAGGGTCGCACCGGCTTCGCGCACCTGTTCGAGCACCTGATGTTCCAGGGCAGCGAGAGCCTGGAGAAGCTCGCGCACTTCCGCCACGTCCAGGGCTCCGGCGGGGTGTTCAACGGCTCCACCCACCAGGACTACACCGACTACTTCGAGGTGCTGCCCGCCGCGGCGCTGGAGCGGGCGCTGTTCCTGGAGGCCGACCGGCTGCGCGCGCCCACGCTGTCGGTGGAGAACCTGCGCAACCAGGTGGACGTCGTCAAGGAGGAGATCCGGCTCAACGTGCTGAACCGGCCCTACGGCGGGTTCCCCTGGATCCTGCTGCCGCCGGTCCTCTACGACACCTTCCCCAACGCCCACAACGGCTACGGCGACTTCTCCGAGCTGGAGCAGGCCTCCCTCGACGACGCCGCGGGCTTCTTCGACACCTACTACGCCCCGGGCAACGCGCAGGTCACCGTGGCCGGGTTCATCGACGTCGACGAGACGGTGGCGCTGGTCGAGAAGCACTTCGGCGACATCCCCGCCCGCCCCACCCCGACCCGCCCGAGCTTCGCGGAGCCTCCGCCCGGCGCCGAGCGGCGCCAGGCCGTGCCCGACGCGCACGCCCCGCTGCCCGCTCTCGCGCTGGGCTACCGGCTGCCCGATCCGGCCGCCGACCTCGACGGCTACCTCGCCCACGTGCTGCTCGCGTCCGTCCTCGGGGACGGGGAGGCGGCGCGGCTGCAGCGCCGGCTCGTGCACGCGGACGGGCTGGTCACCGACATCTCCGCCGGGGCCGGGCTGATGGGCTCGCTGGACGCCCGTGACCCCGACACGTTCACGATCACCGCGGTGCACCCGGCCGCCGTCGACCCGGACCGCGTGCTCGGCGCCGTCGACGAGGAGCTGGACAAGCTCGCGGCCACCGGACCTACGCCGGAGGAGCTGGCCGGGCAGGTCGCGCGCTGGTCGGCGAGCGCGCACCAGGAGAACGACCGCGTCATGTACCGCATGCTCGGCCTCGGGGCGCGCGAGCTGCTCTACGGCCGCGCCGAGATCACCGACGAGCTGCCGGGACGCCTCGCCGCCGTCACCCCGGAGCAGGTCCGCGCCGCCGCCGGGACGCTGCGCGGTTCGGGCCGCGGCGTGCTGCTGGTCGAGCCCGCCGCCACCTCGGAGGACGACGCGTGACCGGGCCGTCGAGGTCGCCGTCGGACCCGGCGGGCGCGTACGAGCTCGGGATCGTGACCGCGACAGCACACTCGGGCCCGGCACTCTCGGGCCCGGCACTCTCGGGCCCGCCGGCAACGGGCCCCAGCGAGGAGACGACGTGACCACCGCAGTGTCGAACGACCGAGGCCACCGCAGCGCCGCCGAGATCGGCCGCACCCCGACGGGCCCGCGCCCGTTGCCCCCGCTCGGCGTCACCCGCGAGGTGCCGCTGCCCGACGTCGTCTCCGCGGAGCTGCCCAGCGGGCTGCGCGTGCTCGTCGCGAACCGTTCCACCGTCCCGATGGTCGAGCTCCGGCTGCGCGTGCCGTTCGCCGACCCGGCCCCCGGGTCGGCGCATCCGGCCGTCGCCGAGCTGCTCTCCGAGACGCTGTTCACCGGCACCGCGTCCCGCGACCGCGTCGCCATCGACGACGAGCTCGCCGCCGTCGGCGCCGACCTGGGCGCCAGCGTCGACCCGGAGCGACTGCTGGTGGCCGGGTCCGGGCTGGCCGAGGGGCTGCCGGCGGTCCTCGCGCTGCTCGCCGACGTCCTCACCGGCGCCACCCACCCCGACCACGAGGTGTCCCGCGAGCGGGAGCGGCTCGTGGAACGGATCGCCGTGGCCCGCGCGCAGCCGCGCACGATCGCCCGCGAGGCGCTGCAGCGGGTCCGCTTCGGCGACCACCCGATCACCCGGGAGATGCCCACGGCGGAGGAGGTCACGGCGGTCACCGCGGACCAGGTGCGGGCCACCCACGCGGCGTCGCTGGTGCCGCGGGGTTCGATCCTCACCCTCGTCGGCGACGTCGACCCGGCCGCCGCGATCGCCGCCGTCGAGCAGGCACTCGGCGGCTGGTCGTCGTCCGCGACCGCGGTCGAGCTGGCCGCCCCGCCGTACCCGCTCGCCGGTGAGCTGGCGCTGGTGCACCGGCCGGGCTCGGTGCAGTCGCAGCTGCGGCTCTCCGGTCCGGCGGTACCGCGCGACGACCCGGCCTACGCCGCGCTGCAGCTCGCCAACCTGGTGTTCGGCGGGTACTTCTCCTCGCGCTGGATGGAGAACATCCGCGAGGACAAGGGCTACACCTACGGCGCGCACTCCGGCCCGGAGTTCATCCCCGGCGGGGCGGTGCTGGGCGTCGACACCGACGTGGCCAGCGACGTCACCGCCGCCGCGCTGCTGGAGACCCGCTACGAGCTGGGCCGCCTCACCGCGGTGCCGCCCACGGCCGCGGAGATCGAGGCGGCGCGCAGCTACGCGGTCGGTTCGCTGCTGATCTCGCTGGACAACCAGGGCGGGCTCGCGTCCACGATCGCCGGGCTGTCGGCGGTCGGGCTGGGCCTGGACTGGGTGCGCGAGCACCCCGCCCGGCTCGCCGCGGTCACCGTCGACGAGGTCGCCGAGGCCGCGCTGCGGTTCTTCGCCCCCACCGGCTTCACCGGCGTCGTCGTGGGCGACGCGGACGTCATCGGTGCGAAGGTGCGCGCGCTGGGCGGGATCGCGTGAGCTCCTCCACCCGGGTCGGCTTCGACCTGCTCGGCCCGCCCGTGCTGTCGCGTTCGGCCGTGCTGCGCGACGAGCCGCTGCGCACCGACACCGCGCGCCAGACCGCCGGGTGGGCGGCGGCGCAACTCGTCGTCGTCGACGACGCGGGCCGCACCCCGGTCGTCTGGGACACCGAGCCGGCGGCCGGTTTCCAGGTCACCGACGCCGGGAGCTGGGACGTCGGGGGCGGCGCCCGCCTGCGCACCCGCCCGACCACCGGCGACGCACCCCCCGCCGGCGCGGTGCTGCTCGGCGAGCGCGACGGCATCGCGTACTGGGCGGTGCGCGGCGGGCCCGATCTCGTGGCCGGGGACGACCCCTCCGAATGGGCCGACCTGCGGATGACGGGTGCCGTGCTCGACGCGCTGGGCGCCGGCCTGTTCACCACCGCGGTGGCCGCACTGAACTGGCACGACTCCTCACGCTTCTGTTCCCGCGACGGCTCGCCGACCCATCCCGCGCACGCCGGCTGGCACCGGCACTGCGAGGCGGCGGGTCACGAGGAGTACCCGCGTACCGACCCGGCCGTCATCTGCCTGGTGCACGACGGCGCCGACCGGGTGCTGCTCGCCCGCCAGCCGAGCTGGCCCGAGCGCCGCTACTCGGTGCTGGCCGGGTTCGTCGAGGCCGGTGAGTCGCTGGAGGCGTGCGTGCTGCGCGAGATCCACGAGGAGGTCGGCGCGCGGGTGAGCGAGGTGCGCTACCTCGGCAGCCAGTCGTGGCCGTTCCCGCGCAGCCTGATGGTCGGCTTCCATGCGGTGGCCGATCCGGACGTGGCGCTGATCCCGGCCGACGGCGAGATCGCGGAGGCCTTCTGGGCCACCCGCGCCGACGTCCGCACCGCCCTGGGCGAAGGTGACTGGAGTGCCGAGGGCGAGGCTCCGTTCCTGCTCCCCGGCAAGGTGAGCATCGCGAGGTCGATGATCGAGTCCTGGGCCGCGCTCGACTGACCCGGGTCCGCGGCGGGCACGTGGCGCCTCGCACACAGGTCAGGGGGCCCGCACACAGGTCCGGCCCTGTGCGCGGCCCCGTAGGCTGTGTGCGAGCCGGGTTGTCCCCAACGGCATGGCGGCATCCACAGATCGGCGGCGTCCCTCCCGCGGCGCCGGTGCTCGGCGCAGCATCGTGTCCATGGGGATGTCCGCACCTGTGGTGCACATGCGGGCGGGGCTGCGCGCCGCGGGCTACGGCGACGACGAGGTGCGCGCGCTCCTGCGCCGCGGTGAGCTGGCCACCGTGCGCCGCGGTGCCTACGTCAGCGGTCCGCGATCCGGCGATGCCACGCTTCGGCATCTCGCGCAGATCCGTGCTGCCTCGGAGCAGCTCGATCCCGGTGCGGTCGTCAGCCATCTGTCCGGGGCCGTCCTGCTCGGGTGGGACGTGTGGGGGCTCCCGCTGACGCGGGTGCAGGTCACCCGCCACCGGCGCACCGGCGGACGGCGTGATCCGAGCGTGCACGTGCGGGCCGCGCCGCTGCGCGACGACGAGATCCAGTTCGTCGACGGTGTCGCGGTCACGTGCGCGGCCCGCGTCGTCACCGACATCGCACGCACGGTGCCATTCGAGCAGGCGGTCGTGGTGGCCGACTGTGCGCTGGCGAGAGGCGACGTCACCCCGGAGGCGCTGGCCGAGGCCATCGCCCGGCAGAAGGGCTGGCCGGGCGCACCGAACGCCCGGCGTGCGCTCGGCTTCGCCGACGGGCGGAGCGGCAGCGTCGGCGAGTCGCGCAGCCGGGTCGCGATCATGCGCGCCGGGCTGCCTCCTCCGCAGCTGCAGCGCGAGTTCCGTGACGATCGGGGCGGGCACCTCGGCACGGTGGACTTCTGGTGGGAGAGACAGCGGCTGATCGGCGAGTTCGACGGGCTGGCGAAGTACGGCCGACTGCTGAAGCCCGGGCAGTCCGTCGCGGACGTCGTGGTGGCCGAGAAGATCCGCGAGGACGCGCTCCGTGACCAGGACACGAGAATGCTCCGCTGGCTCTGGGTCGACCTCCACCCCTTCACCGCGACGGCGGCCCGCCTCCGCGCCCGTCTGGGATAGCCCGCACACAGCCTGCGGGGCTCGCACACGGGTCCGGCCCTGTGTGCGAGCCCCGGAAGGTGTGTGCGAGCTACGCCGCCAGCTTCGCCTGCACCTGGGCCAGGCTCGGGTTGGTCGCCGTCGTCTCGTCCGCGTAACGGATCAGCGGGACGGTCTGGTTGCCGCCGTTCGCCCGCTCCACGAACCGCGCCGCGTCCGGGTCGCGCTCGATGTCGATCTCGGTGTACGCGATCCCGGCCTGGTCGAACTGCAGCTTGAGGCGGCGGCAGAAGCCGCACCACGTCGTGGAGTACATCGTCACCTGGGACATGGTCACTGCAACCGCGCGGTGGGCGTGGCTCTTCCCGGTGCGGGTGTCAGGATGGTCGCGTGGGCAGTGACAGCGACGAGCGGGGACTGGACGACGAGCAGCGTGCCGCGGTCACCGCCCCGCGCGGACCGGTGTGCGTGCTGGCGGGCGCGGGCACCGGCAAGACCCGCACGATCACCCGGCGGATCGCGCACCTCGTCGGTGCCGGCCATGTCGCGCCGGGGCAGGTGCTCGCGGTGACGTTCACGGCGCGGGCGGCGGGGGAGATGCGCACCCGGCTGCGGGGCCTGGGCGTGGGTGGGGTGCAGGCGCGCACGTTCCACGCCGCGAGCCTGCGGCAGCTGCGCTACTTCTGGCCGCGGGTCGTCGGTGGCGACCAGTGGCAGCTGCTGGAGGGCAAGCTGCGTGTCGTCGGGCAGGCCGCCGCCCGGGTCAAGGCCGGCACCGACGCCGCCTCGCTGCGCGACTTCGCCGGCGAGATCGAGTGGGCCAAGGCCAGCCTGGTCACCCCGGAGGCCTACCCGGCGGAGGCGGCCCGGCGCAGCCGCGACACCCCGGGGCCCGCCGAGCAGGTCGCGGCGGTCTACGCCGGCTACGAGGCGCTGAAGAACCGTGCCGAGCTGCTCGACTTCGACGACCTGCTGTTGCACACCGCCGCCGCCCTGGAGGAACACGCCGGGGTGGCCGAGGAGTTCCGGGAGCGCTACCGCTGCTTCGTCGTCGACGAGTACCAGGACGTCACCCCCTTGCAGCAGCGCGTCCTGGACGCCTGGCTCGGCGACCGCGACGACCTCACCGTCGTCGGCGACGCCAACCAGACGATCTACACCTTCGCCGGTGCCACCCCGCGCCACCTGCTCGACTTCCCGCGTCGCTTCCCCGAGGCCGTCGTCGTCCGGCTGCAGCGCGACTACCGCTCCACACCGCAGGTCGTCGCGTGCGCCAACACGCTGATCGGCGCGGCCCGGGGGCGGGTGGCCGGCAGCAGGCTGGCGCTGATCGGCCAGCTCCCGCCCGGTCCCGATCCCGACTTCACCGAGTACGACGACGAGCCCGCCGAGGCCGCCGCCGTCGCCACGCAGGTCAGGCGCCTCGTGGACGGCGGCACGCCGGCCGCGGAGATCGCGGTGTTGTTCCGGATCAACGCGCAGTCGCAGGTGTACGAGCAGGCGCTCACCGACATCGGCGTGCCGTTCCAGGTGCGCGGGGGCGAGCGGTTCTTCTCGCGGCCCGAGGTGCGCAAGGCGATGAGCGTGATCCGGATGGCGGGACCGACGAGCACGCCGCTCGTCGATGCCGTGCGGGCGGTGCTCGGCCCCGTCGGGCTCACGCTGGAGCCGCCCGGCGGCGCGGCGCAGCGGGCGCAGTGGGAGTCGCTGCTCGCGCTCGTCGAGCTGGCCGAGGAGCTCGTCGCCGACGAGCCCGACGCCGACCTGCGCCGCTTCTCCGTCGAGCTGGAGACCCGGGCCGACGCCGCGCACCCGCCCACCGTGCAGGGCGTCACGCTGGCCTCGCTGCACGCGGCCAAGGGCCTGGAGTGGGACGTCGTGTTCCTCGTCGGGCTCGCCGACGGCACGCTCCCCATCCAGCACGCCGACGGCGACGACGCCGCGATCGAGGAGGAGCGCCGCCTGCTCTACGTCGGGGTGACCCGGGCGCGCCGCCGTCTCGCGCTGTCGTGGGCGCTGTCGCGCCAGCCCGGCGGGGCACGGCGACGGCGGCGCAGCCGGTTCCTGCACGGGCTGATCCCGGAGAGCCACCCGGCGTCGCGGGTGGCGGCCACGTCGAACGGTGGCACCAAGCCGCGGTGCCGGGTCTGCGGGTCGCCGCTGCTGGGCACGGACGCGCTGAAGATGCGCCGCTGCTCCGACTGCCCGTCGGACGTGGACACCGAACTGCTCGATCGGCTCCGCGGCTGGCGGGCCGACGAGGCCAGGGGCCAGCAGGTGCCCGCGTACGTGGTGTTCACCGACGCCACGCTCACCGCGATCGCCGAGCACCGCCCCGCAGACAGCGCGGCGCTGGTGTCCATCCCCGGCATCGGCGCGCGCAAGCTCGACCGCTACGGGCCGGCCGTGCTCGCCCTCGTGGCCGAGTCCTGACGGGTGCGAAGAACTTCCCGTAAATCAGTTGTGCGCCCCGGGGGGCGTCTCTAACGTAGCTCGCGACGGACTGCACCAGCCCGTCCACTGCCACGACCGGACCCGAGAAGGGGGTGCTGAACATGATCACGATGACGAGCGTCGTCGCCACGCACAGCACCCGTCTGTGGACGGAGTCCGTGGCGGCCCACGTCCCTGCGTGCAAGCAGCGACCGTCCGCCCTCGCGCTCGGCGGAATCGTCTTCGACAACAGCACAGGTGTGTCCGCAGTGAGGTGTCGTCATAGGTAGACGCCGACCCTCACCGGCAGCAGTTCAGCCGCGGACCCCAGCACCTGGGATCCGCGGCTTTTTTTGTTTTTCACCACCGGAGTGCACGTCAGACCAGGAGGTAGTGCGGTGCTAGTCCGATCAGTTCCGTTGGACGGCGGAGCGATCAGTCCCGACCAGTGCGGTGGCGACACCAGCGCGCTGGGCTCGCTGCTCGATGCCGCCCCCCGGGCGGGTCTCGACCTGCCCTGTCGCTCCGGCGACGCCGACCTGTGGTTCGCCGAGGCCCCCGCCGAGCTGGAGCGGGCCAAGGCCCTGTGCGGGGAGTGTCCGATCCGGGCCGAGTGCCTGGCCGGGGCGCTCTCCCGCGAGGAGCCGTGGGGCGTGTGGGGCGGGGAGATCTTCGAACGCGGGGTCGTCATCCCGCGCAAGCGGCCTCGGGGCCGACCCAGCAAGGCCGACCTGGCCCGCGACCGCGCGTTCGCCGCGGCGAGCGCCTGACCCGTACGAACCCAGATCCGCCGACGACCACAGGAGATCTCCGATGACCCACCTCGACACGACCACCGCCGCCGGACCCAGCGCCATCCGCGACCGCGAAGGACCCGGGATGCTACTGATGAACGAAGCCTTGGCCCGATCCCGATCGCGGGAGGCCGAACAGGCCGCACGTGAACACGCCATCGCCCGCCAGCTGCTCGCCGGTCGCCGCTGGGCCCGGCTCGCCGACTTCGCCGCCCGCCGCGCCGCGCGCGCCCGGGAGGGTGCGGCCCGCTGAGCCCGCGACGCCCTCTGTGCGGCGTCGCCCGAAGACCGACGGCGCCCCGGTCCTCCCGCGACCGGGGTGCCGTCGGCGTGCCGGGAATCAGCCTGCCGACTCCGCTTCGAAGATCCACGGCTGCCAGTGCTGCACGATGCCGCGCAGCGGCACGTCGGCGTCGAGCTGGCAGAGCACCCCGATCGTGCCCATCGTGACGCGGTGCACGAGCAGGTACTGCGCGGGCAGGTTGAGCTCCCGCGCGGTGGTGAAGTGCGGGCTGCGCAGATCGCCGACCCGCTCGGCCTGCTTCTGCAGCCAGGCCCGGTCGAAGTGGAACGACTCGGTGTGCATCGGCTCGGTGAACGGCGCGAGGTAGTCCATGGCCTCGTCGGCCGTCATCGCCGATCCCGCACGGACGAAGCCCTCGCGGCGCAGGTGCGCCAGCAGCTCGGCCGGGCGCTCCTGCATCGCGAGCCGCAGCATCTCCGACAGCGGGCGCGGCATGCCGTCGGGAAGCCGGGCGACGGCCCCGAAGTCGATCACCATGAGCCGGCCGTCGTCCAGGATGTGGAAGTTGCCCGGATGGGGGTCGGCGTGCAGCAGGCCCACCCGGCCCGGCGAGGAGTACAGGAACTCCGAGAGCATCATCGCCGCGTGGTCGCGCTCGGCCTGCGTGCCGCGGGCGATGACGTCGGACAGCCTGCGCCCGGTGACCCACTCGGTGACCATCGCCTTGGGCGCCGAAGCGACGACCCGCGGCACCCTGACCTGCGGGTCGCCCTCGTACGCCGCGGCGAACGCGCGCTGGTTGTCGGCCTCGTCGCGGTAGTCGAGCTCCTCGGCCATCCGGTCCTGCAGCTCCGCGATCAGCGGCTTGATCTCCAGGCCCGGCATGAACGGCTGCAGCACCCGGCTCATGCGGGACAGCTGGCGCAGGTCCGACAGCAGTGCCTGCTCGGCCCCCGGGTACTGCACCTTGACGGCGACCTCGCGGCCGTCCCGCCACACCGCCCGGTGCACCTGGCCGATGCTCGCCGCCGCGGCGGGGGTCTCGTCGAACTCGGTGAAGCGGGCGCGCCAGTTGCGGCCGAACTGCTCGGCGAGCATGCGGTCCACCTCGCGCGGGGGCATCGGCGGGGCCGCGGACTGCAGCTTGACCAGCGACTCCCGGAACGGTGCCGCGTACTCCTCGGGCACCGCCGCCTCGAACACGCTCAGGGCCTGGCCGAACTTCATCGCGCCGCCCTTGAGCTCCCCGAGCACCGCGAAGAGCTGCTCGGCGCTCCGGGCCATCATCTGCGCGGAGATCTCCTCACCGTTGCCCCCGGCGAGCCGGCGACCCCACCCGGCGGCGGCACGCCCGGCGACCCCGAGGGGGAGGCTGGCGAGCTTGGCGGTGCGGGCGGCGGTGCGCCGTGGGATGTCGGTCACGACACCAGTGTCCCCCCGGGTGCGGGTGCCGCGCATGTCGCCCGGGGGTGTCGAGGCCCACCGTGGACCGGGGCGGCGCCGCAGCTGCACTCCGGGTGGGGTGCCCACGATCGGCGCCGTGCGGTGCCCGCGGTGACGTCCAGCTCGATCGTGGCGTCGAGGACGGCCGGCTCGGCCGTGCCGTCGATCCCGGCCAGCGCCTGGGCCGTGCCGAACGCGGCGGTGGCCGCCGCGCACGCCGGATCGGCCCGGCCCGGGCGCCCGACGAGCTGCGCGGCGACCGCGGGCCAGCCCGGGTCGCGCTCGCTGCGCCGCAGGTCCAGGCAGCGCAGGCACGCGGTGCGGCCGGGCAGCACGAGCGGGCCCACGACGCCGGTCCCGTCCCGCAGCCGGACGAGCAGGTGCGCCACGCCCGCCTCGAGCAGGCGCGCCGCCGCCCTCGGCTCGGGCGCCTGCGCGTCGGCGAACACCACCAGGTCCGGGACCAGTCGCTGCGACGGCGGGCCCACCACCGTGCCCGGGACGAGCCGCGCCGCTGCCGCTGCGAGGGCGGCGCCCCGGTCGTCGCCCCGGTCGGCGTCGACGAGGCCGGTGCCGAGATCGGCCGCGCGCACCGGGCCCGCCGCCTCGACGTGGACCGCGCCCACCCCGGCCTGCACCAGCCCGGTGACGACGCCGGCGGCCAGCGGCCCGCCCCCGACGACCAGCACGGCGCTGTGCGTGCGCCGGCCCGCGCGCCGCTGCACGGCCCGCGTGTCGACGACCGATCCCGACCCGACCAGCCGGTGCAGCAGTCCCGCGGCCGAGCCGGGCGGTGCTCCGCGGGCGGTCGCCGTGGCGGTGAGCCGCGCCGAGTCGACCGCCACCGAGTGGACCGCCACGGGGTCGACCGCCCCCGCAGCGGCGCCGGCCAGCTCGTCGAGCATCGTGGCGAGCGCCGGGTGGAGGCCGTCGACGTCGACACCGTGGTGCGGGTCGAGGCCGATGCGCCTCGAGCCGGGGCCGAGCACGAGCAGCGACCGGTGCGGGGACAGGCACAGGCGGGCGGGCAGGGCAGGATCCATGCCGCCATCGTGCGGCGTCCCGGGCCGGTGCGCGGCGATCCGTCCACAGGTGCGGGCCGAGCCTGTGGACAGGTCCCGGTGCCCGCCTGCGGGCGTGCCCCAGGGACTAATCTGGGCCGATGGCGTTACCCGCGGTCGTCGAGGTCCGGCGCAGTGACCGCCGCAAGCGGATGGTGAGCGCTCGGCGCGAGGGCGACACGGTGATCGTCTTCATCCCGGGATGGATGAGCGAGAGCGAGGAGCGGCGCTGGGTCGACGAGATGGTCGCGCGCCTGGAGCGCAGCGAGGCGCGGCGCCGCTCCCCGGCCCGTACCGGTGACGACGCCCTGCGCCGGCGCAGCCTGGAGCTGAACCGGCGCCACCTGGACGGCCTCGCCGTGCCCACCACCGTGCGCTGGGTGCCCGCGATGCGCACCCGGTGGGCGTCGTGCACCCCGGCGGACGGCACGATCCGGATCAGCGAGCGGCTGCGCGACGCCCCCGGCTGGGTCGTCGACTACGTCCTCGTGCACGAGCTGGCCCATCTGCTCGAACCCGGCCACGACGCCACGTTCTGGGGGTGGGTGCACCGCTACCCGCGTGCCGAGCGGGCGATGGGCTATCTCGAGGGGCTTTCCGCCGCGGCCGGGCTCGGCCTGGTGGGCACCGACGGCGACGAGCCCGAGCCCGATGCCGTACCGCTCGCCGAGGACGTCTGACTACTCCTTTCCGGGACCCTCCTGCGGGTCCTCGGGTGCCTCGGTGTTCGCGAGCTTCTCCAGCTCCGCCATCGGGTCGCCGATCTCGTCGCGGCCCACGAACCCGGCCGGGTCGTCGAGATCGTCGGCGGACGGGATGAGGTCCGGGTGCGCCCACAGCGCGTCGCGGCCGGTGGATCCGCGCTGCTCGCCGAGCAGGCGCCACAGCTCGGCGGCGGCCCGCAGCCTGCGCGGACGCAGCTCCAGCCCGACGACGGTGGCGAAGGTCTGCTCGGCAGGCCCGCCGGACGCCCGGCGACGGCGCAGCGTCTCGCGCAGCGCCTCGGCGCCGGGGATCCGCTCGCCGAGCGCCTCGGCCACCACGGCGTCCACCCAGCCCTCGATCAGCGCCAGCAGGGTTTCCAGCCGCGCGAGCGCGGCCTGCTGCTCGGGGGTGGTCTCGGGCTCGAACAGGCCCGAGCCCATCGCCTCCTGGATCGCGGCCGGGTTGGACGGGTCGATGCCCCGGGCCAGCTCCTCGATCTTGGAGGTGTCGATGGTGATGCCCTGGGCGTACTCCTCGACGGTGCGCAGCAGCCGCTCCTTGAGCCACCCGACGTGCGCGAACAGTCGCTGGTGGGCGGCCTCCCGGGCGGCGAGGAAGATCAGCACCTCGCTCGCCGGACGGTCCAGGTCGCGGGTGAACTTGTCGACGTTCTCCGGCAGCAGCGCGGCCACCCGGTCGGGACCCACGGGGATGCCGATGTCGGTGGAGGTCAGCACCTCCGCGGCGAGCGTCGCGAGTCCCTGACCCAGCTGCGTGCCGAACGCGAGCCCGCCCATCTGGCCGAGCATCGCCATCATCGGACCCGCGGCGGCGCGGACCTCCTCGGGCAGCGCGTCGGTCCACGCGCCCGACATCCGCCGCGCCACCGGATCGCACAGCCGCTTCCAGGTGGGCATGCTCGCGGTGACCCACTCGGCCGCCGACCACGCCTTCACCTCGGTGGCGCCCGCCGGGAAGTCGGTGGCCGCGTCGAGCCAGAGCTCGGCCAGCTTCACCGCGTCGGTGACGGCCGCGCGCTGCGTGCCCGTCAGCGACGACGTGGTGGCGGCGAGGCTCTGGGTGGCCATCTGGGCGGCGAGGTCGTAGTTGACCGGACCGTCGCCGCTGTTCTGGGCCTGGCTGAGCATCTGGCCCAGCTGGGTGAGCATCTGGCCCAACTGGCTGACGTCGAAACCGCCCGGTCCGCCCATGCCGGGCATCCCGGGGAAACCACCCGGCGGCATGCCCGGCAGGTTCCCGAAGCCGAAGGGGTCGACGGGTCCGTCCCCGCGCGACTCCTCAGGTCCCCTGCCCGACCTGTCGGGGTCCGAGTCGTCGCGGTCGGAGGGTCCGAACCCGAACGGCGGCTTGTCACTCATGGCGTCCACGGTACGCGCGACGCGCGCGCGGGGGTGTTCGCCGTGAGGGGTGGTCCCGCGGCGGCTCGCCGCCCGCCGGCCGTCGATCATGGCCACCGCCCCACGGGGCTCCCACCTGCGACCGCATAGGGTGCTCGGTCGTGACCCGTCGCATGCTGACCGTCGTGGCCGCCGCGCTGCTGGCCCTGACGCTCGGCGTGATCGGCGCGACGCTGCCGGTGCCCTACGTCGCGCTCGGTCCCGGGCCCACCTACGACACGCTCGGCACGTACGAGGACGCCGAGATCGTCTCCGTCGACGGGATCCCGGAGTACCCGACGTCGGGTCAGCTCAACATGACGACGGTGTCGGTGACCGACCGGTTGTCGCTGTTCACGTCGCTGTACTTCTGGGCCGCGGGGGACCGACGGGTGATCCCGCGGGAGGCGGTGTTCCCCTCCGACCGCTCCGACGCCGAGATCCAGGCGGAGAACGCCGCGCAGTTCGAGGGGTCGGAGGCCAACGCGGTGGCGGCCGCGGTGAACGAGCTCGGGCTGCCGGCGCGGGTGCTGGTGGGCGGGGTCGTCCCCGACTCGCCGGCGGTGGGTGTGCTGGAGGCGGGCGACGAGCTCGTCACGGTGGCCGGGCAGCCGGTGGCGACCGCGGCCGAGGTGTCCGAGCGGCTCGCCGGGGCGCTCCCCGGCGAGACCGTCACCATCGTCTACCGGCGCGGGGGCGCCGAGCGGCAGGCGGACATCGTGCTCGGCACGAGTCCCGACCGCCCGCAGGGCTTCCTCGGCGTGCGCCCCACGGTCGAGCCCCAGGAGGGGGAGATCGACATCAGCCTGAACGGGATCGGCGGGCCGTCGGCGGGGCTGATGTTCGCCCTCGCTGTGGTCGACCGGCTCACCCCCGGGGAGCTGACCGGCGGGCGGTTCGTCGCCGGGACCGGAGCGATCGACCCCGGCGGTGCCGTCGGCGCGATCGACGGGGTGCCGTTCAAGATGCTGAAGGCCCGTGAGGTCGGCGCCGAGGTCTTCCTGGTGCCGGACGGCAACTGCGCCGAGGCCGCCGCCACCGCCCCCGACGGGCTGCAGCTCGTGCGTGTCGCGTCGCTGGGGGACGCGGTCGACGCCCTGGACGCGCTGCGCGAGGGCCGCCCCGTCACCTCCTGCTGACGCCGGGTGACGACAACCGGGCGAATCCGGCGAAAGTCACGATCCGATCCTCCCCACGGGAACCCCACACCCCCCTCGTAGAGTTGGGAGAGCAGGGCGCGCCGTCGGGCCGGCTGCGGCGACCGGTGAGTGGTCGCGGCGGGACACGCTTCGTGCCACCTAATGACCGACCCTGGAGTGTGTCCCGTGGCCATGCGGCCCCCGGTGGGAGCCCCGACGCTGACCCGCCGCACCCGGATCCTGCTCGCCGTCGCGGGCGTGTTGGTGCTGCTGTTGCTCGGTGGATCCCGGATCATCAACTTCTACATCGACTGGCTGTGGTACGGCGAGGTCGACTTCCGCGGCGTGTTCAGCACGATCCTGTTCACCCGGATCGTGCAGTTCCTCGCGGGTGGCCTGCTGATCGGCGGGCTGGTGGCGCTGTCGCTGTGGATCGCCTACCGCTCGCGGCCGGTGTTCGTGCCGCTGTCGGGCCCCGAGGACCCGATCGCCCGCTACCGCACCGTGATCATCCAGCGGCTACGGCTGTTCGCCATCGGCATCCCGGTCGGCATCGGCCTGATCGCCGGGCTGTCCGCCCAGGGCGACTGGCAGGTCGTGCAGCAGTTCCTCAACTCCACGCCGTTCGGCACCGTCGACCCCGAGTTCGGTCTCGACGTCAGCTTCTACGCCTTCCAGCTGCCCTTCTACCGGCTGCTGCTGAACTGGCTCTTCGCCGGCATCGCGATCAGCTTCATCGTCGCGCTGGTCACGCACTACATCTTCGGCGGCATCCGGCTCACCGGCCGGGGTGGCCAGGTCTCCGGGGCGGCGCGCGCCCAGCTCGCCGTCCTCGCGGGCGTGTTCGTGCTGCTCAAGGCCGTCGCCTACTGGCTCGACCGCTACGAGCTGCTGTTCTCCGACCGCAACCCGCTGTTCAACGGCGCCACCTACACCGACCTCAACGCGGTCATGCCGGCCAAGCTGATCCTGCTGTTCATCTCGGTGATCTGCGCGGCCGCGTTCTTCGTGGCGGTGTTCCGCAACAACCTGCAGCTCCCGGCGATCGCCACGGTGCTGCTCGTGCTGTCGAGCGTGCTGGTCGGGGCGGCGTGGCCGGCGATCCTGCAGCAGTTCGTGGTGGCGCCCAACGCGCAGGACCGCGAGTCGCTCTCCATCGAGCGCAACATCGCCGCCACCCGCGACGCCTACGGGCTCACCGAGGCCACCGTCACCGAGGTCGACTACAGCGGCGAGACCGAGGCCACGCCGGCCGAGGTGCGCGCCGAGTCGGCGACCATCCCCAACATCCGCATCCTGGACCCGGCGCAGCTCACCGACACGTTCACCCAGCTGCAGCAGCGCCGCACGTTCTACGGCTTCCCCGAGACCCTCGACATCGACCGGTACGAGGGCGCCGACGGCACCGTGCAGGACTACATCCTGGGCCTGCGCGAGCTGAACACCGCCGGTCTCGCGGGCAACCAGACCGACTGGATCAACCAGCAGCTGGTCTACACCCACGGCAACGGCATCGTGGTCGCGCCGGCGAATCAGGTGAACGCGGCCCTGGACGACCAGGGTGGCGAGGGCGGGCTGCCCCGGTTCACCAGCATCGACACCACCAACTCGATGAGCGAGCTCATCCCGGAGAGCCTGCGGGTGGAGCAGCCGCGCACCTACTACGGCGAGCTGATCCAGGGCTACTCCATCGTGGGCGCCCCCGAGGGCGCTCCGCCGGTCGAGTACGACTCCGACACCGAGCAGTTCACCTACGACGGCGCCGGTGGCGTGCCGCTGGACAACTTCGTCAACCGGCTGGCGTTCGCGGCCTACTACGGCGAGCGGAACATCCTGTTCAACAGCTCGATCAACGAGAACTCCAAGATCATGTACGTGCGCGACCCCAAGGACCGGGTCGAGCTGGCCGCGCCGTGGCTGACCACCGACAGCGACCCGTACCCGGCCGTCGTCGACGGGCGGATCACCTGGATCGTCGACGGCTACACCACGCTCGCCAACTACCCCTACGCCGAGCGCACCCAGCTCGGCGAGGCCACGGCCGACGCCATCGCGGGGGGGCCGGGCGTGCGGCCGGAACTGGACCGCGAGGTCAGCTACCTGCGCAACTCGGTGAAGGCCACCGTCGATGCCTACGACGGCACCGTCACCCTCTACGAGTTCGACGAGTCCGACCCCGTCCTGCAGACCTGGATGAAGACCTTCCCCGGCACGGTGCAGCCGCGCTCGGCGATCAGCGAGAGCCTCAACGAGCACCTGCGCTACCCCGAGGACCAGTTCAAGGTGCAGCGCGACCTGCTCACCAGCTACCACGTGGACAACCCGGGCGAGTTCTTCCAGAACGTCTCGTTCTGGAACGTGCCCTCGGACCCGACGCCCGCGGGCGGCGGGACGGGCGGGCTGGCCCAGCCGCCGTACTACCTGCTGGCCGGCGAGCCGGGCGGGGCGGCCTCGGGAGACCCGCGGTTCCAGCTGACCAGCGCGCTGGTGTTCCAGAACCGCGACATCCTGTCGGCCTACATGTCGGCGAGCTCGGATCCGGAGACCTACGGGCAGATCACGCTGCTGCAACTGCCACCGGACACCCAGGAACTCGGGCCGCAACAGGTGCAGAGCCGGTTCGTCGGCACGCCGGAGGTCTCCCAGGAGCTCGGCCTGCTGGCCCGCAACGGCCAGAGCACGGTGATCAACGGCAACCTCCTGACCCTGCCCGTGGCCGGGGGTCTGCTCTACGTGGAACCCGTCTACATCCAGCGGGCCAACGAGGACTCCAGCTATCCACAGCTCGCTCGCGTGCTCGTGAGCTACAACGGGCGGGTCGGGTTCGCCCCCGACCTGGCCTCCGCGCTGGATCAGGTGTTCGGGGCGGGTGCCGCGGCCGAGGTGCCGGAGGTTCCCGGGGCACCCGCCGACGACACGGCACCGCCGGACGAGGGAAGCGCGGTCCCGAATGTCGATCCGGGGGCGGCACCGGACCTGGCGGCGGCCGCGCAGGGCATCCAGGCCGCGATCGACCAGCTCGAGGCCGCCAACCGCAGCGGTGATCTGGGTGAGGTCGGCACGGCGCTCCAGGCCCTGGACGCCGCCGTCGAGCAGTTCCAGGCGGCCCAGGGCGCAGGCACCGGCGGCTGAGACGCACGTCTCGAAGGACGACGCCCCCGTGAACATCGCGTTCACGGGGGCGTCGGCGTCCGGGGCGGCCGGCTGATCTGCGGAAACGCGGCAGGAGGGGCCGGTCCACCCCCGCTGCGAGCGGGTGACGGGCGGGTGTACAGTCGTAGACACAACAGCACAACAGCGTCGCGGGGTGGAGCAGCTCGGTAGCTCGCTGGGCTCATAACCCAGAGGTCGTAGGTTCGAATCCTACCCCCGCTACTAGGCGAAACGGCCCTCCGGGAATTTCCGGAGGGCCGTTTCCGGCATGTGACCATCGGCTACTCGACCTCCGGCGGCTACCACGTCATCCGCCCACGTGTCGCCAGCGCCGGTCGGGCCCGCGGCGGGCAAGACCCCGGCCGCCGTCCAGGAAGACCGGGCCTGCGACGGCCGGGACCGGCCCCGGCCGCCTCGATCCCGAGATCGCAGGTTCGAACGGGACGCGCAGAAGTCGCCGCTCACCCCTCGTGGCGGCGGCGTACCCGGCGCAGCATGCCGTCGAGCTCGTCGCGGTCGAACGCCTTCGGACGGCAGATCAGGAGCGCGACGAGCCGGGCCGCGGTGTCGTCGGTGGCCCACAGCTGTCGGGCGAGCTCGTGCTGGGTCGTGAGCCGCTTGGCGACCGCACGGAGTTCCCGAGGTTCACCCCGTGGTCGTCACCGTGCTTCTCGTTCACCTGGCGGGTCCTGGGATCCTCCAGTGCCGCCAGCTCGGCGAGCACCTCGGCCACCGTCTCGTCGGCCACCGTCCCGTCGGACGTCGTCGTCCCGGCCATGTCGGCCTCCCGTCGTCGCGCGTGCCGGTCAGCCTACGACCGGCGACAGGGTCCGCCTGGGCTACTCGTGGGCCCAGGTGTGCACGGGCCGGTTCGAGTGCATGTTCGTCACGTAGCGGCGCAGCATCTCGTGCAGCGCCTCGATACGGCTCATGCCACCTCCCTCCAGCTCGTGCACGGTGGACGCCTGCCACGCGGCGCCGTTGACGCCGGTGACGCAGCGGCCCTCGATGACGCCGAGGAGCCGGTCGCGCTCGGTCGCCGCAACGCCCCAGGCGTCCAGGCCCGCGTGCGCCAGCGGCAGCAGCCGCCGCAGCACCAGCTCGGTGGCGGGCGCCGGCCCGAGCCCGGGCCAGTACAGGCCGGCGTCGATGCCGTGGCGGGCGCCGCTGTGGAAATTCTCCTCGGCCGCCGAGAACGACATCTGCGACCACAACGGCCGCTCCTGGTCGGCGAGCGCGCGCACCAGGCCGTAGTAGAACGCGGCGTTGGCCATGGTGTCGACGACCGTCGGCCCGGCCGGCAGCACCCGGTTCTCCACGCGCAGGTGCGGCCGCCCGTCGACGACGGCGTAGATCGGCCGGTTCCAGCGGTACACCGTGCCGTTGTGCAGCGACAGCTCCTCCAGCCGCGGCACGCCGCCCGCGTCGAGCACGGCCATCGGGTCGTCGTCCTCGCAGACGGGCAGCAGCGCGGGAAAGTAGCGGGCGTTCTCCTCGAACAGGTCGAACACCGAGGTGATCCACCGCTCGCCGAACCACACCCGGGGCCGCACGCCCTGCTCCTTGAGCTCCTGCGGACGGGTGTCGGTGACCTGCTCGAACAGCGGGATGCGCGTCTCGCGCCACAGCTGCGTGCCGAACAGGAACGGGGAGTTCGCGCCCAGCGCGAGCTGCACCCCGGAGACGGCCTGCGCGGCGTTCCAGTACGCCGCGAACTCTGCGGGGGAGACCTGCAGGTGCAGCTGCACGCTCGTGCACGCGGCCTCGGGTGTGATCGAGTCGGTGTAGGTCCGCAGCTGCTCCACGCCGTCGATGGACAGCGCCATGTCCTCACCCCGCGCGGCGAAGATCTGGTCGTTCAGCACGGCATAGCGCGGGTTGGCGCTCAGCGCGTCGATGCCGACGTGGCGGGGCATGAGCGTCGGGAGCATGCCGGTCATCACCAGCCGGCCGCCCTCGAGCCGCGCCCGCTCGTCGGCGGCGTTGAGGCTGGACCGCACGGCCGCCTCGAACTCGGCCAGGCCCGTGCCGCGGATCTCGCGAGGGGCCATGTTGATCTCCACGTTGAACCGGCCCATCTCGGTCTGGAAGTCCGGATCGGCGAGCAGCTCGAGCACCTGCGCGTTGACGTTCGCGGGCTCGCCGACGTCGTCGACGAGGTTGAGCTCGATCTCCATGCCCGTCAGCGGCCGCTCGAACTCGAACTGCGCGTCCCGCAGCATGGCGTCCAGCGCGTCGAGGCAGCGACGGATCTTGTCGCGGAACCGGCGGCGGTCCTCGCGGGTGAAGACGGTGTGCTCGACGTCGCGGCCCATGTGCTGCCCTGCCCTGCCCTGCCCCTCGGATGCCCGGACGGCTGATCCTGTCGCCCCATCGTCGGTCCCCGTGGACCCGCCGTCCACGCCGGGCGCCGGGCGGGGACCTCGGTGCCCGTCCGGCCGGCGCCCCGGGCACGATGGGCCGGTGTCCCGAACCCCCATCGACGACGTCCCGCTGACCGGCGAGCCCATCCGGCTCGGCCAGTTCCTCAAGCTCGCCGGAATGGCGGAGGACGGGAGCCACGCGAAGGCCCTGCTCGAGTCCGGGCAGGTGCAGGTGAACGGCCGCGAGGAGACCCGTCGTGGAGCGCAGCTACGGGCCGGGGACGTCGTCGCGGTGGCCGGGCGACGCGCCCGGCCGGTGATCGACGGTCAGTAGCCGACGTACGAGCCTGCGGAGTTCGTGCGACCGCCGGCCTCGAGGGTGTCCATGCCATAGGTGTCGATCATGTAGCGGACCCCTGCGGTGATGTTGGCGATGGGGTGCGTGATCGATTCGCCGGCGAGGTCCGGGTGCACGTAGTGGGCGAACGTGGAGGGGATCGTCTGCATGAGGCCCTGCGACGGGGTGCCGGCGCGGGCGTTGGAGTCCCAGTCGTTGATCGCGCGGGGGTTGCCGCCGGACTCGGCCATGATGATCTTCTTGACGGCCGGGGCGAGCGACTGCGGCAGCCCCATGACGTCGAGCGCCTCGGCGATCCAGCCGTCGACGCCACCCTCGGCGATCAGCGCGTCCAGCTCGGCTCGCTCGGCAGCGATGCGCTGCTCCTCGGCCCGCTGCGCGGCGAGCTCCTCGGCCATGACGGCCGCCTTGTCGAGCAGGGCGAGGTCGGCGATGGCGGCGGCGTCGGCCGTGTCGGTGCCATCGTAGGAGACGGGGGAGAGCACGGCGGTCGTCTCGGTGGGCAGCTCGGTGGGCAACTCGACGAGTGCGGCGCTGGAGGACAGCAGCGCGCCGTCCAGGGTCTCCGCGCCGGCCTCGGTCGTGGCGTCTCCCGGCGTGGGCAGCAGCGCGGTGAACGTGCCCGTGGCGACCGCTCCGACCGCTGCCGCAGTGGCGACGACGGTGTTCCGCAGGGAGGGCGCCGACGGTGCCGGACGGTCGGCGGCGTGGTGCCGCGCCGGTCCGGCGGCGCGCCGTGGCGCGCGGGAGCCGTGCGGGGAACGGTGTCCGGCCACGAACCAACCTCTCAGCGCTCGGGGGAGCGAACCGATCTCGACGCCCGGTCGGGGGTCCGGGGTGGGCCGGATTGGGGAGCTCCGGCCCACGTGGTCGAGATCGGTTCGTAACGCTGAGGCAGGACCTTACGAGACCGCGATGCACCGGGACAAGGCGGGACACGACCTGTCGGCGCAGCTCGGCTGCCGTTCATCGGTCGGCGCGTCTCCCTGGTTGTGCCGAGCGGCTGCGACCAGCGGTCACCGAGCGCGACGAGTGACGGTCCGCGAGGGCAGGAGGAGGCAGGAGTCGCCGAACTCGTGCCAGCGGTAGTCCCGTTCGTCGGCCGCGGCGTACGCGCGCCCGACGAGCTCCGCACCGGCCACGGCCTCCAGGAGCAGCAGGTGCGAGGCGCCCGGTTCGTGCCAGCCCGTCACCAGGCCGTCGACGATCCGGGCCGGGTGGTCGGGGCCCAGCACCAGGTCGGTCCAGCCCCGGGCCGCCCGCACGGTGCCATCGGGGTCCGCGGCCGTCTCCAGGGCGCGGGTGACGGTGGTGCCGACGGCGACGACCCGCCCGCCGCGGGCGCGCGCCGCGGCGACCGCCGCGGCGGTGG
Source organism: Pseudonocardia sp. (assembly GCF_029263155.1). Taxonomy (GTDB): domain Bacteria; phylum Actinomycetota; class Actinomycetes; order Mycobacteriales; family Pseudonocardiaceae; genus Pseudonocardia. The sequence continues at coordinate 35,214 of NZ_JAJCYB010000049.1, forward strand.
CGGCGGGCACCCGGTAGCGCTCGGGCAGGGGCACCTCGTCGGCCTCCGGGGAGGAGACACCGGTGTGCAGCACGATCTCCGCGACGCCGATGCCCCGCGCGCGCAGCCCGTCGAGCACGGCCGTGGTGAACGGGCGTCCGGCGCTCGGCATCTCGGCGCTCCCGAACTCGCCGGGTACGGGGGCGGCGAACACGGTGCGGTAGTCGGCCAGGGGCCAGCGTCGCGGCACGTAGGAGTAGCGGATCGGGTCGCCGACCGCGGCGAGCCAGGACCGCACCCCGCCCTCGACGGGGATCGCGGCGCGCCACAGCCTGCTGCCGGTGCGGACCCCGGCGTCGGGGTACCCGGCCGACAGGGTGGCCACGACACCGGCCGGCAGGGACAGGGTCTCGCCGGCCACGGCGTCGGCGACGCGGTGGCCGTCCGGCGTGCGCAGCTCGACGAGCGTCCCGGAGGCTGCGGGGGCGGCGTGCGACCCGCCGGCCGAGGAGGTGGGTGCCGGGCGGGCGGGGCCCGAGACGTGCAGCAGCACCGGCCGCCCGTCGACCCGGCGGCCGGGGACAGCGGCGGGCTCGGTGTCGGAGGTGTTGACGACGACCAGGTCGCCCTCGGACAGTGCCGCGGGCAGGTCGGGGAACCGGCGGTGGCGGACAGGGTGGCCGTCCGCGGCCACCATCAGCCGGATCCCGTCGCGGGCGGTCCCGCGGGCCTCGGGAGGCTCCGTGGCCGAGGGGCCGACGGTGAACCGGGTGACCGGGGCGGCTCTCACGACACCACCGGGGCCAGTTCGGCGGCGCGGTGGCGGCCGCTGGGCGGGCGTTCGTCGATCAGGCGCAGGAAGGCCGGGACCGCGGTGTGCGGTTCGGGCCGGTCGGAGATGTCCTCGCCGGGGTGGGCGCGCTGGTGCATCGCGGTGCGCATGTCGCCGGGGTCGACGGCGTGCACCCGGATGAGCGGTTCCTCGACCCCGAGCACGGCGGCGAGGTGGTCGAGCGCGGCCTTCGCGGCACCGTAGCCTCCCCAGCCCTCGTAGGCCTCGACGGCGGCGTCCGAGCTCAGGGTGATGATCGCCGGGGCGGCGGACTCGCGCAGCAGCGGCAGGGCGAGCTGGGTCAGGGCGAGCGGGGCGAGCACCGTGCTCTCCAGCACGGCGCGCAGCGCGTCGACGGGGTAGGCCGCGAGCGCCGGGAGCGGTGCCGGGCCGAGCTCACCGGCGTTGTGCACGAGCAGGTCGAGCCCGCCGAGCCTGCGGGCGGTGGCGACGAGCTCGGCGCGGTGCGCGGGATCGGTGACGTCACCGGGCACGGCCACCACGGCGGGCAGGTCGGCGGTGGCGGCGCGGAGGCGGTCGGCGTCGCGGCCGGTGGCGAGCACCGTGGTGCCGCGCGCGGCGAGTGCGGTGGCCAGCGCCAGGCCGAAGCCCTGCCCGGCGCCGGTGACGATGGCGAGATCGGGGGTCATGCGCCTACCGTGCAACCTGAAGTCAGCTTCAGGTCAAGGGAGGAGGAGGAGTGGACGCGCGGGATCTGTTGACCATCGGCGACGTCGCGCACCGCAGCGGGTTCGCACCGTCGGCGCTGCGGTTCTACGAGCGTGAGGGGCTGCTGCGCACCACGCGCACGTCGGGCGGGCAGCGGCGCTACGAGCGCTCGGTGCTGCGCCGCCTGGCGTTCATCCGCGCGGCGCGCGCGATCGGCGTGCCGCTCGACGAGGTGCGCGAGGGGCTGGACCGGCTGCCCGGCGGCCGCACCCCGACGAAGGCGGACTGGACCCGGCTGTCGCGGGCCTGGCGGGGCCGGCTCGACGAGCAGATCGACGCGCTGGCGGCGCTGCGCGACGGGCTGGACTCCTGCATCGGCTGTGGCTGCCTCTCGCTGGCCCGCTGCCGGCTGTACAACCCCGGCGACCGGGTGGCCGAGGGCGGCTCCGGTGCCCGCCTGCTGCCGCCGATGCTGCGCCGCACCCCCGTCGGCGGTGCCTGAGCCGGACGCCCGCAGACCCCGACTCGCCCGCCCGGGTACCCCGACTCGCGGGTGTGCTCCGCGAGTCGGGGTATCCGGGTGACCGTGTCGGGGCCTGCGTGTGCCGCCGAGGTGTCAGCCGAGGTGTCAGCCGCAGGCCGGTAGCGCGTCGGGGCGGGCGCTGATCCAGTCCGCGACGTCCTGGGTGATCTCGGAGCCGTTGCGGTGGAACTCCACGCCGTGCCCGATGCCCGGGTAGCTGTTGAACGTGACGTCGTCGCTGCTCAGGAACGTCGCCTCGTCGACGGGGGCGCCCGCGGCGTTGAAGATCTCGTCGTCCTCGGCGATCAGGGTGAGCACCGGAACGTCGATCAGCGGCGCGAGGGCGCGAGAGGGCTGCGGGCCGATCGAGAGGATCTCCCCGGCCGGGGTCTCGTTCACCAGCGGGTGCAGCGCCTGGACGAGCTCCGGGTCGGCCATCTCGGTGAACAGGAAGCTGTCGCGGGTCTCGTGGTCACCGAAGAAGAACGGGTAGTCGTCGGTGAGCGTGCGCGGCACCTCCTTCGTCGCGATCTGGACGGTGAACCGCTCGGTGGCGAGGTGGGTGAACCCGGACAGGATCAGGGCGTCCACGTCCTGGTAGAGCCCGGCCTGGATCTCGGACTCCTCGCTGCCTGCGGAGTGCCCGATCAGCCCGACGTGGTCGTAGCCGTCGGCGCGCAGCTGCTGGGTGACCTGGTGGCTGGCGTCGGCCAGCGCCTCGACCGTGACGGTGTAGCCGTCGGGGCGGTCCGAGGAGCGGTAGGGGTGGTCCGGCTGGCCGTAGCCGAGCTTGTTCAGGGCCAGGAACGAGATCCCGGACTCCTTGACGATCTTGCGGGCGATCGAGTAGCGGTCCTGCTCGAAGGGGATGTCCCAGTACCAGGCACCGGTGGTCAGCGCGTGGTTGGCCTGCAGGATCGAGGTCCGGCAGCCCTCCTGGCCCGCGGGCTCGTAGAGGAAGCCGCGCAGGGTGTAGGACGAGCCGGGCTCGAGCTGGTTGGACACCTCGAAGTCGATCGGGGTGACCGTGACCTCGTCGTCGGAGACCGGGGCCGAGTAGTCCGAGAGTTCGGGGTCGCCGGGCAGCGCGTCCTCGGGGAGGGCGGCCGCGGAACCTGCGGTGAGGGCGATCGGGACCGCAACCGCCAGAGCGGTGAACGCGGCTGCGGCGGTGTAGCGAAGCCGGCGACGGGACGTGGGCATGCATTACTCCGAACGGAGGCAGGGGAGCGAGGACGAATGGACCATATGGAGTAACGAGTCGGAATCGAATTCGACGCGATGGCCACCGTGTAACGGACCGCTCACAGCGCGACGGGCCGCGCTGTGCGCGCCGACCGGCCGCGCTGCGGGCTACCGGGGGAGGCGCGCGGCGCGCAGGGCGGAGCGGCGGATCTTGCCGGTGTCCTCGCGGAGCGGCTCCGCCACCCGCTCCCAGGTGCTCGGCACCTTGATCGGGGTCAGGCGGGCGGCGACGTGGGAGTGCAGATCGGCGTCGGGCACGTCGGAGTCCAGCTGCACGATGGCGTGCACGCGCGCGCCGAGGTCGTCGTCGGGCAGGCCGATCACGCAGGACGACAGCACCTGGGGGTGCTCGGCCAGCGCCGCCTCCACCTCGGCCGGGTAGACGTTGGAGCCGCCGACGAGGATCAGGTCGCTGCGGCGGTCGGCGAGGTAGAGGTAGCCGTCGGCGTCCATGCGACCGAGATCACCGATGGACTCCCAGCCGTCGACGAAGCGCGACTCGGCGCCGAGGTAGTGGTACGGCGTGGCGTCGGGCGGTGGGCGCATCCACACCTCGCCGATCTCGCCCGCCGGCAGCGGGTTCCCGTGGGCGTCGGCGATGCGCATCTCGCCCGACACCGGCCGCCCGACCGACCCGGGGTGGGCGAGCCACTCGACGCCGTCGATCATGCAGACGGCCAGCGACTCGGTGCCCGCGTACAGCTCCATGACCCGCTCGGGCCCGAGCCAGTCGATCCAGGCGCGCTTGACCGGCTCGGGGCAGGGCGCGCCCACGTGCAGCAGCGTCCGCACGCTCGACAGGTCCGCGGCCGCGCGGACCTCGGGCGGCAGCCGCAGGATGCGGCCCATGAGCGTCGGCACGGCGTAGAGCCAGTGCACGCGGTGCGCGACGACGGCGTCGAGCACATGGGCGCCGTCGAAGCGATCGAGCACCAGCAGCGGGCAGCCGCGCAGCAGCGCGATCAGCGAGAACATGAACGGCGCGTTGTGGTATAGCGGTGCGGTCACGGCGAAGACGTCGCCCGGACCGCCGATCCGCAGGCGCTCGGCCCGCAGGGTGACCTGGTCCAGCCATCCCGCGTTGCCCGCCACGATGATCTTCGGACGGCCGGTGCTGCCGCCCGAGGTCGGCGCCTTCCAGCTCGGTGGCAGGGCCGGGGGCAGCGGGTCGGGGGACAGCGCCGGGTCCGGGGTCCAGTGCGGGGGCAGCCACGGCCGGTCGGCCGCCTCCAGGCCGACGACGAGCGGCGGGTCCGCGATCTCCACCAGCGCGGCGAGCTCCGCGGCCGGCAGCTTCGCCGACACCGGCTGCGGCACCGCGCCCAGCTTCCACGCCCCGAGCACGGCGGCGTAGAACGCGGCCCCGTTGCCGAGCCCGATCGTCACCAGGTCGTCCTGGCCGGCGCCGAGATCGGCGAACTGGCGCGCCGCCCTGCTGGACGCGGCGGCCAGCTCGGCCCGCGTGACCGGGCCGTCCGGGGCGTGCAGCGCGACCGCGTCCGGGTCGGCGTCGGCGAGCCGGTCGAACCCGGTGCCCACCGGGATGTGGTCGTCCACACGGGCCTCCGGCTGTAGCGTGGTCGCAGTGATCGACGAGACTCGTGAGTACACCGTATGAACCGATGGCTCACGTTCGAGGGTCTGGACAACGTCCGCGACGTCGGCGGCCTGCCCCTGCGCGACGGCGGCGTCACCCGCACCGGGGTGCTGCTGCGCAGCGCGTCGCTGCACCACGCCACGGCCGCGGACGTCGCTGCGCTCGTCGACGGGTTCGGGCTGCGGCTGGTGCTGGACCTGCGCACGCCGCGGGAGATCGACCGCGACGGGCCGACGCCGGTGGCCGCGGCCGGTGTCGAGACCGTCGCACTGACCTTCATCGGTGAGAGCCGCGAGTACCTCCCGGAGACCGGCGACGACACCGATCCGCTGCTGCGCAACTACCTCGGCTACCTCGGCGACCACCCCACCAACGTCGTGCAGGCGGTGAAGCACCTCGCCGCGCCCGATGCGGGCCCGGCGCTGGTGCACTGCGCCGCGGGCAAGGACCGCACCGGCACGTTGGTGGCGCTGGTCCTCGACGCGGTGGGCGTCGAGCGCGCGGCCGTCGTCGAGGACTACGCGCTCTCCGCCGAGCAGGTGGAGGCGATGTTCCGGCGCTGGACCACGGCGGCCGGCATCGAGATGCCCGCCGACCTGACCCCGCACCTGCCGCGTGCCGAGGCCATGGACGCGGTGCTGGCCCACCTGGACGGGGAGTACGGAACGAACGGCACCGGCGGCGCGGCGGGCTGGCTGGCAGCGAACGGCCTGGACGACGTCGAGCTGGCCCAGCTCCGCACCCGCCTCACGACGCCCGGCTGACCCGGGCAGCGCACGGACCCGCTACGGCAGTTCTTCGATCGTCACCGCGGCGTCGACCTTGCGCAGGTACCAGGGTTCGCCCGTGACCGCGGGCCACCCCCGGCGACGGGCGCTGAGCGCCACCTGGCCCGCCGCGAGATCGTCGGTGCCCGCCGCGGCGAGCATGATCCCCGACTCCTGGGCTGCGCGCGGGTCGAGCTGGTCGATCACGGTGATCGGCAGGTCGAGCAGCACGCCCAGGGCGGCGTGGTGCTCGGGTTCGAGCATCGACCAGGCGCGGCCGAGCGCGGCGCTGGGCACCGCCAGGATGATGTTGGCCTCCACCGCGGCCCAGACCAGCGCGCGCACGTACACCGGACGCCCGGTGGCGAAGGCGACGAGGGCCGTGGAGTCGAGAACCCGCCCGCCGATCACTCTGAGTAACCCATCGGGCGCTCAGACCGCCGCTGCGGGCGGCGCGAGCCGCAGCGTGCGCCGGGCCTCGTCCAGCTCGTCGGACGGCGGTGGGCCGCCGTAGAGGTCCTCGAGGGTGGCCAGGGTCCGTTCCCGGACCTGGCGCGCGGCCACGGCCTCGGCGATGTAGGCGGACATGCTGGGTGCCGCGCCGCGCCGTACCGCGCCACGCGCCTCGGCCACCAGCTCGGCCGGGAGGTTCACCGTCACACGCTCGCTGCGCATGCGCGGAGAGTACCCGTGATCGCGGTCCCCACACATGGGCCCTGCGAGGTTACTACCCGGTATGCCAAGGTGGGTGACACCGCGCGAGGAGGCCGTGCCATGGATCTGACCTACACCGCAGCCGAGGAGGAGTTCCGCAGCGAGCTCCGGTCCTGGCTACGGGCGAACATCCCCGACGAGTGGACGCGTCCGGGCTTCTGGGAGTCTCTCGACGACGACGAGAGCTTCCGGCTGCGCCGTGACTGGGAGCGCGACAAGGCCCTCGCCGGGTTCGCCGGCATCCAGTGGCCCACCGAGTACGGCGGTCGCGGCGGCACCCCCGGCATGAAGGCCATCTACGACGTGGAGACGGTGCTGGCGCGCGCCCCGCGCACCGTCAACCCGCTGGGCCTGACCTTCCTCGCGCCCACCGTGATGGCGATCGGCACCGAGGCCCAGCGCAAGGAGATCATCGGCCCGATGCTGCGCAACGAGGTGATCTGGTGCCAGGGCTTCTCCGAGCCCGGCGCGGGGTCCGACCTCGCGGCCCTGTCCTGCAAGGGCGTGCGCGACGGCGACGACTTCGTCGTCAACGGGCAGAAGGTGTGGACCACCAACGCCATGCACGGCGACAAGATCTTCACGCTGGTGCGCACCGAGGCGGGCAGCCAGAAGCACCGCGGGATCTCGATGCTGCTCATCGACATGCACCAGGACGGCGTGGACGCCCGGCCGCTCAAGCAGATGAGCGGGGCGAGCGAGTTCGGCGAGGTGTTCTTCGACGACGCGCGCGTGCCGGCCACCGACGTGCTCGGCGAGATCGGCGAGGGCTGGCGCACCGCGATGCTGCTGCTGTCCTTCGAGCGCGGGGCGTCGGGGATCGCGCAGTACACCGAGTTCCGCCGCCAGTACGACGAGATCGTCGAGGTCGCGCGGCAGCTCGGGCGGGACTCCGACCCGGTGATCCGCGGGAAGCTGGCGAAGGTCCTGACCGACCTGGAGTGCCTGCGCTACCACGCGATGCACGTCCAGACGCAGGTGGAGCAGGGCCGCGACCTCGGTTTCGAGGCGTCGATGACCAAGCTGATCTGGTCGGAGCCCAGCCAGGACCTGTGGGAGGTGTTCGACGAGATCCTGGGCGAGGACGCCACCCTGGACTCGGTCGACGGTGTCGATCTCCGCCCGCTGCACGCCCAGGCCATGTGGTCCCGGTCGGTCACGATCTGGGGCGGTTCCTCGCAGGTACAGCGCACCGTCACCGCCGAGCGCGTGCTCGGCCTTCCGCGATAGGGGCCGGTCATGTTCTTCGCACTCGATTCCGACCAGCGCGAGTTCGACGCCGCGGTCCGTTCCTACCTCGCCGAGCGCTTCGATCTCGACGCCGTGCGGGGCGTGGTCGAGGACGTCTCCGGCGACGGTCACCCGGCGTCGCTGTGGAAGGCCGCGGCCGAGCAGGGCTGGCTGGCCGTCACCGTTCCCGAGGAGCACGACGGCCTCGGTCTCGGGCTCGTCGACGCCCAGGTCATCGCCAGGGCGCTCGGGGCGGGGGTCGCGCCCGGCCCGTGGCGCGGCACCGTCCTCGCGGCGGAGGCGATCCGCCTCGCGGGGTCACCCGAGCAGCAGGCCGCGTGGCTGCCGCGGCTGTCCACCGGTGCCGCGGTCGGCGCGTTCACCCTGCGCGGCGCCGCCCCCGGAACCCTGACCACCGTCGAGTACGGCGCGGTGGCCACGGTGCTCGTCGCGCGCTCCGGTGACGGGCTCGTGCTGGTGGAGCCGTCCTCGGCCACCCCGCAGGGCTCCTACGACGGCACCACCAGGCTCGCCTCGGTCGAGGTCGGCGCGGGGGAGGCGTTGCCCGGGGCGACACCCGCGGTCATCGCCGACGTGGCGGCCCGCGCCACCGTGCTCGTGGCCGCCGACCTCGCCGGGATCGCCCGCGAGGCGATCACCCGGACCGTGGCCTACGACCGCGAGCGCCAGCAGTTCGGGGTGCCCATCGGCTCGTTCCAGGCGATCAAGCACGCGCTGGCCGACCTGCACGTGGCCGTCACGCTGGCCGAGCACGCCGTGCTCTACGCCGCGCACGCGGTGGACGCGGGCCTCGACGGGGCCGACCTCGCCGTCGCCGTGGCCAAGGCGAAGGCGAGCGACGCGGCGTTCGACGCCACCGCCGCGATGATCCAGTACCACGGCGGCATCGGGTACACCTGGGAGCACGAGGCGCACTTCTTCTACAAGCGCGCCAAGCGCCTGGCCGGCCAGTACGGCGACGGCGACGCGCACCGGGCCCGGATCGCGGAGCTGACGATCGGCCCGTGAGTGCGTAGCGGTGCTCCGACACCACTACGCACTTCGTGAGAGCCTGCCCCGTGGCGCGCGCCACCGACGGTTGTGCTCTGATCGATCCGTGCCGGCTGCTGATCACTACCTCTCCCGTTCCGGACACGCGGCGCAGGCCGTCGCGGAGTCGCCGTTCACCATCGAGGTCCGGTTCACCGGAGGGCTCTCGGACCGGCAGCGCGCCGCGTTCGCCTCGGCCGCCGACCGCTGGTCGCAGGTGATCGTCGGCGACCTGCCGTCCGTGGTCGTCGACGGCGAGACGATCGACGACGTGCTGATCGTCGCCGAGGGCGCGGACATCGACGGAACCGGGCAGGTGCTCGGGCAGGCCGGGCCCACCCACCTGCGCCCGGAGTCGGCCGGGGTGGCGGCGCTGCTCCCCGCGCGCGGGGAGATGACGTTCGACTCCGCCGACCTGGCCGCGCTGCAGGCCGACGGCAGCCTCGACGACGTCATCGCCCACGAGATGGGTCACGTCCTGGGCATCGGCACGCTCTGGGAGGCCAAGGGCCTGCTCGCGGGCTCCGGCTCGGGCGACCCCACGTTCACCGGGGCGGGCGCGGTGGCGGAGTGGGGCGCGCTCGGCGGGTCCGGGGACGTGCCGGTGGAGAACACCGGTGGGCCGGGCACCGCGGAGGGGCACTGGCGGGAGTCGGTGTTCGCCGACGAGCTGATGAGCGGGTTCATCTCCGAGGCAGGCAACCCGCTGTCCCGGATGACCGCCGCGAGCCTGCGCGACCTCGGCTACGACGTCGCGCTCGACGCCGCCGAGGCGTACGCGCTCCCGGCCGCCGCGCCCGCCGGCCGGGCCGCCGCGGTGCGGCGACTCGCGCGGTGCGCGGTGACCGTCCCGACCGCGGTCGTGTTGCCCGGGTCGAGCCTGCTCGGCTGAGGTCGACGAGCGGTCCGTCCCTCGCCACCGACCACTGTGGAGTGCGGGCCGGGCCGCGGGATGGCACCGTGGGGTGATGCCGCCCGCGCGAGCCCGCCCCGTCAACGCCACCGCCGCGGCCCTGCTCGGGCTGCTGCACGACGGTCCGATGACCGGCGGGCAGCTGGTGGCCGCGGCGGGGACGGAGCTGGGGTCGTTCTTCGCGGTGACCCGCAGCCAGGTGTACCGCGAGCTGCCCGCCATGGCGGAGGCCGGGCTGCTGAAGAAGGGCAGGCTGGGCGCGCGGTCGTCGCAGCAGTACGCGATCACCGCGGCGGGTCGCCGGTCGTTCACCGCGTGGCTGCGTTCCGGCGGGGCCAGCGACGCGGTCCGCAGTCCGCTGGTGCTGCGCCTGCTGCACGCGGGCTCGCTCACCCCGACCCAGCGCGCGGAGCTCGTCGACGCGAGCCGGACGGCCTACGCCGAGCGGCTCGGCACGGCGCGGGCCGCCGCGCGGGGCGAGAAGGACCCGTACCGGAAGGCCACCGCCGACTTCGTCGTCGCCCACACCCGCGCGATGCTGCGGCTGCTGGACGCCGTCGGGCAGGCATAGGCCGCCCGCGTACCCTGGATCGTTGTGAACCCCGACGTCGCCGCGGACCTGAAGGAACTCTCCGCCACCCTGGAGAGCATCGAGGCGGTCACGGACCTGCCCCGGCTGCGGGCCGAGATCGCCGACCTGGAGGACCAGGCCGGGCAGCCCGACCTGTGGAACGACACCGAGGTCGCGCAGCAGGTCACCAGCCGGCTGGCCTACGCCACCGGTGACGTGCGCCGCCTGGAGGAGCTCCGCCGCCGCCTCGACGACATGCCGCTGCTCTACGAGCTGGCCCTCGACGAGAAGGACGAGGGCGCGCTCGCCGAGGCCGAGACCGAGCGGACCAAGCTGCGCGCCGAGATCGAGGCGCTGGAGGTGCGCACGCTGCTGTCCGGCGAGTACGACCAGCGCGAGGCACTGGTGACGATCCGGTCCGGTCAGGGTGGCATCGACGCCGCGGACTTCGCCGAGATGTTGATGCGCATGTACCTGCGCTGGGCGGAGCAGCACGGCTACGGCGTCGACGTCTACGACACCTCCTACGCGGAGGAGGCGGGCATCCGGTCGGCCACGTTCGCCGTCCACACGCCCTACGCCTACGGCACGCTGTCGGTCGAGCAGGGCACGCACCGGCTCGTCCGCATCTCGCCGTTCGACAACCAGGGCCGCCGCCAGACCTCCTTCGCCGCGGTGGAGGTCACGCCGGTGGTCGAGACCAGCGACCACGTCGAGATCGACGAGAAGGACCTGCGCGTCGACGTCTACCGGTCCTCGGGGCCGGGCGGGCAGGGCGTCAACACCACCGACTCCGCCGTGCGCCTGACCCACCTGCCCACCGGCATCGTCGTGTCCTGCCAGAACGAGCGCAGCCAGATCCAGAACAAGGCCGCGGCGATGATGGTGCTGCAGGCCAAGCTCCTGGTGCGGCGCAAGGAGGAGGAGCGGGCGTTGATGGACTCGCTCAAGGACACCGGCGACGCCTCGTTCGGCAACCAGATGCGCTCCTACGTGCTGCACCCGTACCAGATGGTCAAGGACCTGCGCACGAACTACGAGGTCAACAACCCGAGCGCGGTGCTCGACGGCGGCATCGACGGCTTCATCGAGGCCGGCATCCGCTGGCGGCGCAACGAGGCCACGGCCACCGACTGATCCGGCGCCCACCGCAGTGGGGGCGGGACCGGTCCGGCGCCGTGGCCGAAGCCGCTCCGGGTGGTGGAGATCATCGGTACGGAACCGGGAGGCGTGCTCCGGCGCGTTGAGGGTTCCGATCCGTCGATCATGTCCGCGGGCCCGTTCGGGTGCGTCCGGTGATCGTCGTCCGGGAACCGCTGGGTGTGGCCCGGCGCGTTGACGGTTCCGGTTCGTCGATCATCGGGAGGGCTGACCGGGGGCTGACCGGCGTGATCGTCGGTTGGGAACGGCCGGCCGTGTCCCGGCGCGTTGACGGTTCCCGGCCGTCGATCATGGCGGGGCGGGGTTCGTTCCGCACACCCCGCCCAGTGCCCGCCCAGCACCCGGGAGGCTCGCGAGGCTCCGTGCGCCGACGAGGCCGCGGCCGCCCGCGTCGCCCGGCCGTGCCCGCGGTGTCCGCCGCGAAGGACCGTGTCCCGCTGTGACGGACCGTGCGTGACGGGACCGGTCGTGCGTGACAGGACCGGTCGTGCCCGCCCTGGCCCAGGCCCGGTGCCCAGGCCCGGTGCCGGTCCGGAGACGGCCTGCGCGGCACGGTGGTACCCGCCGGCATCCGGGGCGAACCCGTCCAGCGGGCGCTGTGGAGCGCCGAGGGGGCGGGTCGCGTGCCGGTACCACCGATCCACCTCGGTAACGTGCCGCGCGTGATCCGCCTCGAACGCGTCACCAAGATGTACAAGACGTCCACGCGCCCGGCGCTGGACCGGGTGACGGTGACGGTCGAGAGGGGGGAGTTCGTCTTCCTCATCGGCCCGTCGGGCTCGGGCAAGTCGACGTTCCTGCGGCTGCTGCTGCGCGAGGACGTGCCCACCCGCGGCGACATCTTCGTCTCCGACATGAACGTGGCGAAGCTGCCCCGGCGCCGGGTACCGAAGCTGCGCCAGCGCATCGGCTGCGTCTTCCAGGACTTCCGGCTGCTGCCCAACAAGACCGTCGGCGAGAACGTGGCGTTCGCGCTGGAAGTGATCGGCAAGCCGGCCGGCACCATCCGGAAGGTCGTGCCCGAGGTGCTCGACCTGGTCGGGCTGGGCGGCAAGGCCGACCGCCTGCCCCACGAGCTCTCCGGCGGCGAGCAGCAGCGCGTCGCGATCGCGCGCGCGTTCGTCAACCGGCCGCTGGTGCTGCTCGCCGACGAGCCCACGGGCAACCTGGACCCGGACACGAGCCAGGACATCATGTTGCTGCTGGAGCGGATCAATCGCACGGGCACCACGGTCGTGATGGCCACCCACGACCACTCGATCGTCGACTCCATGCGCCGCCGCGTCGTGGAGCTGGACCTGGGCCACGTCGTGCGCGACGAGGCCCGCGGCGTCTACGGGGTGGGGCGCTGACATGAGGCACGCCGACGCACCCGGTCCCGCGGAGGCCAGATGAGAAGCGACTTCGTCGTCCGGGAGGTCTTCACCGGCCTGCGCCGCAACGTGACGATGACGATCGCGATGGTGCTGACCACCGCGATCTCGCTCGGGCTGGTCGGCACCGGCCTGCTCGCCGTGCGCACGATCGACCGCACCGAGGAGCTCTACAGCGACCGCGTCGAGGTGCAGGTGGCACTCACCGCCGACGTCTCCGCGGCCGACACCGACTGCAGCCAGCCCATCTGCTCCGGGCTGCGGGCCACGCTGGAGAGCTCGCCGCTCGTCGAGTCGGTGCGGTTCGAGAGCCAGCAGCAGGCCTACGAGCGGTACCTGGAGCTGTTCGAGGGGCAGTCGCTCGCCGAGGTGGTGCGGCCGCAGTCGCTGCCGGCCACGCTGCGGGTGCGCCTGGGCGACCAGGAGGCCGGGGCCGCGGCCGTGCAGCAGGCGATGACCGACCAGGTCGGCGTGCGCAACGTGATCGACCAGCGCGAGGTCGTCGCCAAGCTGTTCGACTTCCTCGGCGGTGTGCGCAACGTGACGTTCGCGCTCGCGCTGGTGCAGGCGATCGCCGCGCTGCTGCTGATCTCCAACACGGTGCAGGTGTCGGCGTACACGCGGCGCACCGAGGTCGGCGTGATGCGGCTCGTGGGCGCCACGCGCTGGTACACCCAGCTGCCCTTCCTCATCGAGGCCGTGGTGACGGGCGTGGTGGGTGCGTTGATCGCCGCGGCCGGCCTGCTGGTCGGCAAGTTCCTGTTCATCGACCAGCTGCTGTCGGGCATCGTCTCCAACGGGGTGGTGCCGCCGATCGAGCTGTCCGACATCCTGTGGGTCTCCCCGATCCTGGTGATGATCGGCGCCGGCATCGCGGCCGTGACCGGCTACGTCACGCTCCGCCTCTACGTGCGCCTCTAGAGTCGCCGCCCTCGGCCGCAGCGGTCGCAGACCCTGTGGGGTGTCGCAGAGCGTCGCGATCGTCGCAGACGGCGCACGGTCTGCGAGGGCGCGAAAGGTCTGCGAGACGGCCGTGCGCGATCGGCGCCCGGCAACCCGGTGGCCCTCCCGCGTAGGCTGGAGCGGTGGTGCGTCCTGAAAGCTGGATCAGGCCAGCGGGTGTGAGTCCCGCCTGGGTAGGTACCGGAGCGCCCAGTAGCAGGCCCCGGTTCGTCGGAGAGATCCGGCGGGCTGAGCGGGGCGTCGAGAGCCTCTTCGGAGG
>NZ_JAJCYB010000050.1 GCF_029263155.1 Pseudonocardia sp.
CGGGCACGGGACTCCAGAGCGATGGTCTTGTACGGCGTGAGAACCGCAAGATCACCACTGGGGCCGTGCCCGCACCCGCACCTTCGACCGCGTGTCGCCGCAGCTCAGCGCCTACTCACCGCGACTTTGCCGACCCCCTGGTAGGGCAGCAGCGTGTTCGGGCCGGCCCGGACGACTCGCTTGTGCCAGTGGCGATCGGTGCCGAACATCGCCGCGCCCAGGTCCCGGACGCGGTCGCTGACCACGGTCTCGCGCTCGCCTGGTGCGACCAGCCCCCGCCGTTCCACCTCGGCGAACAACGCTTCCGCCTGCTCCTCCGCCGCGACCAGCCGCGCGGCGCGTTGCCGCTCGTCGATGGCGTTCCCCTCCGCCGCGGTCGTCACGCGGCGGAGCCGGCCGGACGTCCCGCCCGTCGGTGGCTGCGTACCTGCGCGGGGCCCGGGGTGACGGGCGGCCGGTCGACGACGACGTGGCGGGTTCGCCACGGCAGCGGGTCCGGCGCCCGGTCGGTCATCTGACCATTCCTCCTCACACGGTGCTCGACACGATTTCGGCCGGGCATGTTCGCCGCTTCGGGCAACTGTCCCAATTCGCTCCACCACTGCGTTGCGGGGGCGGTGTCGCGTTCTCGGACAGTGGTCTGGGTCACCCACCACTCACAATCCGACGATACATTTCGCCGGTTCGGACGTGAAGGAGCAGCATGATCACGACAATCCTCGCCACCGGGAGCGACCGATGAGCATCACCGTGCGCGGGGTCCATCTCGGCCACATGAAACTGGACCTGTCGCTGCTGTCGAACCGTCCGCACAACGTCGGGGTCACCTACGACTGCCCGGTGATCGCCTACATCATCGAGACACCTCAGGGGCGAATCCTGTGGGAGACGGGTGTCTCCCCCCAGGCCGCGCAGGAGTGGCTGCCCGAGTGGCTCGAAGCCGTCGGCATCGACGAGCTCGGCACCGATGCGAACATCGAGCGACGGCTCGCCGCGCTCGGTCTGGGTCCGGACGACTTCCGCTACGTGGTGTTCGGACACCTGCACACCGACCACGCCGGCGGCCTGCGCTTCTTCGAGGACGCCGGCGCCGAGATCGTCGTCCACGAACGCGAGTACGCGCACGTCATGGGGCTGCAGGAGAACGAGAACTTCTTCAACAAGGCCGACTGGGCCTTCCTGGGGGTGAAGAAGCCCACGCTCGTCACCGACGAGGGAACGGAGCTCGCGGACGGGGTCCGGCTCCACCACCTGCCCGGCCACACCCCGGGACAGATGGTGATGCAGCTCGAGCTCGACACCACCGGCACCGTGCTGCTGACCTCCGACGCGCTCTACACATCGGACAACTACGTCGAGCCGGTGGCCGATCCGCAGATCTACTGGGACGTCGATCTGTGGCGCACCTCCCTCGGCAAGCTGGGCAAGATCGCCCAGGAGAACAACGCGTTGATGTTCCCGGGCCACGACGAGACCGCCGTCGCGCACGTGGACGGCACGAGGGAACTTCGACCCATCAGGCTCACGCAGGGATACGTCTACGCCTGATTCCTCGCCCGAGGGTGCCGTCCGCGAGCCCCCGGAGTCGGCCCTCGGAAACCACCACGCACACACCAGAACCGTGCGATTCGTATTCCCTACTTTCCTCACGCGCCGACGACACCGGCAACGACGTGATCCATGAACGAGGAGTGAGCACATGACAGCAACGCAGTCCTCCGCGAGCGACGAGAAGGCCGACCGGGTCCTCGACGTACTCGTCGTCGGCGGTGGGTTCTCCGGCCTGTACCAGCTCGACCGGCTTCGCGATCTCGGCTTCGACGTGAAGGTCTGGGACTCGGCCGGCGGGCTCGGTGGCGTCTGGTGGTGGAACTGCTACCCGGGTGCGCGGACCGACACCGTCGGTGCCATCTACCAGTTCGCGCACAAGGACCTGTGGAAGGACTTCGACTTCCGCGAGCGCTTCCCCGACCACCAGGAGGTGCGCGAGTACTTCGAGCACGTCGACCGCACGCTCGACCTGAGCAAGGACATCGAGTTCGACACGTTCGCCGCGCAGGCCCAATGGGACGAGGACAGCCGCCAGTGGACGGTCTTCTCCTCCGACGGCAAGCAGCAGAAGGCGCGCACCGTCATCGTCGCCACCGGCTTCGGGTCCAAGCCGCTGTACCCCGACATCCCCGGGATGGAGACCTTCGCGGGCGAGTGCCACCACACGGCGCGCTGGCCGCAGGGCGGCGTCGACATGGCGGGCAAGCGCGTCGTCGTCATCGGCACGGGAGCCAGCGGTGTGCAGGTCTTCCAGGAGGCGGCCAAGGAGGCCGCGCACGTGACCCTGTTCCAGCGCACACCCAACCTGGCGCTGCCGATGTGCCAGCGCACCCTCGACCGCGCCGACAACGACGAGGTGCGCAAGGGGCTGCCGGAGCGCTTCGCGGCGCGCTACACGGCGTTCGCGGGGTTCGACTTCACCTTCATGGACGAGGAGGGTGCGAAGGCGACCCCCGAGGAGCTCCGCGCCACCTACGAGCGCTTCTGGGCGGAAGGTGGCTTCCCGCTCTGGCTGGGCATGTACGTCGATCTGCTCGGCGACGAGGCGGTCAACCGCACCTTCTACGACTTCTGGCGCGAGAAGGTCCACGCCCGCGTGCACGACCCGGCCACCGCGGAGCTGCTCGCCCCCGAGACGCCGCCGCACCCGTTCGGCGTCAAGCGGCCCGCTCTGGAGCAGGACTACTTCGACCTGTTCAACCAGGACAACGTGCGGCTGATCGACCAGAACGACGAGCCGGTCCTGGAGGTGAGGCCCGAGGGCGTCGTCACCAAGCACGGGCTGATCGAGTGCGACGTGATCGCGCTGGCCACCGGGTTCGACAACAACCGCGGCGGAATCATGGCCATCGACATCCAGGGCGTGGGCGGTGAGCGGTTGGCGGACAAGTGGGCCGATCGGGTCGACACCTTCATGGGCCTGTCGACGGCCGGCTTCCCGAACCTGCTCTTCCTCTACGGCCCGCAGAGCCCGTCGGGCTTCTGCAACGGCCCCACGTCGGCGGAGTACCAGGGCGACATCGTCGTCGACTTTCTCGACGACCTGCGGAAGCAGGGGCGCACGCGCTTCGAGTCGAGCGCCGACTCGGAGAAGGAGTGGACGGCGCACGTCAACGAGCTCTTCGAGGCGTCGCTGTTCACCAAGGCCCGGTCCTGGTACTGGGGCGCGAACGTGCCGGGCAAGCCCGCACAGATGCTGAACTACTCGGGTGGGCTGGTGTCGTACTTCGGGAAGTGGGACGAGGTGAGAGCGGCGGGCTACCCGGAGTTCGAGGCCAGATGATCGACCGCGAGCGCGCCGCACGGCCATCCGGGCGTGCGGCGCGCCCGACCGGCGCCATACGGCCCTGACCGGCATCGTTGCCGGCGACTGTTGCACTTTCGGACGGTAAGGTCGGGCAGCTGTCTGGTTCGATGATTGACCAACTATCAAGCACCGGCCTTCGTCAACGGTGAAGGGGCAGCCTGTGCACACGAGCGAGGAGAACGCCAGGGCCCGCGCTCAGCGGGAGCATGTCCTCGACGCAGCTCCGGGATGTCTCGACGTGGTCGCGACCGGATTCCGACCGGAGATCCTGACCTCGTGGCGGCGCTGTCAGCTCGTTGGTCTCGCCCCGACCGGCGAGGAGGCGCCCTACCGGCCCGAGTTCGAGCGTCCGGTGCGGTTACTGCGAGCGGCGGGTCCGGTCATCGACCGTCTGGCCGACCAGCTCGAGGACAGCCCGGTCTCGATCGTCCTCGCCGACACAGAGGCGCAGATCATCGACCGGCGGGCTGGTGGCCGAGATCTGATGAAGGTTCTCGACCGTGCGCTGATCGCCCCGGGGTTCGTGTTCGCCGAGGAGTTCACCGGCACGAACGGCATCGGGACGGCGCTGGAGGCGGCGACGCCGTTCAAGGTGTCGGGCGCTGAGCACTACCGCGAGATCCTGCAGGACTTCACGTGCATCGGTTCCCCCGTGCGGCATCCCATGACCGGGAAGGTCGAGGGAGTGCTCGACGTGACGTGCCGGGTGGACGAGGCCCACGGGGCGTTGAAGCCGATGGTGCTCGCGGCCGTGCGCGAGATCGAGTCACGCATGTACGCCGAGATGACCAGGCGCGAGCGGATGCTGCTCGACAGGTTCGTCCGGGCGAACCGGCGCGGTGGTACCGCTGTGGTGTCCCTCAACGAGGACGTCATCATGGCGAACACGGCGGCGTCCGCCATCCTGGACCTCTCCGATCAGGCCACGCTCTGGGACTGGGCCTGCGAGATGCTGGGCAGCAGCGACGAGTGCACCGGTCAGGTCCGTCTCTCGCACGACGTTGTCGCCCAGGCGAAGGCCGTGCGTATCGGCGACAAGGGCGGGATGGCCGGGGTACTGGTGGAGATGCGCCCACACGTCCGTACCGACGGGCGGGCGCCGATTGCCCGGAGGACGTCGCAGCGTGCTCGACACGCGGTGAAACAGGACTGCGTGGTCGGTCGCAGCGTGGCCGCCACCCGGCTCCGTTCCGAGATAGACGCCGCACTCCGGAGCCACCGCCCGGTGCTCATCTGCGGTGAGTCGGGGGTCGGGAAGCTGCATGTGGCGACCTACCTGCATCGGCGCCGCACCGGTCAGGAGACCGTCGACGTACTCGATGCGGTACTGGCCGCGGAGGATCCGAGCGGCTGGGTCAGGCGACTCCACTCGTTCTGCTCTGCCGGTACCCCGATCGTGCTCTGTCATCTCGACCGGCTCGACCCCGGGATCTCCGAGCGGGCCGAGAGCATCATCCAGACCGCGGCCCCGGGGCGTGTCATCGCGACCGCGAGGACCCGAGGCGGGGTGACCCCGGCCGGGCGCGTGCTGGACCACTTCCCTGTGTCGATCACCGTGCCACCGCTGCGGTACCGGGTCGAGGACGTCGCCGAGCTGGCTCCGCTTCTCCTTGCCGCGCACAGCACCAGGCGTCCGGTACCCAGACTGCTACCCGGGAGCCTCCGGGCGCTCAGCTCGCTCGACTGGCCCGGCAACGTCCGGGAGCTCGAGGCCGTGCTTGCGGAGGCGGTGACCCGCTCGGTGGGTTCGGACATCGCGCAGGAGCATCTTGCGCCCGAGTACCGGTCAGCAGGACGTCGGTCGGATCGCGCCTCGCTGCGACGAGCCGAGCGGGACGTCGTTCTGGAGGCCCTCGCCGAGACCCACGGCAACAAGTTGGCCGCTGCCGAGCGGCTCGGTGTGGCCCGCTCGACGCTCTACCGGAAGATGCGCGTCCTCGGCATCGACGAGAACCATCTGCCGGCCCCGTCGTCGCGGTGAGCGACACCGGCTCGCTCGACGCGGGTGTGTGACAATCCCACATGATGATCCGGAGGACCACATCGGCGGCTCGGCCCGTGCTCGAACCGTCTGCGCGTGACTCCTACGTGGCGCTCGCCAAAGCGATCGGCGACCCCACCCGCCTGGAGATGCTGCTGTTGATCGGCAGCCGCCCGGAGTACCCGTGCACGGCTCTGGAGGAACAGCTGCCGATCAGCAAGTCGACCATCTCCTACCACGTCAAGATCCTCGGCCAGGTCGGCCTGCTCAAGGTCCGCCGTGAAGGTCGCTACTTCTTCTACGAGCTCCAGCGCTCGGTCCTCGACTACTACGTGCCCGACCTGCTTCCGCGGTTGCTGGCCGAGCGGGCCGGACACGCCGCGGGGTAGCCGCGCGGCCCAGGCTAGGTGTGGGTGGGCATCGCGAACTCGGTTGTGACGCTACTGTCGCCCGGCCAGCGCACCGTCGCCGTCTTGGTGCGGGTGTAGAAGCGGACCCCCTCCGGCCCGTGGACGTGGTGGTCGCCGAACAGCGAGCGCTTCCAGCCGCCGAACGAGTGGAACGCCATGGGCACGGGAATCGGGACGTTCACCCCCACCATTCCGGCCTTGACCTCGGCCAGGAACGTCCGCGCGGTGTTGCCGTCGCGGGTGAAGATCGCGGTGCCGTTGCCGAACTCGTGCTCGTTGACCAGCGTCAGCGCCTCGGCGAAGGAGCCGGCGCGCACGACGGCGAGCACCGGGCCGAAGATCTCCTCCGTGTAGATCCGCATGCCCGGCCCGACGTGGTCGAACAGCGAGCCCCCGAGGAAGTAGCCCTCCCCGGCGCCGGGGATCTCGGCCTGCCGCCCGTCGACGACGAGCTCGGCGCCCTCGGCCACACCGATGTCGAGGTAGCCGGCGACCTTGTCGCGGTGCTCCCTGGTGACCAGGGGTCCCATCTCGACACCGTCCGTCGTGCCGGGCCCGACCTTCAGGTCGGCGAGGGCCTTGACCAGGCGCTCCCGGAGCTGCCGCGCGGTCTCCTCGCCGACCGGGACCGCCACCGAGATGGCCATGCAGCGTTCGCCCGCGGAGCCGTAGGCCGCGCCCATCAGCGCGGAGACGGCCTGGTCGAGGTCCGCGTCCGGCATGACGACCATGTGGTTCTTCGCGCCGCCCAGGGCCTGGACGCGCTTGCCGTTGGCGGCGGCGGCGGTGTGGACGTACTCGGCGACGGGTGTGGAGCCGACGAAGCTGATCGCCTCGACGCGGGGGTCTCGCAGCAGGGCGTCCACGGCGACCTTGTCCCCGTGCACCACGTTGAACACGCCGTCGGGCAGACCGGCTTCCGTGAGCAGCGCGGCCAGCTCGACGCTGAGGGTGGGGTCCTTCTCCGACGGCTTCATGATGAACGTGTTCCCGCAGGCCAGGGCGACCGGGAACATCCACAGGGGCACCATCGCGGGGAAGTTGAACGGGGAGATGCCGGCCACGACGCCGAGGGGCTGACGAAAGGTCACCCCGTCGACGGCCCGGCCGACGTTCTCGGAGAACTCGCCCTTGAGCAGCTGCGGGATCCCGCACGCGAACTCGACGACCTCGAGCCCGCGGGTGACCTCGCCCTGGGCGTCGCTGAAGACCTTGCCGTGCTCGGCGGTGATGATCGCGGCGAGCCGGTCGCGGTGGGTCTCCAGCAGGTCCCGGAAGCGGAACAGCACGCGCGCCCGCACGTGCGGCGGCGTCGCGGCCCACGACCGGAAGGCGCGCTCGGCCGCGGTGACCGCAGCGGTGACGTCTCTCACGGTCGCATGGGCGACCTGTCCCGTGAGCTGTCCGGTGGCCGGGTCGAAGACGTCCCCGCGGGTCGTCCCCGTGCCCGGGTCCGACGAGCCGTCGATCCAGTGGTCGATGGGTGTGACGGAGGTGCTGGCGGTGGTCATCGACGGTCCATTCACCGGTAGGTCCGGACGTAGAGCTCCGCGATGTCGTCTGCGGAGGGGACGAGTGGGTTGTTGCCGGGAGACCCGGAGGCGAGGGCCTGCTCGGCCATCGTCGGGATGAGGCGCGTCCAGTCGGCTTCACCGATGCCGTAGGAGTGCGGGGTCGGGACGGCGAGGTCCGCGCCCAGCTGGGTCAGGCCCTCCACGAGTGCGCGCGCGGCGGACCGGTCGTCGCTGCCGGCACCGGCGAAACCGAACGCCCGCGAGCAGTCGGCGTAGCGCGGTGTGGCCGCATCGACGGAGTAGGCCGTGACCGCCGGGAACAGCATCGCGTTGGACAGGCCGTGGGCGACGTGGAAGTGCGCCCCGATGGGGCGGCTCATGCCGTGGACCAGGGCCACGCTCGAGTTGGAGAACGCGATACCGGCCTGCGTGGCAGCGGTCGTCATCGCCGATCGCGCCTCGCGATCGGCGCCGTCGGCGTACGCGCGGTGCAGGTACCGCCCGATGGTCGCGATGGCGGCCAGGCACAGCGAGTCCGACAGCGGGTTCGACTTCCTGCTGACGTAGGCCTCCACGGCGTGCGTGAGCGCGTCGATACCGGTGTCCGCGGTCAACCGCGGTGGCATGGTCAGGGTCAGCTCGTAGTCGACGATGGCGGCGACGGGCAGGAACGACCGGCCGGGGCAGAGCATCTTCTCGTCCGACGCGCTGTCGGTGATGATCGTGAACTGGGTCGCTTCCGAGCCGCTGCCCGCGGTGGTGGGGATGGCGATGATCGGCAACGCGGGCCCGGTGTTCTGCCTCGGAGCCTTGTAGTCCGCCATCTGCCCGCCCTGCACGGCCAGCAGTGCGATGGCCTTGGCCGTGTCCAGAGGACTCCCGCCGCCGAGCCCGATCACGGCGTCGCTGCCGTACTCCTTCGCCGCGGCGACCCCCGCGTCCAGGGACGCGGTCGTCGGGTCGGGCACGGTCTCGGCGAACAGGCGCGGCTGGAGGCCGGCCTTCTCGAGCAGGCCGATCACCCGCTCGGCGACCCCGGTGGAGACGATGAACCGGTCCGTGACCACCAGGGGACGTCGCACGTGCAGCGCGGTGACGACGCTCCCGATCTGCCCGAGCGCACCTCCCCCCATGCGGATATCGCGGGGTTGGGTGAACTGACAGGTGGCGGACCGGGTCCCGGTGGACATCATCGACCTGCGCTATCGGTTGGAGTGGGTGGGCGTGCTGACGGGCGCCGAGGTATTCGTTCCCCCGATCGCCTTTCGGCAAATATGGACTCGACGGAGCCGGCATCGGGTTCGCGGTCCAGCTGGACGCTCTCTGTTCGATGACTATAGAACCGTCGAAGCCGAGGGTCCACCCATCTAGGCAATCGCGAAGGACGGCACTCAAGAATTCGGTTCGAACTGTCCGAAGATGACACACCGCACTGCCGAAATCGCCATGTGTCGCGAATTCGGACAGTAGTCGGGACGCCTTTCGCAGCATCATCGCGTCCACGTCGAGTCGAGGAGCTGGGTCGATGGGGGTACTGCTGCACCACACCGTCGAGGGCCTCGAGGACGGACCGGTCCTCGTGCTCGCCGGATCGTTGGGCAGCACGCTGGAGATGTGGGAACCGAACGTGCCCGCGCTCGGCCGGCGACTGCGGGTCGTACGGATCGACCAGCGCGGCCACGGGCGTTCACCGGCGCCGCCCGGCCCGTACACGATCGCCGAGCTGGCCGACGACTTCCTCACGACGCTGGACTCGCTCGGGCTGCGCGACGTCGCGTGGTGCGGGCTGTCGGTGGGCGGGATGATCGGCATGCACATCGCCTCCGAACACCCCGACCGGATCGGTGCCCTGGCGCTCTGCGCCACCTCCGCCCGATTCGAGCCCGCGCCGTGGCGGCAGCGGATCGCCGACGTCGAGGAGCACGGGCTCGGTCCGCTCGCGCCGCGGATCGTCGAGCGCTGGTTCACCCCCGCCTGGGCGGCCGCGCATCCGGTCACCGTCGCACGGGCCCGCGAATGGGTCGGAGACACGACGCAGCCGGGCTACCTGGGGTGCTGCGAGGCGATCGCGACGTGGGACCACGTCGACCGGCTCGACGCCATCCGCGTCCCGACGCTGGTCCTGGCCGGTGAGGCGGACCCGGTCGCACCGGCCGGACCGCACGCGGAGCTGCTCCGCTCCGCGATCGACGGGGCGCGGCTCGAGACCCTGCCCGCCTCGCACCTGCTGAACATCGAGGCGGCGGAGCGGGTGAACCGGCTGGTCGTGGACCACGTCCTCGACGCGGTCCAGGGGCCGCGCAGTTCCTCGTGACGGAGACGGAGCGCGCTTCCGTGCCTGACCTACTGCTGTCCGCCGGAGCCGGGTCGTGGCCGTTCGGCGAGGTCACCGCGATGATCCGGGCCATCACCGGAGCGCGCTCCCGGGCCGAGGTGCTCGACGCACTGTGTAGCCGGATCCGCTACAGCCTGGGCACCTCGACGGCATACGTCGCCGTCAACAGGGCGGGAGGCCGCGAGGCCGTGGTCTCGTCGAGCCACGGCCTGGTCACGCCGCTCTTCCGCACCCTGCGCCTGCCGCACTGCATCGGTCTCGGAGGCCTGGTCGCGTCCGACGGCGTCGCACGGTCGACCGAGGACTACGCCGGCGACGCGACGTTCCGCCACTCCCCCGCCCTGGACCGCTCCGTCCGGCAGGAGGGCCTGCGCGGGATCGCCGCCGCGCCGGTGGTCGTCGGCGGCAATGTCATCGGCGCGGCCATGGCGGCGGAGCGTGACCGGCGACGGTTCGGCCCGCAGGAGATGGCCCTCCTGGAGGCGCTCTGCGCGGTCGCCGCCGCGGCGATCGGCCATCACACCGAGCTGCGGGCGGCCGAGCGCCGGGTGCGCGAGGCGGACGGGTGTGCCGAGGGTCTGCGCGAGGTCGTGCGCCGCCAGCGCGAGCTGCTCACGGCCACGGCGCTCGACGCCCAGGCCCGTCAGCGGGAGGAGCTCTGCGCCGACCTGGTCGCGGGCCGGGTCGACGAGCCCGCCTACCGCATGCGGGCCGTAGTGCTCGGACTGGATCCGGCGCAGCGCTACGACGTGCACGCCATCGCGCCGCAGGCCGGCCCGACCGCCGCGCGGGTCGGCGCCCCGACCACGCGTCAGCACGTCGCCATGAGCAGCCGGCCGGGCGAGGACGTCGTGGTCGCGCTGGTCCCGGTGGGCGAGCCCACCGGTGCCCACGAGATCGCGGCTCGGCTCGGCCTGGGCGCGCGTGCGACCGTCGGTGTGGCCGGCCCGGCGGCCGGGGCGATCGCCCTGCACGACGCAGGCCGCCAGGCGATGCGCACCCTTCGGCTCCTGCGTGGCCTGGGCCGCGACGGCGCGGTCGCCGACGCCGGGAGCCCGGGGCCGCTGGGGCTGTTGGCCGCAGGGGCGGAGCCCGGTCAGATCAGGGCCGTGCTCGACGCCGTGCTCGCGCCACTCGCCGACCTCGACGAGGACCGCAGGACCCGGCACCTGGCGACGCTCGTGGCCTGGTTCGACCAGGACGGGAGCGTCAAGCGCACGGCCCGCGCGCTCGGCGTGCACGTCAACACGGTCTACGGGCGGCTCGCCGGTCTCGACGAGCTCTTCGGACCCGGGTGGCGCGGTGGCCGGCACCGGCTGGAGCTCGAGACGTCGGTGCGCCTGCAGGTCCTCGGCACCGACCTCGGGCGCACGGTCAGCTCGACGCCCCCATCTCGATGAGCGCCCGTCCGATGATCCGCCCCTCGCCCAGCAGCCGGTAGGCGGTGCCTGCCTCCTCGAGGGGGAACCGACGGGTGATCAGGGCTCCGGGATCGAGGGCGCCCTCCGACACGAGCCTGCCGAGGGCGGTGAGGTCGGGCAGGGGGCGCCCACCCATGGATCCGAGCACCTGCACCTTGCGCCGTACGAGCGGGGTGATCTCGAACTCCGCGGTGACGCCGGACGGGGCGATGCCGACCAGGACGCACCGTCCGCCCGCGGCCGTCATCTCCGTGGCCTGGCGGACGGTGCGGGGCTGCCCCACCGCCTCGACGACGATCTCGGCACCGCCACCGGTGAGCTCCCGCACCGCGTCGACGGGGTCGCCGCTCGTGGCGTCCACGGTCGCGGTGGCACCGAGTTCGACCGCGGCGGCCAGGCGTTCCCGGGTGATGTCGACCGCGATGATCGTTCCCGCACCGAGGGCCCTGGCGGTGGCGATCGTGCTCAGTCCGACCCCGCCGGACCCGAGCACCACGACGGTCGCGCCCGTGCCGATGTCCCCGACATGGACCAGCGCGCCGTAGGCGGTCAGGAACGCGCAGCCGAGGATCGCGCACTCGGCCAGCGACGCGGAGGCAGGGAGCGGCGCCACCGCGAGCGCCGGCAGGACGGCGTACTCGGCGAGACCGCCCATCGAGTACATCCACACCGGGTCGCCGTCGGCGTCGTAGAGCCGCGTCGTCCCGTCGTAGAGCGTGCCGTACCTCCGGTTCACGGAGAGGAACGTCTCGCAGATCTCCTCCCGGTCCATGGTGCACATCCGGCACCGCCCGCACGGCATGATGAAGGCCCCGACCGCGGCGTCACCGACGGCGACGTGCCCCACCCCGTCGCCGACTTCTTCGACGGTGCCGGAGACCTCGTGGCCGAGCGTCGCCGGGAACCGGAAGGCCAGGGACCCGTCCTGCACGTGCAGGTCGGTGTGGCACACCCCGCACGCCGCGATGCGCAGCAGGACCTCGCCGGGCCCGGGCGTCGGCCTGCGCAGCTCCTCCAGGCGGAAATCCGCGCCGGCGGCCCGGACCACGATGGCCCTCACCGTGCTCCCCCTGCCGCCTCGATCGTCATGCCCCGATGCTGCGCTTGCAGGGGGGAACGTGCACTGGAGACGATCCCGGTCCCGACGCCGGTGGCTGTGCGTTCTCTCCAGTGCGGCCGCCGAGGGCGCCAGGTCAGGGTGATCCGGGGAACTCGGCCGAGGTGAGCAGGCGACGGCGCACCGAGGCCACCAGCGGGCCGTCGGCCTCGCTCGCCGCCGCAGCGGCCTGCCACTGCGGGTCGGCGAAGAACGCGGCCCAGCACCTCTCCACCTCGTCGTAGGAGGAGAACCGCAGGACGTACACGATCTCGTTCTTCGAGTCCTCGCCGAAGTCGGTGCGCGACAGGAACACCAGATCCATGCCGTGCTTGCGGAACAGTTCGACGGTGACGTCGTTGAACCGCTGGATGAGCCGCGGCAGACGACCGGGCACCGCGGTGTACTCACGCAACTCGTACAGCATCAACGCTCCTCATCCGGGGGTGTCGTCACCGGGGGGTCATGGCAGGTTCGCGGTCGCCGTCCGGGCCGTCCCGGTTGAAGCGCCCCGGCTTCACGTCGGAGACGAACGCGGTGAACACCATCCCGGACCAGACCGGCACGTAGGTCAGGTCGACCACCCACAGCTGGTTCGGTCGCTGCGCGGTGAAGGACCGGTCCACGAGATCCGGGGCCCGCTCGGCCTGCTGGTCGGG
>NZ_JAJCYB010000051.1 GCF_029263155.1 Pseudonocardia sp.
ACGCTGCGCAACTTCGCGGTCAGCCGCCACCGACTGGCCGGCGCCAGCAACATCGCCCAAGCCTGCCGACACACCGCCCGACACCCCAACCGCGCCCTCGACCTGCTCACATAACGGGCAGATCAACTACGCCGAGGCCCAGGGTGACTCGGTAGCCGAGGTTGTGGAGTTGGTTGATCAGTCGTGAGCGTTGGCGGTCGGTGTTGCGGCGGGCGGAGCAGTCCCCGCCGAGGTCGTCGTAGTCGTTGGTCGAGAGGTGCCAGCAGATCACCAGGATCGAGTGCGCCACGGCGACGGCGGCCTTCTTCTTCCCGATCCGTCGGGCCAGCCGCCAGAACTGGGCCGCCAGGTAGGTGTGGCACCTGGTAGCAAGGGCACATGGTCATCCCGCCCGATCAGCCGGACGCCCTCGACCAGGTCGCGTCCGATCAGTCCGCCACGGCCACCGAGACGCCGGCCACCGAGACGCCGGCCACCGAAGCGCCGGCCACCGAAGCGCGCACGCCGTTCCACGACCTCGCCGCCTTCGTCGAGCAGCCGCGGCTGGTCGGGCTGGCCCTGTCGCCCGACGGCTCCCGCCTCGTCGCGACCGTGCAGACCCTGGACGCCAAGAGGACCGGCTACGTCTCGGCGCTGTGGGAGCTCGACCCACGGGGCCGGGAACCCGCTCGCCGGTTGACCCGCGGCGCGAAGGGCGAGTCGGGCGCCGCCTTCACCCGCGAGGGCGACCTGCTGTTCACGGCGGGCCGACCCGGCTGCGTCCCCGGTGACGAGCAGGACGACTCGGAGACGCCGGCGCTGTGGCTGCTGCCGAGGGCCGGGGGTGAGGCGCGGTTGGTGGCACGTCGGGCCGGCGGCGTCGGCGGGCTCGTCGTGGCCCGCGAGGCCGGCACCCTGCTGCTCGGCTCGGCGACCCTGGCAAGCGCCGACGACGGCGACGACACCGAGGCCGCGAAGAAGCGCAGGGAGTCGAAGGTCTCGGCGATCCTGCACGATCGCTACCCGGTGCGGTACTGGGACCACGACCTCGGGCCGGCGTCCACCCGGCTGTTCGCCGCCGCGCCCGCCGACGTGTCGTCGCTGGCCGCGGAGGCCGACCCGCCGTTGCGGCTCACCGACCTCACCGGCCACGTGCCCGGCCGCGTGCACGACGAGTCGTCGTGGGACATCAGCCCCGACGGCCGCACCGTCGTCGTCAGCTGGGTGCTGCCCGAGGCCGGTGGCGACCAGCGCTGCGTCACCGCCACCCTCGACGTCGCGACCCGTGAGGTCACGATCCTGGCCGACGACCCCGATCGCGAGCACGAGTCCGGACGGATCAGCCCCGACGGCAGCCAGGTCGCCCTGATCCGGTTCGGCCGCCCCACGCCGCACCGGGCGCCCACCGTGACCCTGGGGGTCGTCCCGCTCGCCGGGGCGAGGTGCGCGAGGTCGCCGCCGACTGGGACCTCTGGCCCTGCCCTCCTCGGTGGACCCCCGACGGCACCGGGCTGGTCGTCGGCGCTGACGAGCAAGGCCGCTCGCCGCTCTACCTGGTCGACCTCGCCTCCGGCGAGCGGCGCCGCCTCACTACCGACGACGGCGCCTACACCTGCTACGACGTCGGCCCCGACGGGTACGTGTACGCGCTGCGCAGCGCCATCGACTCGCCGGCCGTCCCGGTGCGGGTGCCCCTGGCGGGCGGCGACGTGCAGCGGCTGCCGTGCCCCGTCACGGTCCCCGACCTCCCGGGCACCCTCACGGAGGTCACCGCCACGGCCGACGACGGCACTGCCCTGCGAGCCTGGCTGGTGCTGCCCGAGGGTGCTTCGGCCGCCGGCCCCGCGCCGCTGCTGGTGTGGATCCACGGCGGCCCGCTCGGGTCGTGGAACGCGTGGACCTGGCGCTGGAACCCGTGGACGGCCGCGGCCCGCGGCTATGCCGTCCTGCTGCCCGACCCGGCGCTGTCCACCGGCTACGGCCAGGAGTTCGTCGAGCGCGGTTGGGGCGCGTGGGGCGGGGCGCCGTACACCGACCTGCTGGCGCTCACCGACGCCGCGGTGGCGCGCGAGGACGTCGACGACGGGCGCACCGCGGCCATGGGCGGCTCGTTCGGCGGTTACCTGGCCAACTGGGTCGCCGGGCACACCGACCGGTTCCGTTGCATCGTCACGCACGCGAGCCTGTGGGCCCTCGACAACTTCGGCCTGACGACCGACGGTGCCAACTACTGGATGCGCGAGCTCACCGACGAGATGGCGCGGGAGAACTCGCCGCACCACCACGTCGGGAGCATCGTCACGCCGATGCTGGTCGTGCACGGCGACAAGGACTACCGGGTGCCGATCGGCGAGGGCCTGCGGCTCTGGTACGAGCTCGTCCGGGGCTCGGCCGACGACAACGGCCGGACCCCGCACCGGTTCCTGTACTTCCCGGACGAGAACCACTGGATCCTGTCGCCGAACAACTCGCGGGTCTGGTACGAGACCGTGTTCGCCTTCGTCGACCAGCACCTGCTCGGCAAGGACTTCGTCCGGCCGGAGGCGCTCGGCTGACGACGCGCACACCTCGGCCGCCCCGTTCTCCTCGACCCTGGTGTGCTCGCTCCTGGTTATCTCGCTTCCGGTGGACTCGGAGTGGGACTGGTCGGTCGTGCCGGCGGATGCGCCAGGCTCAGGCCACGCCGACGCCGACGTGCGTGGCCGGTCGCGGGAGTGGCGGTCCAGGCGCGGTGAACAGCTCGTCGAGGTGGGGCGGGTACACTGCCTCCCAGGCGACGACCGCCAGCAGGCGCAACGCTTCCTCGGTGGTCAGGCGGTCCTCGGCCAGATCGTCGAGTGCCTGTTCGGCGAGTGTCGCGAGGTGTTCCTTGAGTCGGGCTGCCGAGGAGTACATGGCGGGCCTTCCGTACGGGGGCTGGGAGATGGGGCATCCGCCACCGGAGGAGCCGTCATGCCTGAATGCCGGCGTTGTCCACGCGGTGTCCTTGTTCCCTCGAAAGAGAACCTTGAACCTTTGTACTCTCACTCTCGGTAGTTAGCACTGCGCTGAACGGGCGACAACCTCGCCCATCGGCCCGCCCAACTGGCCGTGGGAGCGTCGCGCCGCCGCCGGCCAGTGCCTTGCTGACGATCAACTCCGACTCGCCCGCCGAACATCATCGCACCCGGATTCCGCGCCGTGCCCGCGCCGCCGGCCGGCTCTCAGCGGCCGCGGTGTCGCGCCAGCAGCTCGTCGACCGTCCACTGGTCGTCGGCGTAGCGGCCGTAGTGGGCGGCCAGAACGGTGCCGTCGGTGCCGATCAGGAACTCCGCCGGCCGGCCGAGGTGGTCCTCGCCGCGGCCGACCGCGCCGGCCAGCGAGCTGCCGCCGAGCATGCCCCGGGCCCCAGCGAGCAGCAGCCGGGGATGCAGCACGGCGCCCAGCGCGGACTCCACGCCGAACTCCCGGTAGAGCACCCGCTCCGGGTCGCCGACCACGTCGTAGGGCATCTCCGGCGCGTACCGCCGCAGCGCGTCGGCGTCGGAGTGGAAGACCACGACCTCGTGGATGCCGGCGTCGGCGATCTCCGCGTGCCGGCGGGCGACCTCGCGCAGGTGCAGGTGGCAGATCGGGCAGCCGGCGAACCGGCGGAACTGCAGGTGCACCACGACGGCCGGGTCGGGCAGCGACACGGCTCCGCAGGTGATCGTCTCGAGTGTGTGGGTGTCGATGTGGTCGCCGGTCCCGAACGTGGTCACTGGCGGGCTCCCAATTTATGAGTGTGGCTACTCCAAAGTCAGGTCGATTATGGAGTAGCATCACTCCGCATGGCAACCACCGCCGGCGATGTCCCCCGGCGGCGTGGCCGGCCGGTCGGATTCGAGCGGCTCCCCGCGCTGGACGCGTTGGTGGAGCTGTTCTGGCGCGAGGGATACGACGGCGCCACCCAGGAGGCCATGCTCGCCTCCACCGGGTTGTCGTCGTCGAGCCTGTACCGGACGTTCGGTACCAAGGACGCCACCTTCGCCGCGGTCCTGGAGCGCTACCTGGAGCTCGCCGACGGCATGCTCGGCCCGCTCGAACGAGGTGGTGACGGCACGGCCGAGCTGCAGGCGTTCCTCGACCGGGTGCGCGACCAGCTCGGCGGACCGATGGGAGCGGCCGGGTGCCTGGTGCTGGGCACCCTGTGCGACCCGGTCAACCGGTCCGTCGAGATCGACGCGCTGACCCGTCGGCACGTCGAGCGGATGCTCGCCGCCCTCCGGACCGCCGTCGAGCGCGCGGCCGCGGCCGGCGACTCGCTGCCGATCGGGTCCCCTGCCACCGCGGACGTCCTGCTCGCCGGCGTGCTCGGTGTGCTCACCCGCGCCCGGGGCAACCCGGCGGCCGCGCTCGCGCTCCTCGACGGCCTGCGTGCCCTGGTCCCAGCCCGGATGCCGGCCTTCCGAGACCCGGGCGCGTTCAGCTGAACGCCGTCCGGTCGGCGGTCGAGTGGCATCGAGGCCGGCACCGGTCCGATCTGAATGTCGGGCTGCGACGACGGCGTGACGGTCAGCCAGCAGGTCAGTTTCGCCTCCGGTGTCCCACCGTAGGCCGCGCGGAACTGCTGGGAGAAGTGCGCCGTCAGCGCCGCGCGGGCCATCGTCGGCACGTCCAGCGGCCAGGTGTACTCCCGGTCCGTCAGGTCCCGTGCCCGGCGCCGATGGGTCAGCTCCTCAGGCGTCATCGAATGATCGTGCCGCGGGCCGGGGTGGGCGGAACGAACCTGGTGAGGGCTGCGATGACGGGAGGACGAACGATGCGTAACGCTTTGATCGGCATTCCCCGTCCAGGGCCTGCGGCCGTGTGCGAGCAGTGGTATCCAGAGCCCCTGACAGGCTTTGGGGCCTGTTCTAGGCAACTGGAGGGCACATGCTCTGGGCAATCATTGTCGCAATTGTCGTCGGTCTCATCCTCGGCGTGCTGGCCAAGCTCATCCTGCCCGGCAAGCAGAACATCCCACTGTGGCTGACGATCCTGGTCGGCATCGCGGCCGCGTTCCTGGGCAACTACGTCGCGCAACTGTTTGGGGTACGGGTGACGGCCGGGTTCGACTGGATCCGCCACCTCATCCAGGTGATCCTGGCGGTCATCGGAGTCGGTGCGGTCGCAAGCTTCTACGGCAAGAAGGGCGCGGCGCACTAGTCGTGTCCCCGCGCCGGTGTGGGTGACCCCGGTCACCGGCGCCGGCGCTCACCGCGCTCGGCGATGCCCGGACCGCTGGGCCAGGCACGGCGCTCGGCGATGCCCGGACCACTGGGCACGCCGGGCGTCGATCTGCCCACTGCCGCCCGTTCAGCCGTCGAACGAGCGGGCGGCGGCCAGGAATGCGTCGTTGTCGCCCGCGCCGGCCACGGTGACCCGGGCGCCCTCGCCGGCGAACGGGCGCACCAGGATCTTCGCCCGCGCGCAGTGCTCGGCGAACCCGACCGTCCGGGCCCCCAGCGGCAACCACAGGAAGTTCGCCTGCGACTCCGGCACCTCGTAACCGGCGGCCAGCAGCTCCGCACGCACCCGGGCCCGCTCGTGCACCACCGAGGCGCAGGCGCCGAGCAGTTCCGGCAGGCAGTCCAGCGCAGCCAGCGCGGCGGCCTGGGCCAGCGAGTTCACGCTGAACGCGACGGTGACCTTGCGCAGCGCCTCGACCACGGCCGGCGCGCCGACCGCGTACCCGACCCGCAGCCCGGCCAGCCGGTAGGCCTTGGAGAAGGTGCGCAGCACGACCAGGTTGGGCCGGGTGTCCAGCAGGGTCAACCCGTCCGGCACATCCGGGTCGGTGACGAACTCGCGGTAGGCCTCGTCCAGGACGACCGCCACGTGCGGCGGTACGGCATCCAGGAATGACAGCAGGTCGTCGCGGCCCAGCGCGGTCCCGGTGGGGTTGTTCGGGTTGCACACGAACACCAGCCGGGTGGTCGGGGTGATTGCCGCGAGCATCGCCTTCGGGTCGTGCCGGTGCGCATCGTCAAGCAGTACGCCGACCGGCGTCCCGCCGGCCACCTGGGTGACGATCGGGTACGCCTCGAACGACCGCCAGCCGAAGACCACCTCATCGGCGGACGACCCGCAGGTGACCTGGACCAGCTGCTGGCACAGGCTGACCGAGCCGCAACCGACCGCGACCCGGTCCGGAGTCACCCCGTGACGTGTCGCGAGCCGCTCGGTGAGTTCCACCACCCCCATGTCCGGGTAGCGGTTACCGGCCGCGGCTGCCCGGGCGATGGCGTCCAGGATCGCCGGTGGCGGCGGCAGCGCGACCTCGTTGCTGGCCAGCTTGATCGAGCCAGGCACGCTACGTCCCGGCACGTAGGCCGGCAGCCGCGCCAGGTCGGCCCGGATGGTGGGGTCCATGACTGCGCACGGTAGCGGCCGCGGGCGCCCCACCGGTACCGGTGTCGGTCCGCCGCAGCGTCGGTTGGCCCGCGCGCACCCCGGCGTGCCACCCTGGCGGCATGACCGATCTGCGCACCGAAACGGTGCCCCTCGACGATGGCAGCCAGCTGCGGCTGACGGTCGCGGAGCCGGACAACGCCGTCCGTGGCGGCATCGTGGTCCTGCACGAGTCCCGGGGGGTCACCGACGGGGTCCGGATGCTGGTGCACAGCCTGGCGCTGGAGGGTTGGCGGGTGGTCGCACCGCACCTCTACCACCGCGACGACGCCGACGAGTTGAGCGCCGAGGACACCGACCAGCAGGTACGTGACCAGGTGAACCGGCTCACCGGGGCCAGCGTGATGGCCGACACCGACACCGCGTTCGGCTGGTTGGCCGAGCGGGGGGTGCCGGCCGACCGGATGGGCGTGATCGGGTTCGACCTCGGTGGCTCGGTCGCCCTGGTGGTGGCCGCGAAACGGTCGCTGGGCGCGGTGGTCACGGTCGCCGGCAACCACATCTCCGACCCGCTGTCC
>NZ_JAJCYB010000052.1 GCF_029263155.1 Pseudonocardia sp.
CCGACCGAACCGGCCCGCGATCAACTCCACCACCGCATCCAACGACGCGACCCACCCAGCAAGATCCACCACGCGGTGATCATCACCGCCGGACGACCCTCAGCCTCTCACGACACGCCGAACTGCCGTTGCAGTACTAGAACCGCGACCAGGGAGAGCGGCTCGTGGATGCGGGCGACGGCGACGACGTACACCGAGACTCCGACGAGGGCGACGACCGCGCGCAGCCGACCGGTGAGGCAGAGCAGCACGTCGACCAGGCCGAACACCGGCATCGCGACCCAGAACGGACCGAACGCGAAGACCGCCGTCACCGCGACGGCGAACTCGACCGTCGCCAGCGCCTGCAGCGTTCGTCCCGGCCTGCCGCCGGTCAGGACGTTGCGCAGCACCGCGACCTGCACCGCCACCATGAACACGATCACGGCGACGCCGCCGACCCACTCGGGCGGAGCGGCGCCGGCGAGGAGGTCGAACACCGGGAAGCTGACGAAGACCACCCGCAGGAGGACCATCACGATCACGGCCGACGGTGCCATGACGCCGCGCCCGGCCCACCGGTCCGGCCACCCACCACCGACCACGATCCGGACCGCCCGCCTGCAGATCCTCCGGCGAGACGCCCCCGAAGCGCCCGCGGAGGCCACCGTACCAAGATCCACCCGTTCTGCGGGCGACGAAGGGTGCCGCGGCAGTCGCTGCGTGAGGACCATCAGACGAACAGCGGGATCGGGTTGAGCTCGTCCTCGGTCAGCGCCCGCCCGGGGGCATTGCCTGCGGGGACATCGAAGAGCCGCCCGGGCGCGAACCGCGGCCAGAAATGCCGCAGCCCCGGAACGACGACCTTCACGACGGTGAGGCCGATGTCGGGGCGCGTCATGTCGATGGCGAGGACCTCCAACCCGCGCTGCTCGAGCAGCGACTGCGCCCGGGCCCACTCCTGCCCCAGGTCGCCGACCGGATCGTCCTCGACGGCGGGGAACCGCGTCGCCGGGCGGAGCGGGTCGGGCAGCAAGTAGGGCTGGTTCGCAACGCCTGCGGTGCGCCACCACCCGAGCTGGTCGGCGTTGCCGAACGCATAGCCCGTCCCGTCGGGGCGCACGTTGGCGACCGCGGGGAGGAGCTGGTTGAGCTCGCTGAGGGCGCGGCGCACCGCGACCCGCCCGTCTGGGTGCGCGCCGAAGCCGAACACGATGTCCTCGGCGTCGGTGCCGGTACGTCTACTCAGCGCGACCACCGTCGGGATGCCGATGTCGGAGGTGACGTCGAGGGCCCACAGCTCCCGATCGAGGCTCGCGTGACCCGATTGCATTCGCCGGATCCACGGATCGGCGTCGTGGTCGAGGTCCACCGCCGGGCACCGCAGGCGGTTGTACCACCAGATGCCCACTGCGTCGCGCTCCACGAGCTCGTAACACGCCTGCAGCAGGGCGTCCTCGACGCTGGTACCTGCCGCGTTGCCGTTGGAGTCCGCGCTCAGCTGGGGTGCGCCCGCATCGCGGTGGCCGTAGAACAGCAGCGAGGTCGGCAGGTACCGGCGACGCTCGTGCGTGAGCGACCACACCGGCGTCCAGTCGAGCGGCTCGCGCTGGTCCAGCGGCCGGGCGGCGTGGCGGTACGCCGGCGTGGCGACGTCCTCGGACCGCTGTGCGAGCTGCCGGTCGCTGAAGAGCTGAACGGAGTTCGGGTGGACCGCGAGCTCCCCCAGCTCGTCGTAGCTCGCCCGGATCCGCGGCTCGTCGCCCTGGAACACCGCGCTCGCCCGTTCCAGCGCCTCACCGAGCGCGCTTGCCCGTGCCTGCACGTCGGTCGTGCCCTTGCCGCAGCTGTGCGAGCGCAAACCGACCCGCAGGTCGTCGAGCGAGCGGACCGGCATCGCGCGGTTCGGCCCGGACGAGTACACGTCGACGAACGGCAGCTCGGGCGCGACCGGCACGAGCGCCGCCACGATCCCGGTGACGGGGTCGACGAGATGGCCGAGATCAGCCAGCATCCGCTCCGGCGAGCGGGACCGACGGCCCCCGTCGCGGTGCGCGGAAGCTGCCCGTGCGGTCGGCCGGACGGGCGCCGACATCGACGTGCCCACCTGCCCGGGGTCCCCACAGGCCGGGCACTGGGGTCGCCGGTGCAGCACGTGCCGGGTCACCTCGGTCGTCACCGCGTCGACGACCGTCAGCGATCCGGCGGCGGTTCGCACGCCGCCCAGCCAGTTCGCGGCGGCGGTGGCCGCCAGTGCGACGCCCAGCGCCCGGGTCGCGGGGAGATCGACGATCGGCGGGCTCGGCCAGCGGCCGTCCCGGTGGGCGGCGAGGTACTGCTCCGCGACCCGGTGACCGCGCGCCCGGAACGCGAGGCACCGGTAGCACGGACCGCCGGGCTCGAAGACCGGGCCGACGACGAGGCGGATCCCGACCGGCTTGGCCAGCAGCCACGGCCGGCCCCGCGAGTGCAGGTCCTGAGCGGTCTCGGCCAGCGACGGGTGCAGATAGTCGTCGGTGAGCACGACGTCGAGCCCCGCGTCGGGCCCGGTCGTCACGCGCATTCCGGCCGCCGGCACGGCCGCCTGCGCCCACTCCCGGTCCACCGCACCGCAGGGATGGATCCGGATCCCGCGACCGGCCGCGCGGTCGGCCCGGTCGGCCTCGACCCCTGCCGACTCCCAGTACCCAGCCTCCCGGGCCTCGCCGGTTCCCGGTGCCACGGTGACGAGACCGGCGGAGTCGAATCCCGGCAACGACGCGTTCACGTCGCTGCCGGTCGCCGCGCCGGAGCCGATCACCTCGGCCAGTCTCGCCGCCGCCGGGTGGTCCAGGACCGCGCTGCCGTGCTCGCAGAGCAGCACCGCACCTTCCCCGGCGACGACCTCGAACCTCAGATGCCGCCGCAGAACTGGGCCGCCGACGGTCGTGGCGTCCGCTTCGCGGTCGTTCAGCGGCCACCGCCGATCGTCGCCCCGTCGCGCGGCGCCGGACCGGACGGGTCCCGGTCGGGCGCGGTCGACGAGAAGCAGAGACAGAAGCAGAAACAGAAGGTGCTGCCCTGCGGCGCGTCCACGACGTGCAGCGACACGGCGCCGAGCGCGCCGTCCAGCACCTCGAGGGACCCCTCGGCCCTCGAACCTACGACGATCTCCCCCTGCGACATACTGGCGTCCTCCCGAATCGCGGTCATGATCTGCCGACCATTGTGCGGGTTCCCCGGTCCGCCGGTCAGGACGAAGCGCACGTCGAACACCTGACAATCGTCATGGCGGCGGTGGCCCGCCCGGAGCAGGCGGACGTTGATGGCGGACGAAATCGCGGTAGATCTCGTCGTCGAGCTGCCTCGACTCGAGCTCGAGCCGCTGCCTGGCGATGGCGCCCTGCTGTCGCAGGTGCTCGAGCTGCAGGCGGTCTCGGCTGCGGGACCGCGAGATCTCCTGCACGCCCCACACGACCCAGCCCGTGCTGGCCAGCGCGATGATGCAGCCGGCCGCAAGCAGGAACTCCATCACTCACACCTCACGGCGTCACGTCCCGGATTCGCACCAGCGCGACGCTGCAACCGACACACACCACGATCCAGCCGAGCAGGACCGCGATCCCCACGCCAACCGGCGCCACGGCCACGAGACCCGGCGTACCGGCGGGCGCCCCGGCCGCGGCCGCGAGCGCTCCCCCACTCGGGCCGGGCAGGATCGCCTGGACCCACCGAACGCCGGGAAGGAAGCCTGCAAGCAGGCCGAGCACGTTCTCCACGACGATCACGAGGACGATCGCGGCGCCGACCGCGGCGATCGCGCTACGGAACAGGTGGGCGACGGCCCCCCCGATCATCGCGTACACGAAGGCGATCAGCCAGGAGCCCGCCACTGCGCCCAGGAGTGGGAGCGCCGCCGGCAACGCGGTCGAGGCGCCGAGCGCGGCGGCGATCACGAGAGATACCACCGTGTTGACGACGGCGTACCCGACGGACGTCACGAACGTCACGACACCCAGCGCTGCCGCCTGCGACAGGGCGACCTCGGTGCGGCTCGCGCGCTGGACGAGCAGGGTCCCGATCGTCCCCCAGCGGTACTCGTTCCCGATCACCAACCCGCCCAGCGCGACCATGAAGATGGCGCCGAAGAGCGGATACGCACCGAGCACCGTGGCCGGGATCGCGTCGGGCAGCAGCGTGGGCAGCAGCTGATCCCGGAACGAGGGGTCGCCGGTGAGATAGATGATCAACGGGACGATCTTGGCGCTGAACGTCCCGTAGACGATCCAGCCCAGGCCGCACACCAACCACACACCCGGCCGGTACCGCATCCCGAAGAGCACGGCCCGAATCGCGTCGGTCATGCCGGCACGCCGTTCGTCGTCGACGCCACGGCGTCGTGTGCAGCGATCGTGTCCCCCGCGGCCGTCAGCGCGAAGAACGCCGCCTCGAGGGTGTGCTGCTCCGTGGCCAGCTCGTAGACCTGCAGCCCGGCCGCGACCAGCGTGCTGTTCAGGGCTGCGGCCGCGCCGTCCGCCGCGGTCCCGCTGCTCAGCTCCACCCGGATGACGGGCCCGTCGACCGCGACCGACACGACGACCGGCTCCTCCTGCACCAGCCGGACCGCCACCGACGGACGGTCGCATCGCAGGACGATGAACACCGGCCCGCCCGCGCCCAGCGCCGCCGGGACGTCTTCGGCGATCAAGCGCCCGGACCGGACCACGCCGACCCGGTCGCAGACCTGCTCGAGCTCACCGAGTAGGTGGGACGAGAGCAGCACCGCGCCTCCGGATCTGGCGTGGGTGCGGACCAGCAGCCGCAGGTCAGCGATCCCGGCCGGGTCGAGCCCGTTCGCCGGCTCGTCGAGCACGAGCAGGTCAGGGGACTTGAGCAACGCCGCGGCCACGCCGAGGCGCTGCCGCATTCCCTGCGAGTACGTGCGGTGGCGGCGATCCGCAGCGCCGGCGAGCCCGACCCGCTCCAGGACCCGGTCGACCTCGTTCGCCCCGACCCCCTGGACACGGGCGAGCAATCGGAGATTCTGCCGGCCGGTCAGGTGCGGGTACAGGCCACAGGACTCCAGGAGGGATCCGGTGCGGGCGAGCATCGCCGGATCACCCGGGGATGCGCCGAACACGGTCACCGATCCCGTGGTCGGCCGCAGCAGGCCGGTCACCATCCCGAGAACGGTCGTCTTTCCAGCACCGTTGAGACCCACGAGGCCGTAGACCTCGCCGGCACCGACGCAGAGCGACAGATCCTCGACCGCCGGGGGGCCACCGGCGTAGACCTTGCCGACCCCGCGCAACACCACGACCTCGTCCATGGGTCGAGACTGGCGCCTGCGACAGGCGGACGCATCGCACTCAGGGACGTACCCGCCTCATCCCTGAGGACGACTCAGCTCTCCCGGCCGGGCCGGACCAGCCCGGTCTCGTAGGCGAGCACGACGGCCTGCACGCGGTCGCGCAGCTCGAGCTTGACGAAGATGCGCGCCACATGGCTCTTCACCGTCGTCTCCGACACGTGCAGCGCGGACGCGATCTCCGCGTTGGACAGGCCGCAGGCGAGGGTGGACAGCACCTCGCGTTCGCGCATCGTGAGCTGGTCGAGCACCGAGGGGTCGACGGTGGGCGCATCGAGGACGAACCGCTCGAGCAGTCGCCGGGTCGGGCCGGGCCCGACCACGGCATCGCCGGCGGCAACGGCGCGGATGCCCGCGACCAGTTCGGAGGGCTGCGCGTCCTTCAGCAGGAATCCGCTCGCACCGGCCCGCAGAGCATCGACGACGTAGGCGTCCAGGTCGAACGTCGTCATGATCAGCACCCGGCTCGTTCGCGCGGCCACGATCCGTCGGGTGGCCTCGATCCCGTCGCACGACGGCATCCGGATGTC
This sequence comes from Pseudonocardia sp., assembly GCF_029263155.1. GTDB lineage: Bacteria > Actinomycetota > Actinomycetes > Mycobacteriales > Pseudonocardiaceae > Pseudonocardia. The sequence goes on from NZ_JAJCYB010000052.1 coordinate 5,857, forward strand.
CATCAGGGTGACGTCGGGGAGCAGCACCGCAGCGCTGTGCACGCCGTCGTGGCCGTCGGCCGCGTCACCCACGACCTCGATGCCCGGCTCCGCGTCGAGCACCATCCGCAACCCGACCCGCAACAGCTCCTGGTCGTCGACCAGCAGCACCCGGATGCCTGTCGCCCCGCGGTCGGCTGGTTCGTTCATATCGGCAGCACCGCACGCACCGTCCACCCACCGCGGACCGGATCAGGCCCCGCCGACAGGGTGCCCCCGCAGGCGTGTGCCCGCTCCCGCATGCCCGTGAGACCGTTCCCGCCACGGCCCACCGCGCCCCTCGCGCCGGCTCCGTCGTCGCTCACGCCGAGTTCCACCTCCCCCTCACGGACGACGACCTCCAGGACGGCGCGCGATCCCACGCCGCCGTGCCGGAGCGCGTTCGTGAGCGACTCCTGCGCGATCCGGTACAGCCCGGACGAGACGGTGCCGGGCAGCCCGAGCAGGCTCCCGGCGAGTACCAGCCGGGTGGGGAGCCCGGCACCGGTCATCTGCTCGGCCAGCGCGACCAGGTCGTTGCCCGGGTCGCGGTGTGGCGCCGCACCGTCCGGTCCGGTGGTGGGCGGATGGTCCTGCCGCAGGACGTCCAGCATCCGCCGCAACTCCGAGAGACCGGTCCGCCCCGCCTCTCCCATGGTCCGCAGCGCGCGCTCGGCTCGTTGCGGGTCGGTCCTGATCTGTGCCGCGGCGCCGTCCGCCAGCACCACCATGACACTGAGGGCATGGGCGATGGTGTCGTGCATCTCCCTGGCCATGGCGACCTTCTCCTCGGCTGCGGTGAGCCTGGCCGACTCCGCGCCCTGCCGACGCGCCGCGAGCACCGCCGACCCGACCGCCCACGGAACCACGAGCCACAGGAGCACGAGCAGCCCCACCGCGCCGACCCGCCACCACGACCAGGCCACGATCCCGAGTACCAGGCAGGCGGTGAAGGCGGCTGCGTCACGGACCCCCCCGTGCACGAGCAGGGTGTAGGCGAACACCAAGGTGGACGCCAGGCCGAAGTGGAAGGCAGTGGCCTCGACGTGGGTGGACAACCACACGACCCCGCCGATCAGCACGACGACGGCGGCGGGCCACGGCCGGCTCCGCCGCAGGGCCACCGGCGCGGCGAGCAGGGCGGCGGTGAGGATCCACAACCACGTCGGTACGGCGTGGAAGGGCGCCGCGGCGGAGTCCACGACCAGAAGGACCGCCGCGAGCAGGGCATCGGTGCGGATCGCGCGCCCGCGCCACCACGCGATGAACCCGTCCACGATCACGACGCTAGTGGTCACCGCCGGTAGGGACCAGCACGGTCAGTCCCCCGAGGCCGGCCCGCCCGGCGCCGGGACGGGACAGACGCCCTCCCACTCCAGACCGTCGGTACCGCCGGGACCCGCCACGAACGCCTCCATGTCGAACCACTGGACGGACGTCGGCGGTGCGCCGACCGGACCGGTGTGACCATCCGGCAGGCGCGGCAGCCGGTCGAGGCGCAGATCGGATCTCTCCTCGACCAGGTAGACCGCGCCCCACACCCGGCGCGTCTCGTCGGAGAACCAGGTCTTGCACCTCAGCCCGGGGAGCGCGCGATAGGCCGCTGCCCCGTCGGTGGTCACCCATTCGCGCAGCCGTCCGAAGTCCACACGCGAGCGGGCGAGATCGAACGTCACGATCACCAGGTACACGGCACCCGCCCCGAACCGCCCGCCGACGCCCGATGGCGATCGCACTCCGCGGAGATCGATCGACCCGCGTCGACACCCACATCGACGTCGACGCCGTCCCGGGAGCGGGCGAGGAAGCCCAGCATCTCGGCCCACGACGTCCGGGCCGCTGCCGCGTTGTCGGCCGGGCGGCCACCGAAGTCGATGACCAGTCCGCGAACCGGTGACAGCCGTGTCGAGGGCGGGAGCGTGGGCAGCCCGTACGGGAAGCACACGAAGTGACCCGCGCCCGGACAGACGACGTGCCGGCTCCGATACGGATGACCGTGCCGGGCCAGCCGCCGCAGGACGGCCTCGGCGTACCGGACCGACGGCCACAGCCGATCGTCCGACCCGGAGATCAGCAGCACCGGACCGTTGATGCGTTCGACCTCGATCTCCGATGGCCCCACCTGCTCGCTGGTGTCGAGCATCCGTTCGAACATCGCCCGCTGCCGCATCGGCCGGCGCAGCAGCCAGCCGAGCACGAAGCCGAGGAACTGCGCGATCCCGTAGCGGCCGGGCACGAACGGAAGCGCCTCGCCGTCCAGCAGCCACGCGGGTTGCGTGAAATCGGTGTAGTCGCCGGTCAGCCCGGCCTGCCGGATGCTGCTCGGCGACCCGGCGACGACGGAGCCGACGAGCGGGCACATCGACGCCACCTGGAGCGCGAGCTCGGCGCCGCGCGAGAGCCCGACGACCGCGATCCGCTGATCGTCGACCTGCGGTTGCCCGGCGAGCCAGTGCACGGCGCGGCACACGTCGTGCAGCTCGATGCGATGGAGGTGCTGCGGCGTGTCCTCCGCCCCGAAGTAGGACATCGACAGGACGGCAAAGCCGTGGCTCGCGAGCAGCGCCGCCGCGTGGTCGTGCTGGCCGCCGTCCGAGCCGCCGAGCAGCAGGACACCGGCCGCGGGTGCGGGTCCGGTCGGCGGGGTGAACAGGGTGCCGACGACACCGTGGCCCGGGTCGACCGGGGTGCCGACGACCCCCGGGTCGCAGAACGTCCTGACGAAGGACCGGGTGGCGACCGTGTCGCCGTCCACGATGACCTCCGCGGTCATCCGCAACGGGGCGGGTCGGCGCCGGGTGAAGAACAGCGGGCGCGGCGCACCCTCCGGATGCATCGCCCACAGCGGCCCCGTGGGGTCGACCCCGTCGTAGGTGCCCTCCACCGGGGCCTGTACGCCCACATCCACCGCTCCCGCCGCGTCCGCGACGTAGGTCGCGTGCGACACCCAGGTCTGTGCGGAGCCGTCGACCACGCTCACCCGGAGCACCACCGGCGAGCCGGGCCGGACCCCGTTCACGCTGATCGACACGGGCTCGTCGATCCGGCTCGACTCCGGCTGGACGACGACTGCCACGGGTCCCCCTTCGGCGGTCACGCGCCGGCCGATCCCGTGCGAGTCCGCGCCACCGGGCCCGAGCCGGTCCCCGACGCCCGTCGTCTCGCCCGCCGCCTGCGGAGCAGCACCACCACCGTCGTGACCACCAGCGCCTCGCCGACCAGCACCGCAGCGGCCGCCCACGGCCCGAGTGCCGAGCTGAGCTGCACGAACCACATGGCGACGACCGCGCTGGCGAGCACGCACCCGAACACGACCGAGGAGACCCCGTAGGACGTGTACGCGATCCGGGCCCGGCGGGGGTACGCCGACAGATCCGCGTCGCGGCGGAGGAGCTGCCGGCAGTACGCGTAGCTGTCGGTCCTCAGGTTCGCCATGCCGAGCGCGTGGGTGAGCATGTGGTAGCCGTCGAGCTGGAGGAACGGGATCACGTTCAGCAACGCGGCGGCGGTCCCCATCAGCAGCACCGACGAGGCGAACACGTGCCAGCCCGAGGCGCCCGGCGTCAGCAGGTGGAGGACACCGAACGGCAGCAGGACCACGAGGCTGACGAACACGCCCGCGAAGGCCGTGGCGACCCGATGCCCGCGACGGTGGAAGAGCACCACGTCGTCGGCCTTGCAGTAGGGCGCCAGCAGGGGCATCCGCCACATCACACCGATCTCGGTCACCTGCCCGCCGAAGTGCTTGCAGGTGAGACCGTGTGCGATCTCGTGCAGCGCGAGACTGCCCCACAACGCGGCCAGCGCGAGCACCCCGAGCACCGGTGTGCGCCACAGCAGGCCCAGATCCGCGACCAGCTCGGGGATCCGGGTGAGGACCAGCGCCACCATCGCGGTGACGGCGAGACCCAGGGCCACGACCAGGGGTCGGGAGTACAGGAGGCGCACGCGTGGCTCGATCGCCGCCAGGAACCGGTCGGGGTCAACCAGCGGGAGGCGGGCGTAGAGCAGGGTCCGATGACCTCTCGATCCCGCGGCGACGGTCTCCGCCACCCCACGCAGCCCGTCCTCGTCCTCGGTGCCGACGAGCAGCATGCGGACGGCCAGCAGGTCGAGCAGCTGGCGCCACTGCGCCGCGCCCAGTTCGCGGCCGAACCGCTCGGCGTACTCGTCGCCGATGTCGGTCAGGGTGCGGGTGCCGTCGAGCCGGGAGAGCAGAAAACACTCCTTCGGTCCGACCTGGAAGAAGCTGCCCGTGCGCCGGTCCTTGACGTGGTGGACGACTCCGGCGCCTCGCATCGTCGCCGGGCCGATCACGATCTCGGGCCGGAGGCACGGGCGGGTCGTGGTGAGCAGCTCGTCGGCGCCGGACGGCGGGCGATCGGTGGGGGGCGCGCTCACGGGACCATCGCCAGGTCGTCCTCGGCGACGCCGTGAACGTCCATCATCGACCGCTGCAGCAGGTGCGCGAGGTAGGCCTCGTCGTGGACACCGACGCCCAGCCGGTTGTTGGTCATGTGCAGGTACCCGCTGAGCAGGATCCCGAGTGCGACGTCCGGATCCACGATGGGTTCCCTGGCCTCGGGGTCGGGGGTCCCGTCCTCCCCGCGGGTCCGGAAGACCAGCAGACCCCGCGTGCTCAGGTCGACCACCCGGTCACGCAGGTCGCGGCAGTGCTCGCTCCACTCACCCACGAACGCGGCGAGCTCGGACCGGTCGTCGTCGAGCACGGCCCGGGAGATCAGGGACACCCGCTCGCCGAGGGGACCGGCCACCTCGTCGTACCCCTGGTCGAACTGCTCGCGATGGTCCCCGAACGGGTCCGGGTAGGCCGTCCTCCAGAACTCGCTGTAGTAGTGGAAGAAGCGTGCCAGTGCGGCGCCGGTCGGCCGGAAGCTGAGTCCGATCACGACGGCCAGCTGGGCGCTGAGCCCGAACATGACGGTGCGGACGTGCACGTTCGCCGAGTCGAGCAACCGCAGGACCATGTCGCTGGACCGCTCGAAGTGCCACTCTGCGAGATCCACACCGGCCGGGCCCCCGTACCGGTCGTACTCGGGTTCGTACGGCAGGCGGGAACAGGAGTTGTTCGGCTGGATCGGCATCCCGCCCTCGCCGTACCGACGTTCCCACTCCTCCTCGCCGTACTCCACGAGGAACATGTCGCGGTGGTACTCGTCGACCTGGTCGGTCTCGACCTCGAAGAGCGCCGGGCGTTCGGCGATGAACCGACCGATCGCCTCGCGTGCCGTGCGCTCGACCTCCTCGGCGAGCGAGGGGGACGCCGGGAGCAGGCGCAACCTGATGTGCGGCCCTTCCTGCCAGTAGCGGATGAAGAAGTACCGGGCGATCAACGAGCGCCGCCGCAGTTCCTCGACCAGCGGTCCGACGCAGTCGACGAGCAGCGGGTTCGGATTGCTGGAGTAGAAGACGTGCAGCGCTATCCAGTCCGATCCGACCGGGAACCCGTGACCGATCGGGCCGGGATCCATCGTGACGACCTCGCTCGTCATGACCCGCTCCTCGTGATTCCGTCGATCTCGACCGTCAGCTCGGCCACGTGCGGCCGCCCGTCGGGGTCCAACCACAGCTGTTCGAGGTCGGGCAGCATCTCGGTGAAGACGAGTCGGTGGGTGGCCGACCTCACGGTGTTGTCCAGGAGCCCCAGTGACAGGAGACTGCCGAAGTCGACGTACTGGGGCTTCATCGTGCCGGCCATGGCCGGGCGGCCCCCGGGATCGGTGTTCCGGTCCTCCGCGTGCGCCACGTCGGGTGTGACGAACACCCGTTCCGGCAGGCCGTTCTCCGCCCGCCACCGCCTCCAGGCGAGCAGGTGCTCCGACTCGGAGCATCCGGGCGACCGGAGCGGCAGGTGGCGCGGATGGGTCTTCCAGAGCCGCCGCGTGAGCACGAGGTTCCGGTACCGCACGCGGGGGTGGCCGCCGATCAGGTCGTCGCCGAGAGGCCGATCGGTTCCGCTCCACAGGTCGATGCGCGCCATCGAGCTGTAGGAGAACCGCAGGAGCATCTGTTGCGTCTCGGGCAGCGCCAGCGGCACGAGGAACCCGAGATACACCGGGATCACCTCGACGTCGAGCCGGCGCGAACGCAGGCGCAGCCGCCCTCCGTCGTCGACGATGACGAGGTCGTCGACGGCGATCTGCTCCTCGGCGGGCCGGAAACTGACATCGCCGGGGCAGACCAGCTCGAACGGCGTGACCACCGGGTGCAGGTTCAGGTTCGTCGTCTCGTAGCCGCCCTTCACCTCGGCCAGCACCGCTCCGGGAGGGCAGACACCGTCGAGCGTCGCACGCAGGCCGTCCACGAGGCCCGATCCCTCGCCGGCGGGACCCGCGCCGTCGGTGAAGCAGTGGGCGAAGCGGGAGAACTGCAGGGTCAGACCCGTGTAGGCGCGGTTGAGCACGGCGAACGGGTCGGTCCCGTCGCGGCCGAGCTGCAGGAAGTAGCAGTGCGGGTCGATGTCACCGGCCATGGCCGGCAGCTCGCTCGCCACGTCGTCGATGAAGGAGTCATCGAGCACGAGCTCGGTGTCGTCGGAGGGATGGTCGGCGTAGCGGCGGCGCATGTGGTCGACGACCGCGCTGCGGGCCCGGTCCAAGGCCCTCAACTCGGGTTGGTTGAGCCAGTTGACGTGCGGGACGTAGTCGTTGTTCGCGTCGAAGTCGGCCCGTTGCATCGACGAGCGCACGTACCGGTCGAAGAAGTCCTGATGGAACTCGTGCACGAACGTGACGACGTCGTCGCATCGCCCGCCGGAACCGTAGCGGGAACGGAAGTAACCGGCCATCACCAGTCGATGCGGGAGGGTCATGTCGAAGACCGGGAGGATCCGGGCCAGGCCCGTCAGCGCCGGATGCAGCAGCGCATCCCACTCCGCGCTGTCCGCCCGGGCGCCCGCGGGGAGGCTGACGTCCTCGTACAGGACCGTCCGGGGTACCGAGCTCGTCGCGGCACCGAGGTCGTCCTGCGTCTCCAGCAGGTCCAGCCGGATCGATTCGAGAAGCGTGCGACGGGACTCCAGCGGCGCCGAGCCGTACTCGGCCACCGCGTCGGCGACGGCGTCGAGACGGTCCGACAGCATCGTCGCCCAGGTGCGGTCGAGGTCCCTGACACCCGCACAGAACCGCCGCACCGGGTCGGGATGGTGGATGTCGACGTGCAGGGTCGGCGTGACGAGCAGGCCCAGCCGGAGCAGGTGCCCGAGGTAGGCCTCGACCTGATCAGGGTCACGACGCTCGGACGGTCCCGACACCAGCCGGTTCCTCAGGTCGGCGAACCGCAGGCGGACACCGGGCGCCAGAATGGCGAACACCTCGTGCAGAACGCCGCTGTTGGCGAGGTAGAAGAGGTTCTCCTGGACGGTGTCCATCGTCACCGCGGCGTCGTCGTCACCGCTGCGACGCTGCCGCCTGACGTAGCGGATGCGGCCGCGATGCTCCTGCCAGCCGCCGGTGATCTCCACCGGGATGTCCGCCCGGAGCGCCGGATCGGAGGTGAGGACCGCCGCGATGCGGGCCACCACCGCCAGGTTCAGGCGGGTGTGGGACCGCCACGGCGCGTCGCCGGTGTCCAGGGTGAGCAGCGACCCGACGCCGGGCTCGAACCGGCCCAGCCCCACCGGTGTGAAGTAGCTGAACGGGCTCGTCTTGCACGCCGTGCGGTACACGTACTCGAGTACGGAGCGCTCCATCCGGCGGGCGCGCTTGGACGGCGTGCTCCCGCTCGTGAGATACCCGCCGACGTGGCGATCGATCGACGGTGAGGCCAGCAGCAGGCCTCTGCGGATGTGCGGATGGTCGGCCAGGGCACGCAGGTGCGCCCGACCCGTGCCGAGCTCGTCGGCCACGACGTCGTCGCCGATCTCGACCTGCGACCGGTGGTCGCGACGTTCGCGCAGCCAGCTGCGGAGCAGCACGGACGTCGCCGCGGGCAGCACGTCGACCACCGCGTCCACCGAGGCGGGGTCCGGAACCCTGAGGTTGTAGACATGCCGCCGGATCTCGAGGAGCTTGCGGCGCGCCACCTCGTCGGTGAGCCCGCGCACCGCCGACTGCAGCAGGTCGGCGAGACGGTCCTTCTCGATGGTCAGTCGCCGCTCGGATCCCAGCACGCCCTCCGCCCAGGCCACCGACGCCGGTGATCGGAGCGGCGCCACCGCGTCCGCGGGCAGCCCGCCGAGCCGGAGCATGAAGAACGGCGGTCGGATCCAGCGGGTGCCGGCCTCGGATGGTGTCCCGGTCGCCTGGAGGATCGCGCCGGGCCCGTGTCGTCCTGTCACGTCATCGTCTCCCTCAGTCGAGCCGAAGATCGAACTCAGGCGCGCCGACGCGCTCGTTCCCGATCATGATCAGGAGCATCGGCCACTCGTCGGATTCGGCCAGTCCCAGCCGCTCGGCGATGGCGACGTTGTCGAAGCCCAGCACTGCCCCACAACCGACGTCGGCCGCGGCCGCGGCGAGGTACACCGCCTGGGCCACGGCGCCCACCTCGGCGTTGAGCAGGCGGTAGCCGCGGTCCCCGATCGCCTCGATCACCGCCCGCGGCCGTCCGAGCACGGCGATCGTCGCGGCCGCCTGTTCGAGGTTGTAGTTGTTCAGAAAGTAGTTCCACTGGAGGAAGCGGCCGACGGCCCCGTGCTCCACAGCGCGGAACGAGCGGTCGACGTACTCGTACGTGCCCTCGACGAGGCCCGCGACATGGGTGGCGAAGACGACGCACCGGGTGAGTGTCTGGCCGGCCCCTTCGGTCGCCTCGGTCGACAGCCCACCGTTGGAAGCCGCATACCCGAGAACCCCCGCGAGCGTGGCCGAGGGGAGCTCCGGAGTGGCCGAGAAGGCGCCGAAGCTCGAACGTCGGCCACAGAGGGATCGCTCGACGTCGACGTCGAGCGACCCGCCATCCGGTACCGGCACCGCGACCGGGTCGGCGGACGACCGGGGACGGGGCAGCGCCCTTTCGAGGCACGGCCCGGTCGGGACCGGGCCGGCGTCGTTCAGGCAGGCGCGCTGCACGGCCTGCACCGCCGGGAATCCGACCACATCCCTCGACCGTTCGGTCTCGATCCGCCGAACCCGCGCGCCCGACGGTCCCCCGCTCACACCGGGCGAACCCGTCGACACGGCCACTGGCATGGATGCGCCCTCCCAGCTCAGCGGCACGGCCGCGAGGACGCTCTCCCCGGTCCCGTCGAGTCCGAGCAGGTCGTTGAGCGCAGGCTCGTCGAACCACATCGCCGCATCGATCCGGCGCCCGGTCGCGCCTGCCCAGGTCCCCCAGGTACCCAGGAGGGTGCCGACGTCCATCGTCACGACGTGGTAGCTGAAGGAGTTGTACTTGAACGAGTTCTTCCAGATCTTCACGCTGACCAGCAGGTAGTGGTCGGCTCCCAGACCGGGGACCGCCGCCCGCACCTGGTCGGTGACGTCGCCGGCGAGGAGCCTGTTCAGGGCGTGGTGAGGATGGGAGTAGTGGTAGACGCCCGGGGCCAACGGTCCGCTGGGGCCCGCCACCCAGTAGACCTCCCCGGCGTAGAGGCCGCCGCCGGACGCCGTCCCGCGCGCCCACGACGCATGCTCGAACGAGATCAGCGCCGGACTGTCTTCGTTCCCGGTCAGCCGCATGCGGCGCGAGTGCAGGCCGTATGAGCGGTGCAGCATCGTCGAGAGGGAGTCCAGGTCGAACGCAGGACCCGCGCCGACCGGGAACGGTTCGTCCGCCGTGCTCGGGTGCGCCGTCGGCTCCGGCAGCGGGATCCGGGTGGCACCGCGATAGAGCTTGGTCCGGTAGGGCCGGTCCGCCCACCTCGGCGAGTAGTCCGACGGCTCCATCGGCTCTCTGGCTCGACGCAGAACCGCTTCCACATAGTCGGCTGTGACGCTCATCGACGGCTCCGGATCACGGGAAGGGGTGAGGGGCGCAGTGCAGCTCCGACACGTCGAGCTCCCGCGCCCAGCGCGGCGCGTCGCGGAAGGCCGTCCGGGTGCGGCTCATGTGCCGGGCCCGCTGGCGGTCCCAGCCGAAGTCGATCGGCAGCAGACCGGGAACGACGACGCAGTGGGTCGACACGCCCTCCGCCCGCTGCTCCCGGCTGGTCTGGTCCACCACGATGACGTCGAATCCGCGACCGCTCAGCAGCCCGGACAGATAGGCGACGTCGTCGAGCAGGTCGAGGTTGCGTGGCCGCTGCGCCTCCCATCCCGCATACGTCTGCACCATCGACAGCGGTGGGGCCTGGTTCCCGAGCAGGAAGTCGGCGTGGTGTCGCATCTCGGGCAGCCCGTAGAGCAGGGCGTGATGGCGCAGCTCGTGCACCTTGCCGAAGTCCCCGGCCATGGCTCGGGCCTCCGCGAGATCGGACTCGGTGCGCCGGTCGAAGTCGGGCACGTAGGACGCCACCTCGCAGAGGGCCGCGCGCACGGCGTCCTCCGGGTCCAGGCTCGCGCCTGCAGCGAAACAGAGGGTTCCCAGCCCTCCGTCGCGGCGCACCGCGACCGCGGTGACGACCGGGATCGGCAGGTCGATCCGGTTGTCGAACAGCCGGACGTCGTATCCCATGTGCCCGACCAGATCGATCATGATCCGGGTGTCGGTCGACATGCAGGTCGCCGGGTCGATCTCCGGCAGGCCCGCCCGCCCGTACCAGCAGAGCAGGAAGGCGTCGCGTTCGATGAGCTCGAGGAGCCCGAAGAAGACGGCCTCCTCCGGACAGCTACCGGTGGCGCATCCGTTGGAGCACTCCATCACGAACGTCTCGTGGCCGCCGAGGATCCCGCTCCCGTAGTAGACGATCTGTTCGGGCAACAGAACGGGCCGCTCGTCCCGCAGGGAGTGGCCCCATACCCAGCGCATCGGCTTCTGCTCGTCGAACCGGCGGTGGTAGGACCGGTCGGAGTAGTAGTCGTCGGAGTAGACCCCGCAGTTCCGTGGATCGAGGGCGACCTCGCCGAGGTTCGCGAAGGAATCGATCACCTGGTTCTCCGGGCCTCGCGGCCGGAGGCCGGCGTACCGTTCCAGCCCCTCGAGGATCGCCAGTGAGCGGCTGTCGTCGAAGCGATCGGCGTGCCCGCTCCAGAAGAACTCGTGGTACCCGAACACCCCGCGCATCCGCATCACACCGGTCACCGGAGAGGTCGTCGGGCTCTCGAAAGCGGGATACGCTCCGGGGCCGAGTGCACCACACACCGGATTTCCGTAGGCCTCGGCATCGAAGGCGTAGTCGGCGACCGAGCGGATCCGGAAGTCGTCCACACCGGATTTCCGCCGGCTCTCCAGTCGCAGCGATCCGTCCTGCACCGGCTGCGGACCGGCACACGTCGGGCAGGTCGGGTCCGCCACCAGCGGAAGGCGCGTCACCCGCAAGGTGTCCAACGCGATCGTCCACACCCACCCGTGACCGTCCTTCACGGGCCGGTCGTCACGGGCCGACGCAGCGGCCACCAGATCGGCAATGACGTCGATGGCGTAGTCGGAGAGGTAGGGAATGGCTGCCGTGCACCGGACCTCGCGCGAGTGCCCCTCCAGAACGGCGCGCTCCTCGTTCGGTCGAAGCGCCTGCCACCGGCGTGCCAGGCAGTCCCGGCAGGGACTCCCCTGCCTTCCCCGACCCGTCACCGGCCCGACCACGGCAGCATTCCCCGTCAGCTGGACGGGGACCGTCAGTCGATCCGGCACCGTCTCCCGTTCGCCGGATCGACCGGGGTGGTGCGCGGACAGGGCGTCACGCAGGCCCAGCACGCGGACGTCCACGTCGCAGTCCGGGATGCGCGCGCCGATCTTCCTCGCCGCACGTGCGGAGTCGACCACCGCCGGATCAGCATGCACAGCATCGACGTTCATGAGCTACCCGTCCTTCGAACCAAGCACCGGAGACGACGACCACGACCGGACCGAGGAGCGGTCAGCTGCTCGAACTGGAGATCGCCGAGCAGCTGCAGCTCGTCGTACTGGAACAGCTGCAACTACTGGTGGCACAGCAGCTCGAGCAGCTGCAACTGCAACAACTGGTGCTGCCGGCCAGATCGTCGGTGAAGTCGGCAAGGTCGGTGATCTCGAACGTCTCGCTCTCGAGTTCGAGGATCTCGCGGCTGAGGACGAACGCCATTTCTTCCACATCCTTGGGCTGGGCCGGCCGACCGTCGGCCGGCTTGAGGTACGGTCAGGTCCGTTCGGCACAGTGCGACTCAGGCACAGCTGCTGGTACTGCTGCAGCTGGAAGAAGTCGTTCCGCAGCAGCTCGACGTGCTGCAGCTGCAACAACTGGAGCAGCTACAACTGCTCGACGTGGCATCCATCATCTCGGCGGACTGCACGAGGTCGGATACCTCGAACGTCTCGCCTTCCAGCTGAAGCAGATCACCGCGCAGATCCGTTGCCATGATTGTCTCCTCCATCGCGTGGTTGACGAAATTACGTGCAGCTGCTCGTGCTGCTGCAGCTCGACGACGTCGTGCCGCACGTACTCGACGTGCTGCAACTGCAACAACTGGAGCAACTGGAACTGCTCGATGTCGCGTCCATCATCTCGACCGATTGTTGGATGTCCACGACCTCGAACGTTTCGCACTCCAGCTGCAGCAGCGCACCGTGCAGGTTGGTCGGCATGATCGATCCATTCCCTTCCGGGGCGTCAGGTGCAGCTGCTCGTACTGCCGGTGCTGCAGCTCGTCGTGCTGCTCGAACTGCCGCAGCTGCTGCTGCAGGCGCAGGTGCTCGACGTGCTGCAGCTGCAACAGCTCGTGCTGCAGGTTCCCGCGAAGTCATCGGTGAGCTCGGCAATGTCGGCGATCTCGAAGGTCTCGCTCTCGAGCTCACGCAGATCTCCGACCAGGGTCTGTGCGACCATCACGATCACGTCCTTTCTCGGCTGTGGAGTACTACTCGAACGGTTCGAAGAATCGTCCGGAGATCAGGTGGCGTCGTGTCGACCACAAGTGGCTCGACGCCGATCAGACCGGCGCGGTCCGGCCACCGCACGGGCGACGACTCAGCCCGGTGCGGAGCCGTCGCCACCCGGATGACGTCGGGCGCGGCATCCGCGACGAGGAGATCACCCAGGTCGACCGCGGAGCCGACGCCCAGCTGCAGCCGGCCGACCACGTCCCGAAGGGCCGTTCCTGCGGCCTGCTCGAGGGACCATCCCGCCCGCACCAGCCAGACGGCACGGCCGTCGGCGCTGCCGGTGACAGGACCGGCCGCGTCCGGGCGAGCGGTGGCGAGCACGACCTCCGCGAGGCCGTCGGCAGGGAGTCTCAGCACCTGCACGGAGAAGCCCAGGTGCCGCGCCACCCGGTACAGCAGCGCAACTTCGGGATCGGACGCGAGCAGTTCCGGGGCTGCCTCGGTGGCCGGCACGCCGGCCAGTGCCCGCGACAGCGCGCGGTGGGCGAACACCGACCGAAGGCCCTCATCGACGGCCTCGGCCATCGTCGTGCCGGCTCCTGCGCCGACGGCCAGCCGCTCGAAGAGCGGGTCCTCGACCATCGCGGATCGGCGGACGGCCGCCGTGGGCACCAGCCACTCGGTTCCGTCGAGCACCGCGGATGCCGTCGTCCACGCCAGATCGTGATCGGCCGGTACCGGCAACCCCGTCCACGTCGAGATCGACTCCGGCGGGGCGACGGCTCCGATCCCACGGCTCGACTCGACAGAGCCTCTGCCTGGGCCTCTCCCGCCGACGACGTCGGCGTATACCGTGGCAGCAACCCGGAACGCACGGTTGCGGGCGGCCAGGACGCTGGTCACGTCGAAGGCCGTGATCTCGATCCCGTCGCCGGCGTCGCGATCGGCCGAGCCGAGCCGGATCCGAGCCGTCTTCAGCGGTGATTGCTTGAGGTCGTCGTCATGGAATCCCGAGAAGACCCCGACATACGGGGCGACGTGCGACCAGTAGCGATCGTGCACCTCACGTTCGGACAGCTCCGCGTCGATGGGATGGTCGACACCGGGATCGACGTCGATCGGCTCACGGCCACCGCACGCCGGGCAGGCCGGGTGCGGCAGGAGCCGTTCACGCGTCGAGGTGAGCGTGTCCAGGTCGACGACCAGGACCGACGAGTCGGTCTCGGCAGGCGCACATGCGGTACGGATGCGAAACGCATCGAACGCCAACGTGGTGCCGAGCATCCGTGCCACCGGCGTGCTCATGCGGGTGGACGGTGACGGGTCGGCCCCACGGGCGAGGCCGCGCCACACGTTCGCCGCGGCGCGAGCGGGGAGGTTGACCTCCAGCCGGAGCAGCATGCAGGTCCAGCACGGCTGGCCGGTCCGCCGGGTCGCGGGGCCGACGAACGCGCAGCCCGCCGCCTCCAGGACCGGCAGCAGCACGGTGCCGTCCGGAAGGTCGGCCACGAGGCCCCCGAACCGGGTCGGGCCGAGCTCCGCGACCGCGGCGATCACCACGTCGGCCGCATCCGGTGGCATGCCCGCCCGGACCTCGGAGGGCAGGCCGGACGACCGGAGCTCGGCCGCACATCCCTCGACCTCACCGGCGAGCGAAGCGCCCGCGTCGACCAGGTGCAGTGTCCGGACCCCGTTGCGCAGCGAGCACAGCGCGGCCGATCGGGCAACCGGGCCGTCACCCATCACCACCATCGTGGTCTCCCGGAACGCGGTGAACCGACCGGCGGCGTCATCGACGTAGTGCTCGACGAAGTTCAGCTGTGGAGCGAACCGGACCCGAACGGCGTCGTCGAGATCCACCTCCCCGGCACCCGCACGATCCCGGACGAAGCCGCGATCCATCAGCATCTCGATCAGGTGCGTGATGGTCGCGCGTTGTTCCGGAGGCAGTCCGGTGCAGAGCTCGCCGAGCGTGTGCTCGCCGGTCAAATGTGGGCTCAACGCCGAGATCCACCGGTATGCGGACTTTCCCTTCAGTACGAAACCGTCGTCCGCGTGCCGTATGAATGCGCCGTCCATGCTCTCGGCGAAAACCACGTCATGGCGGAGTCGCGGACGGACGACAGAAAGGTCGAGATGTCGATCAGAACCGGCGGGACCGATCTCTGCATGAGGCGATTCGATCGATGCCGCCACGATACCCCCAGCGTTTCTCAGCATTTCCGACCCACTGCCGCTGTCCAGACCCGGAGGCCGCCATACGTTCTGCGATTCCTACCGAGAGACGTCGTGTCGCTCCACATCCGGACCGGGTACAATGCTCGCAGTCGGCGCGGCCCGCTACCAGGACCGCTGACACGATTCGGTGATGACAGCTGTCACGGTCGCCCTCCCCGGCGGTGGACGCGGGGCCGGCGTCCGCCCGAAGCACCGGCGCCGGCCTCGACACGCCCGCTACGATCGAAGGCGTGGTCCGTCCGAACCCCGCGGGTGACGACCCCCCGCGACCATCATGGATGGGCGCCCCGGGCTACGTCCCGCACCCCGAACCGGCCCCGCACACCCCGATGCCCGGCCCACCGCCTTACCCACCGGCCGAGAAGCACCCGCCGGTCGGAGCGGCAGGCGACCGCACCGGGTTCGGCCCGCCGCTGGCTGCCTCTGCGGTGTGGGCGGCGGTGCTCGTCGTCCTGGTCGTCGTGGTGTCCGGCCCGCCGCCCGGCGTCGGCGGCATAATCCGGCTCCTGCTGTCGTGCGCGCTGATCGGGCTGCTCGCGGCCACGGTCACCTGGGTCGTGGTCCGCAGGCACGCGTGGCCGTTCTGGGTGGTCGTGCTCGTCGCGGCGCCGTTCTTCTGGCTGCTGCGCACCGTCATCCAGTTCCCTGGCTAGGAGGGTCCTGAACCACTCCGGCCGTAGCGCGCAGTAGGCCCGAACAGTTCAGGGCGTTCGAGTACGACGCGGGACCGATCGGTGGTCGATGACCCCGGAGGAGGTGTTCGCGTTCACCGACCCCGCCGGGCCGGTGTACCTGCCGGGCGCGTTCGTGCTGGCGCTGGGTGCGCTCAAGGCCGAGCCGCGGATCACCGAGTCGTTCCGCACCGGCGCCGGGATGGGCTGGCACGAGCAGGACGCCGCGTGTTCACCGGCTGCGAGCTGTTCTTCCGGCCCGGCTACCTGATGACCTGGTGCCGAGCTGGATCCCCGCCATGGACGGGGTCGCGGCCACCCTGCGGGCTCGGCCTCGCCTCGTCCCGGGCCCGGGCGCGCCACCCCGGCCCGGTCGGCGAGCTGGTCGTGCCCGAGATCTGGGCCTACACCGTCTTCGGCCATCGGTTCGACGGCACCGGTGTCGTCCCGCGGACAGTGACGGAGCTGCTGGCGGACGCCGTCAGCGGCCCCGTCGCCGGGAGCTGATCACCCCGGTGTCGAAGCCGGCGATGTGCAGGCCGCCGTGGAACCGGGCGTGCTCCACCTTGAGGCAGCGGTCCATCACGACCTCCAGCCCGGCCGCCTCGGCGCGGCGGGCCACGGCCTCGTCGAGCAGGCCGAACTGCGTCCAGAAGGTGCGTACTCCGTCCAGGGCGAGCACCTCGTCGAGCACGCCGTCGAGGTCCTCACGGCGGCGGAACACGTCGACGAGATCGGGCACCACGGGCAGGTCGGCCAGCGTCTTGTGCACCGGGCGGCCGAGGATCTCCGTGACGTTCGGGTTGACGAAGTACACGTCGTAGCCGGTGCTCGCCAGCAGGTAGGTGGCCACGAAGTTGCTGGCCCGCGCCGGGTTCGGCGACGCCCCGACGACGGCGACGGTGCGGGTGGCGCGCAGGATCTGCTGCCGCCGGGTGGCGGACGGGTTCTCCCAGGTCATGCCTGCTCCTTCGCGGCCGCCGCGAGGGCCTGGTCCAGGTCCCACAGGATGTCCTCGGGATCCTCCAGCCCGACGCTGATCCGCACCAGGTCCGGCGGCACGCCGGCGTCGCGGAGCTGGTCGTCGGTGAGCTGCTGGTGTGTGGTGGAGCCGGGGTGGATCACCAGTGTGCGGGCGTCGCCGATGTTGGCCAGATGGCTGCACAGCTGCACCGACTCGATGAACCGCTGGCCGGCCTCACGCCCGCCCGCGACGCCGAACGCGAACACCGCACCCGGCCCCTTGGGCAGGTAGCGGGCGGCACGGTCGTGGTGCGGGTGGTCGGGCAGCCCGGCCCAGCGGACGTAGGACACGCGCGGGTCGGCGTGCAGCCACTCGGCCACCGCGCGGGCGTTCGCCACGTGCGCCTCCATCCGCTGCGGCAGCGTCTCCACGCCCTGGAGCAGCAGGAACGCGGAGTGTGCGGCGAGGGTGGCGCCCACGTCGCGCAACTGCTCGGCGCGCAGCTTGGTGAGGAAGCCGAACTCCTGGAAGTTGCCCCACCAGTTCAGCCCGCCGTAGGACGGGATCGGCTCGGTCATCTGCGGGAAGTTGCCGTTGCCCCAGTCGAAGCGGCCGGACTCGATCACCACGCCGCCCAGCGTGGTGCCGTGCCCGCCCAGGAACTTGGTGGCGCTGTGGATCACGATGTCGGCGCCGTGCTCGATCGGTCGGCACAGGTACGGCGTGGCCATCGTGGCGTCGACGACGAGCGGCAGCCCCGCGGCGTGCGCGACGTCGGCCAGCCCCGCGAGATCGGCCACCTCTCCCCCGGGGTTGGACACGACCTCCGCGAACACCAGCTTCGTCTCGGGACGGATCGCCGCGGCGAAGGAGGCCGGGTCGCCCCCGGGCACGAACGTCGTGTCGACGCCGAAGCGGCGCAGCGTCACGTCGAGCTGGGTGATCGTGCCCCCGTACAGCCCGGCCGCCGCGACGATGTGGTCACCCGCCCCGGCGAGCGCGGCGAAGGTCAGGAACTCCGCGGCCTGCCCGCTCGCCGTCGCGACGGCGCCGATCCCGCCCTCCAGGCTCGCGAGGCGCTCCTCCAACACCGACACCGTGGGGTTGGCGATCCGGCTGTAGATCAGCCCGTACTTCTGCAGCGCGAACAGGCTCGCGGCGTCGGTCGTGTCCTCGAACACGAAGCTCGTGGACTGGTAGATCGGCACCGCCCGCGCCCCGGTCGCGGAGTCGGGCACGTGCCCGGCGTGCACGGCGCGCGTGCGGAATCCCCAACTGCGATCGCTCATCCGCCCATCCTGCCCCACCCCGATCGACCTCCCTCCAGGAGACGATCACGGTCTTGTCCGATCCCGCGCTGCTGACCGCACACCGCGAGGGCCGAGAGGCGATCGAGGACGGCGACTACCTCGACGCCGACCAGCTCGCACACGCGATGCGTGACGCCGGACGTCTCGCTCGGTGAGTCCGCGTACCGCCTGCGCATCGCCCGTTCGGCCACCCGAGCCCTCGCCGAGACCCTGCCCGACAAGGTCACCTCGGCCGCCTACGAGTTCATCACCGGGCCGCTGCTCGACGACCCGCACCGCGTCGGCACGCCGCTCAACCCGCCGATGGCGCCGGCCTGGACGGCCCGCCGCGGCAGCTACCGCATTCTGTACCGCATCGACGACGCCGGCGGGATCGTCGAGGTCACCGCGGTCCGGCACCGCTCCGACGCCTACCGGGGCTGACAGCTCGGTGCCGTGACCAGCTCGGTGGTCACGGGAGTCGTGTGGCGGAACAGGTCGAGCACCGGGCAGTGCGTGTCGACGGCGTCGGCGAGCTCGCGATAGCGCTGCGGATCCGCGGGCCCCGACAGCGTCACCCTGACCCGCACCTCCCCGAACCCGGGCCGTACGGCGTCGTCGAGACCGAGGAAGCCGCGGACGTCGAAGTCGCCCTCGGCGTCCAGCACGATGTCGTCGAGCGGGATGCCCAGCTTCGCCGCCCACAAACGGAACGTGACCACCTGACAGGACAGCAGCGCGGCCAGCGCGTG
Organism: Pseudonocardia sp.; assembly: GCF_029263155.1. GTDB lineage: Bacteria > Actinomycetota > Actinomycetes > Mycobacteriales > Pseudonocardiaceae > Pseudonocardia. Next base: position 24,647 of record NZ_JAJCYB010000052.1, read on the forward strand.
CTCGACGGGGTTGGCCCCCGCGCCCGCACCCCCGAGCGCGGGTCCCTCGTCGACCACCAGCGTGTGGCGGCCGATGCGGATCTCGGAGCGCACGCCGTCGCCCCCCGAGCCGGTGGCCCGGAACACCGGCTTCCCACGCTGCGGGTCGGCCACGGCCGCGCCGATCCCGGCGACGACCGACGCCAGGTCGGCAGGCTTCTCGACGTTCACTCGGATCTCCTCGGAGGTGCGGGGTCTACTGGTGGGCGCTTCTTCAGAACGCGACGACGTCCACCAGATCCGCGAGGCCGACGAAGTCGTCGACGTTTCGGGTGTACAGGCGCGCCGAGTGGGCGTGGGCGGTCGCGGCGATCAGGAGATCCATCGTGCGGGCGCGGGGTTGCCGGCCCGCCGCCACCACGGCGGCGGCGAGCTGCCCGTAGCTGGCGGCCACCGCGTCGTCGACGGGCAGCGGGTCGAAGGTCCGTTGCAGGACGCTGAGCCGGCGGAGCCGTTCAGCCCGCACCCCCTGCTCACGGGCGACGAGCACGCCGAAGTGCAGCTCGGCGATGGTGGCCACGCTGATCGCCAGCTCGCCCGCCAGCGGCGGTACATCGGTGGCGACGACGAGATTGGTGTCCAGAACCGCTCTCACGCGGGCGTCCACGGATCCCGGACCGCGTCGTCGATACGCTCCCGATCGGCGGCCCACGCGGCGTCGGCCGGACCCCGGAACACCTCCGCGACGTCGGAGTAGCTGCGCCAGGTCTGCGGCGCGATCGGCACCATCCGGGCGCTGGGTCTTCCGGCGACCGTGATGGTCACCTCCTCGCCCGCCTCGACGCGACGGACCAGCTCGGAGGCGTGCTGGCGCAGCTCCCGCAGCCCCACCTCAGTCATGCCCGAAAGGTAGCACAAGTGCTACCTCAGGCTCGGGGAACGCGGACCAGGCCCTCCTGCACGGTCGTCGCCACCAGCGTGCCGTCCTCTGCGGTGAACCGGCCGGTCGCGAGACCGCGCGAGCCGGACGCCGTGGGCGAGTAGCAGGTGTAGAGCAGCCAGTCGTCGGCACGGAAGGGCCGGTGGAACCACATCGCGTGGTCCAGGCTCGCGAGCTGCATCGGCTTCTCCGGCCGGTCGTGGCGGGCGAGCACGGAGCCGAGCAGGGCGAGGTCGCTGGCGTAGGTGAGCAGGCAGACGTGCAGCAGCTTGTCGTCGGGCAGGGAGCCGTCGGCGCGGATCCACAGCCGGGTCGGGCCCTCGGAGGCCTCCGTGCGATCCTGCGACCACACCGGCTCGTCGACGAAGCGGATGTCGAGCGGGCGCGGGATCTCGCTCATCCACCCCGCGCCCCGGCCGGCGGCGACGCGCTCGCCGAGGTCGGGCAGCGTCAGCGGGCCCGGCACGTCCTGCGGTCCGGGCTCGGTGTGCTCGAGTCCCTGCTGCGGCAGCTGGAACGACGCCGACAGCGAGAAGATCGCCTCACCGTGCTGGATCGCCAGCACCCGCCGGGTCGTGAACGAGCGGCCGTCGCGCACGCGCTCGGCCTCGTAGACGATCGGCACGGTCGGGTCGCCGGGGCGGATGAAGTAGGCGTGCAGCGAGTGCACCTCGCGGTCGGTGGGCACCGTGCGCCCGGCCGCGACCAGCGCCTGCCCCGCCACCTGCCCGCCGAACACCCGGGTCGGGCTCTGCGGCGGGCTCACGCCACGGAACAGGTTGACCTCGAGCTGCTCCAGGTCGAGCAGCCGCACCAGCCCGTCCAGGACGGCCTGGCCGCGCGGCATCCCGTCGGCCGCGGTCTGCGGCGCGGGCTTCTCGGGTGTCGTGGAGGTGCTCACCGGTGCATCCTGTCAGGGCTGCGGCGGGCGGCGGTCCCGCGGTGGCCGGTGGCCGCCGGCTCGGTTGCTCAGCCCATGTCCTCCTCGCCCAGGCGGTGCACCCGGATGAGGTTGGTGGAGCCGGCGGTGCCGGGCGGCGACCCGGCGACGATCACGACGAGGTCGCCGGGCTGGAAGCGCTCGATCGAGAGCATCGCGTGGTCGACCTGGCGCACCATGGCGTCGGTGGAATCCACGAAGTCGACGAGGAAGGTCTCCACGCCCCAGCTCATCGCGAGCTGGCTGCGCACCTCGGGCGTCGGGGTGAAGGCCAGCAGCGGGAGGCGGGTGTGCAGCCGGGACAGCCGCCGCACCGTGTCACCGGACTGCGAGAACGCGACGATCGCGCGCGCCGAGAGCCGCTCACCGATGTCGCGCGCGGCGTAGGACAGCACCCCGCGCTTGGTGCGGGGCACGTGGTTGAGCGGCGGGACGCTCACCGGCCCGTCCTCGACGGCCTCGACGATCTGCGCCATCGTGCGCACCGTCTTGATCGGGTAGCGACCCACCCCGGTCTCGCCGGACAGCATCACCGCGTCGGCGCCGTCGAGCACCGCATTGGCCACGTCGGAGGCCTCCGCCCGCGTCGGGCGCGAGTTGGTGATCATCGACTCCAGCATCTGGGTCGCCACGATCACCGGCTTCGCGTTCTCCCGCGCGATCTGGATGGCGCGCTTCTGCACCAGCGGCACGTGTTCGAGCGGCAGCTCGACGCCTAGGTCGCCGCGGGCCACCATCACGCCGTCGAACGCGAGCACGATGGCCTCGAGGTTGTCGACGGCCTCGGGCTTCTCCAGCTTCGCGATCACCGGGAGCCGGGCGCCGCGGGCGTCCATGATCTTGTGGACGAGGTCGATGTCGGCGGGACTGCGGACGAACGAGAGCGCGATGACGTCGACGCGGAGGTCGAGCGCGAACTCCAGGTCGGCGATGTCCTTCTCCGACAGCGCCGGCACCGACACGTTCATGCCGGGCAGCGAGAGGCCCTTGTTGTCGCTGACCGGGCCGCCCTCGGTGACCCGGCAGACCACGTCGAGGCCCTCGACCCTCACCACGCGCAGGCCGACCTTGCCGTCGTCGACCAGCAGCCGGTCACCCTCGCGGGCGTCGGCGGCCAGGCCCTTGTAGGTGGTGGACACGCGGTCGTGGGTGCCGGCCACGTCCTCGACGGTGATCCGCACCTCCTCGCCGGTGCGCCATTCCGTCGGACCCGCCGCGAACCGCCCGAGACGGATCTTGGGACCCTGCAGGTCGGCCAGGATGCCCACCGCGCGCCCCTCGGCGTCGGCGGCGTGCCGGACCATCTCGTAGACGTTCTTGTGGTCCTCGCGGCTGCCGTGGCTGAAGTTCAGCCGGGCGACGTCCATCCCGGCCTGCACGAGCTCGCGGATGCGGTCCTGGGTCGCGGTGGCGGGCCCGATGGTGCAGACGATCTTGGTGCGACGGGTCACGGGAACAGAGTCTAGACCGTTCTCTGGAACGATCAGGAAGCACACGTGGTGAACATTCGGGCCTAGCGGCGGGGCTGCTCGCTCACGCCGACATGGTCGGCGAGCCACTCCGTCAGCGGCCGCAGCGCGCGCCAGGTGGTGACGACGCGGTCGAGGCACTCGGGCCCGTGCAGCGCGTCGTCGGGGGGCCACTGCCGCCACCCGTACAGCGACCTGTGCCGCAGCAGCTCCAGCCGGGGGTGTTCGGGGTCGACGCCGCGCGGGCGGGTCTTGAGCCGCTCCCCCGCCACGCGGATGCCGGCCGCCTCCAGCGCCGCGACGCGGTCGGCGAGATCGGCGCCGCGGCGCTCGTCGTCGACGGCGGTGCGGAAGCGGGCCACCTGGTCGGAGGCCATCTGGTAGTGCCCGCCCGCGGCCATCAGACCGTCGCCGCCGACCTGCACGTAGAAGCCGCCGACCGTGGCTCCGCAGTGGGTCTTGTAGGGCGTCTTGTCGTTGGAGAACCGCACGTCGCGGTACGGGCGGAAGATCTTGCCCGCCCCGAACTCGGCCTCGCAGTCGGCCAGCAGCGCGCGCATCGGGTCGCGGACGTCGCGCTCGTAGACGCCCTTGCGGTCGGTCCAGTAGGCCTTCGAGTTGTCGGCGACGAGGCCGTCGTAGAACTCGACGGCGTCCTCGCCGAAGCCGGCGAACGCCATCCTCAGGGGCCCCGCTCGGCGGGGGTGTCGGCATGGGCGTCCTGCTGCGGGGCGTCCGCGTCCGGTTCGGCGTCGTCGGTGGTGGTGGTGGCGCCCGCCTCGGCTGCGGGCGGGGAGAGCACCTCCCGGGGCTTGCGCATCAGCACCAGGTACAGCACGGCACCCACGAAGACGACCGCGGAGACGACCGTGTTGATCCGGACGTCGCCGAACACCGTGGTGGCCGGGTCGTCGCGCATCAGCTCGATCCAGAACCGGCCCGCGCAGTAGCCCGCGACGTACAGCGCGAACGCGCGGCCGTGGCCGAGCCGGAACCGCCGGTCGGCCCACACCACCAGCGCGGCGACGCCCAGGTTCCACAACAGCTCGTACAGGAAGGTGGGGTGCACGACGGCGATCGGCGTCAGGTCGACCGCGACCCCGTTCAGCGGGTCCGGCGCGCCGGTGACCGGGTCCACCCGGTCGTAGATCTCCAGCCCCCACGGCAGGTCGGTGGGGCGGCCGTAGAGCTCCTGGTTGAACCAGTTCCCCAGCCGCCCGATCGCCTGCGCGACGACGATGCCCGGCGCGACGGCGTCGGCGAAGAACGGCAGCGGCACCCCGCGGCGGCGGCAGCCGATCCACGCGCCCACCGCGCCGAGCATGACCGCGCCCCAGATCCCGAGCCCGCCCTGCCAGATGTAGAGCGCCTCGATCGGGTTGCCGCCGGGCCCGAAGTAGGTGCGCCAGTCGGTGGCGACGTGGTAGAGCCGGCCACCGACCAGCCCGAAGGGCACCGCGAACACCGCGACGTCGGTGACGACCCCGGCCTCCCCCCCGCGCGCGACGAACCGCCGCTCGCTCCACACGACCGCCACGACGATGCCGGCGATGATGCACAGCGCGTACGCCCGGATCGGGATCGGACCGAGCATCCACACACCCCGGTCGGGGCTCGGGATCGCGGCCAGGATGGTGGTGACGGTGGGGCTCACGAGGCCACGGTAGCGCGCACCCCCGACAGCCCCTGGGACCGCGGTGGGCGCTGGGCCCGCCTCCCGCTCCACCGCCGACCTCGCACACACCCTGCGGGGCCCGCACACAGGGCCGGACCTGTGCGCGACCCGTGCAACCTGTGTGCGAGCGGCGTCAGGCGGGTTGTGGGGCGGGCAGGCCCGCGCTCGCGACGCCTGCCGCCAGCTCCGCGGCCAGGGAACGGACGGCGTCGGCGCCGCCGCTCTCCACGGCCGTGACGAACGCGGACCCGACGATCACGCCGTCGGCGAACGCCGCCACCTCGGCCGCCTGCGCCCCGGACCGCACGCCCAGGCCCACCCCGATCGGCAGCGACGTGTGCGGGCGGCAGCGCGCCACGATCTGCGGTGCCGCTCCGGCCACCGTGTCCCGGGCGCCCGTGACGCCCATCGTGGAGGTGGCGTAGAGGAACCCGCGGCTGGCGGCCGCGGTGGAGGCGATGCGTTCGTCGGTGGAGGAGGGCGCCACCAGGAAGGTCCGGTCCAGGTCGTGGGCGTCGGAGGCGGCCAGCCACTCGTCGGCCTCGTCGGGGATGAGGTCCGGGGTGATCAGGCCCATGCCGCCCGCCGAGGCGAGGTCACGGGCGAACGCGTCCACCCCGTAGCGCAGGATCGGGTTGAAGTAGGTCATGACCACCGCGCGCCCGCCTGCCGCCGACACCCGCTCCACCACCGACAGCACGTCGCGCAGCCGCGTGCCGGCCCGCAGCGCGGTCTCGGCGGCGGCCTGGATCGTGGGCCCGTCCATCACGGGGTCGGAGTACGGGACGCCGATCTCCAGCAGGTCGCACCCGCCCTCGACCAGCGCGTTCAGCAGCTCCACCGAGGCGTCCACGGTCGGGTAGCCCGCGGGGAGGTACCCGATCAGCGCCCCCCGCCCCCGCTGCCGGCACGCCTGGAAGATCGACTCGACCCCGCTCACCGCACTCCCCCGTCGCATCCCCGGCCCGATCCGGCGCAACCGACGGCACGTTCGTCCACTCCCGGTGGACGGGCGTGCCGTTCGTTGCCGCGTGCGGCGCCGCTCACGACTGCACGCTCCCGGTGTCGGCGCCCGCGGGCGATGGCCGCGCCGCGAGGGTGTCGCCCGGTGCCGCCGAGGCGCCCTCGGCGATGGCGGTGCCGCTCGCGTCCGCGGCGCTCTGCCCGTCGGCGATCATGCCGAACCACTTCGCCGCGGTGTCGACGTCCTTGTCCCCGCGCCCGGACAGGTTCACCAGCACGACGCCCTCCGGCCCCAGCGACCGCCCCAGCCGCAGCGCACCGGCGATCGCGTGGGCCGACTCGATCGCCGGGATGATCCCCTCGGTGCGGCACAGCAGCGCGAACGCGTCCATCGCCTCCGCGTCGGTGACCGGCTCGTACGTGGCCCGCCCGATGTCCTTGAGGAGCGCGTGCTCGGGTCCGACGCCGGGGTAGTCGAGGCCCGCGGAGATCGAGTACGACTCGCTCGTCTGCCCGTCCTCGTCCTGCAGCAGGTAGCTCATCGCACCGTGCAGGGCACCCGGCGAGCCCTCCGAGAGCGTGGCGCCGTGCCGCCCGGTCTCGACGCCGTCGCCGCCGGGCTCGAAGCCGACCAGCCGCACGCCCGGGTCGTCGAGGAACGCGTGGAAGATGCCGATCGCGTTGGACCCGCCGCCGACGCACGCGGCGATCGCGTCGGGCAGCCTGCCGGTGCGCTCCAGCACCTGCTCGCGCGCCTCCAGGCCGATGACGCGGTGGAAGTCGCGCACCATCATCGGGAACGGGTGGGGGCCCGCGACCGTGCCGAGCAGGTAGTGCGTCTCGTCGACGTGGGTGACCCAGTCGCGCAGCGCCTCGTTGATCGCGTCCTTGAGCGTGCGCGACCCGGTCTTCACCGGGATCACGGTGGCGCCGAGCAGCCGCATCCGCGCGACGTTGAGCGCCTGGCGCTCGGTGTCGACCTCGCCCATGTAGACCACGCACTCCAGGCCAAGCAGCGCGCACGCCGTGGCGGTGGCGACGCCGTGCTGGCCCGCGCCGGTCTCCGCGATGACCCGGGTCTTGCCCATCCGCTTCGTGAGCAGCGCCTGACCCAGCACGTTGTTGATCTTGTGGGAGCCGGTGTGGTTGAGGTCCTCGCGCTTGAGCAGGACCCGCGCACCGCCCGCGTGCTCGGACAGCCGCGTGGCGTCGGTGAGCGGCGACGGCCGGCCGGAGTAGTCGCGGTGCAGCCGGTCCAGTTCGTCGAGGAAGTCGCGGTCCGTGCGGGCCTTCTCGTACACGACGGTGAGCTCGTCGAGCGCGGCGACCAGCGCCTCGGGCACGAAGCGGCCGCCGTAGCGCCCGAAATGTCCCTTGCCGTCGGGTTCGTGTCCGGACGGCGTCTCGATGCCGTCGCTGGCCTGCGCGTGCGTGGTCACACCGGGAACCGTAGGTCAGCGGAGCATGCGGGAACACGACGGGTGGAAGCCCGCCGCCACCAGGCTGCGCACGGCCGCCTGCGGGTCGCCGCTGGTGACCAGCCCCTCGCCGACGAGCACGGCGTCGGCGCCCCATCCGGCGTAGGTGAGCAGGTCACCCGGCCCGCGCACGCCGGACTCGGCCACCCGCAGCACGTCGCTGGGCAGCCCGGGGGCGATCTGCCCGAACACGGTGCGGTCGACCTCGAGGGTGTGCAGGTTGCGGGCGTTGACACCGATGACCTTCGCGCCGGCCTCCAGCGCGCGGTCCGCCTCCTCCTCGGTGTGCACCTCGACCAGCGCGGTCATCCCGAGGGACTCGACCCGGTCGAGCAGCGAGTCGAGCGCGTTCTGCTCCAGGGCGGCGACGATCAGCAGCACCAGGTCCGCGCCGAAGGCCCGCGCCTCGTGCACCTGGTAGGGGCTGACGATGAAGTCCTTTCGCAGCACCGGCACGTCGACGACGGCCCGGACGGCCGCGAGGTCGGCCAGCGAGCCCCCGAACCGGCGCTCCTCGGTGAGCACGCTGATGACCCGCGCGCCGCCCTCCGCGTAGGAGGCCGCGAGCTCGGCGGGGTCGGCGATCGACGCCAGGTTCCCCTTCGACGGGCTGCGCCGCTTGACCTCGGCGATGACCCCGATGCCCGGGGCCCGCAGCGCGGCCAGGACGTCGCGCGCCGGTACGGCGGCCTGCGCACGACGCTTGATCTCGGCGAAGTCGACCTGCGCCTCTCGGACCGCGAGGTCGGAACGCACGCCGTCCACGATGGAATCGAGGACACTGCCCCCGTTGTTCTCGCTCATTCGGATCGTCCCCCTCCCCGGATCGGCCAGCAGAACTGGATCGGACGCTCGGGCCATGCTAGCCAGCCCGGTTCCGGGTCCCGCCGTCAGGATCATCCCCGGGCGTCGGGGCGACCGGTCCGTCGGTCGGATCCAGCCCGGCGTCCAGGTCCTGCCACGCGGCCCGGTCCGGGTCGGCGGGCGGGCGCGCGGCCCCGTCGCGCCCCCGGGCGGCGCTGTAGCGCGCCCCGAACCGGGGCAGCCGCCGCTCCCGCACGAGCACCACCGCGCCGACGGCCAGCAGCACCAGCCCGCCGACCACCGCGAGCAGCGGGGCCGGGGTGGTCTCGCCCGGCCGGTTGCGCAGCGCGTCGGCGGTGCCGCCCGGCGGGGGCAGCGGCAGCGACCCGGCGGCCGCCGCGAACGGGTCGGCCACCAGCGCAGACGCCCCCACCACGACGATCGCCGCCCCGGCCACCCCGAGCAGCACGCCGACCATCCGGCGCGCGACACCGCCGATGGCCAGCACCCCGGCCACCCCGGCCACGGCGAGCAGCGCCACCCCGCCCAGCGCCGGCTGCACCTGCGCGCCCGTGACGTCGACGACCCGCTCCGCGGGCACCGCGACCGGCACCCGGTACCACACGGCCACCGACGCGCCCCACAGCGCAGCCGCCGACACGAGCAGACCGACGCACACCGTTCCGAGCAGGCGCGGCCCGCGGGTCGGTGCGGCCGCCGTCACCGACGGCCCGGGTCTCACCGGTCCGCCGCCGCGCGCAGCGTCGCCGCCGTGGCCACCGCCGACAGCACCGCCATCGCCTTGTTGACGCACTCGGTGTCCTCGGCCACCGGGTCGGAGTCGGCCACGATCCCGCCACCGGCCTGCACGTAGGCCACCCCGTCACGCACCAGCGCGGTGCGGATGGCGATGGCGGTGTCGGCGTCGCCCGCGAAGTCGAGGTAGCCGACGATCCCGCCGTAGAGCCCGCGCCGCGTCGGCTCCAGCTCCTCGATGATCGCCATCGCGCGCGGCTTCGGCGCGCCGGACAGCGTTCCGGCCGGGAAGCAGGCGGTGACCGCGTCGAAGGCGTTGCAACCGCGGCGCAGCCGGCCGGTCACCGTCGACACGAGGTGCATGACGTGGCTGTAGCGCTCCACCGAGAAGAACGAGCTGACCTTGACGGTGCCGGGCTCGCAGACCCGACCCAGGTCGTTGCGCCCCAGGTCGACGAGCATCACGTGCTCGGCGCGCTCCTTCTCGTCGGTGCGCAGCTCCTTCTCCAGGAGCTGGTCGGCCTCCTCGGTGTCCCCGCGCCAGCGGGTGCCGGCGATGGGGTGCGTGGTGGCCTGCCCGTCGCGGACGGTCACCAGCGCCTCGGGGCTGGAGCCGACGATCGCGAACCGCTGGGGTGGGCCGGACGACGACGCGGCGGACTCCAGGCGCAGCAGGTACATGTACGGGCTCGGGTTGGTGGCGCGCAGCACCCGGTAGACGTCGAGCGGGTCGGCGTCGCACGGGGTCTCGAAGCGCTGCGAGACCACCACCTGGAACGCCTCGCCCGCCCGGATCTGCTCCTTCGCCACCTCGATCGCCGCGTGGTGCTCGGCCGGGGTGCGCCGCCGCGTGTAGTCCGGTGAGGCGGGCGAGTACACCGCCACCGTGGACGGCGCGGGCGCCGCCAGTTCGTCGGTCATCCGGTCCAGGCGTGCCACGGCGTCGTCGTAGGCGTCGTCGACCCGGTCGTCGGAGGCGTCCCAGTTGATCGCGTTGGCGATCAGCGTGACCGTGCCCTCGTGGTGGTCGACGGCGGCGAGGTCGCTGGCCAGCAGCATCACCATCTCGGGCACCGCCATGTCGTCGACGGCCAGTGCGGGGAGCCGTTCCAGGCGGCGGACGGTGTCGTAGCCGAGGTAGCCGACCATCCCGCCGGTCAGCGGGGGCAGGCCCGGGAGCGGCTCGCTGCGCAGCTCCTCCACCACGGTGCGCAGCGCGGCCAGCGGGTCGCCCGACACGGGCAGCCCGGCCGGCACCTCCCCGGTCCACACCAGCTCCCCGTCGACGGCGGTGAGCGCGGCCACCGACCGCGCGCCGACGAACGACCAGCGCGACCACGACCGCCCGTTCTCCGCGGACTCGAGCAGGAACGTGCCGGGGCGGTCACCGGCCAGCTTGCGGAAGACCCCGACGGGGGTCTCGTCGTCGGCGAGCAGGCGGCGCGTCACCGGGATCACCCGGTGGCCGGCCGCCAGCTCGCGGAACTCCTCACGGCTGGGGGTGACCGCGCCGAGGGACGGGGCTGCGACGGTCATGACCCCATCCTCTCAGGAGCGGCGCCGGGCACCTCGCCGGCCGGCGTCGCCGATGAGTTCCGGCCGGGCCGGACGTCTCCAGTTCCTGCAGGGCGGTGCGCGACGCCGCCGGCACGAGACCTCCAGGGAGGACGCATGACACCCACGCCGAACGACCCGACCACCGCGCCGACCGGCCGCCCGCCCGTCGTCGACCTGGCCACCTGGCAGGCCGCCCGGGACGAACTGCTGGTCCGCGAGAAGGCCCACACCCGGCACGGCGACGCTCTCGCCGCGGCCCGCCGCCGGATGCCGATGGTGGAGTTCGACGGGACGGTCGAGGTCGTCGGGCCCGAGGGCCCGGTCCCCTTCCTGGACCTGTTCGGGCACCACCGTGAGCTCGTGGTCTACAAGCACATGTGGCACGACGGCGCGCCGCACCAGGGGCAGTGCGGGGGCTGCACCACCAACGCGTGGCAGACGAAGGACGCCGCCGTCTACCTCGCCGCCCGCGGTGTCTCCTACGCCGTGCTGACCGAGGGCCGGTGGGACGAGGTCGCTCCGTTCGTCGAGTTCATGGGCTACACCCGGCCCTGGTACTCGGTACGCGACGTGGCCGCCCCGGTCGGGGACGGCATGGGTTCGCTCACCTGCTACCTGCGCGACGGCGACCGCACGTTTCTCACCTACTCCACGACCGGTCGGGGCAACGAACCGGCCGGCGGGGCGTTCGGCCTGCTCGACATGACGCCGTACGGCCGCGGCGAGGCGTGGGAGGACAACCCCGAGGGCTGGCCCGAGGGGCGCGACTCCTGCTGGTACTGGTGCTCGGACGCGGACGGGCACGCCACCTGGGGCCCGACCAGCCGTCCCGTACCGCAGTGGACCCGTCCCGGCGCGACTCCCGTGTCGTCGCTCGGTCGCGACTGCGCCCGCTGACCGCCGTCGTCGACACGACCGGCCCGGTCGGGGTGCGACGAACCGCCCGGCGGATCCGGCCGGGACAATGCAGCCGTGGCCCCATCCGACAGGACCCCGGAGCTGCCCGGGGCACCGCGCAGGCGCGGGCGCCGCAAGGCAGGCGCCGACACCCGCGCCCAGCTCGTCGACGCGGCGCGGGACGCGTTCGCCGAACGGGGCTACGACGGCGCGACCGTGCGGATGATCGCCGAGCGGGCCGGCGTCGACCCGGCCATGGTCAACCACTGGTTCGGCGGCAAGGAGGCGCTGTTCACCGCGTCGCTGCACATCCCGATCGACCCGGCGACGGTGTTCCCGCAGGTGCTCGCCGGCGATCCCGAGCAGCTCGGGGAGCGGCTGGTCACCCGCTTCCTCACGGTCTGGGACACCACCGGCGGCGCCCCGATGGCGTCGCTGATCCGCAGCGTGGCGTCGCACGACGCGGCGGCGCGGATGCTGCGCGAGTTCGTGACGCGGGTGATCCTCACCCGGATCGCCGAGGTGATCGCCCCGGACCGCGCCGACCTGCGCGCGTCGCTGGTCGGCTCCCAGCTGATCGGTCTCGGGATGGCCCGCTACGTCGTGGGCGTGGAGCCGCTGGCGTCGGCCGACCGCGCGACGGTCGTGGCAGCCGTGGCGCCCACGGTGCAGCGCTACCTCACCGGGCCCCTGGACTGATCCTCACCCCGGGCGGGTGGTGCCGTCCGCCGGGCCGGCCGGGCCGAGCAGGACGTCGGTGTCGAAACAGGTGCGGGTGCCGGTGTGGCAGGCCGGCCCGGTCTGGTCGACGATCACGAGTACCGCGTCGCCGTCGCAGTCCAGCCGCACCTCGTGCACCCGCTGGGCGTGCCCGGAGCTCTCGCCCTTGACCCAGTAGGACTCGCGGGAGCGCGACCAGTACGTGGCCCGGCCGGTGGTCAGGGTGCGGTGCAGCGCCTCGTCGTCCATCCACGCCACCATCAGCACCTCGCCGGTGCCGCGCTGCTGGGCGACCGCGCAGACCAGGCCGTCGGGGGTGCGCCGGAGCCGGGCCGCGACGGCCGGGTCGAGCCGGGAGTCGAGGACCCGGTTCATCGCACCTCCACCGACGCCTCCCCCAGCGCCCGCTTGACGTCGGCGATGCGGAAGTGCCCGAAGTGGAACACCGTGGCGGCGAGCACCGCGTCGGCGCCCGCCCGTACCGCGGGCGGGAAGTGCTCCACCGCGCCCGCCCCGCCGCTCGCGATGACCGGGACGTCCACCCTGGCCCGCACCGCGGTGATCATCGCGATGTCGAAGCCGGCGCGGGTGCCGTCGGCGTCCATCGAGTTCAGCAGAATCTCCCCGACGCCCAGCTCCTGGCCGCGCGCCGCCCACTCGACGGCGTCGATCCCGGTGCCGCGCCGGCCGCCGTGCGTGGTGACCTCCCAGCCCGACGGCGTGGGCGCCGACCCCTCGGGCACGGTGCGTGCGTCGACCGACAGCACGATGCACTGGGACCCGAACCGGCGGCTGGCCTCGTGCAGCAGCTCCGGGCGCGCGATGGCGGCGGTGTTGATGCTGACCTTGTCCGCGCCGTTGCGCAGCAGCCTGTCGATGTCGTCGGTGGCCCGGATGCCGCCGCCGACCGTCAACGGGATGAACACCTGCTCGGCGGTGCGGCGCACCACGTCGAGCATGGTGGCCCGCTCCCCCGACGACGCGGTGACGTCGAGGAAGGTGAGCTCGTCGGCGCCCTCGGCGTCGTAGACGCGCGCCATCTCGACGGGGTCGCCCGCGTCGCGCAGGTCGGCGAAGTTGACGCCCTTGACGACCCGGCCCGCGTCGACGTCCAGGCACGGGATCACCCGGACCGCGACACCCATCAGCCGGCCGCCTGCCGCGCGGAGTCGGCCTCGACGGCCCGCATCGCGGCCAGCGCCTCGGGCAGGGTGAACCGACCGGCGTAGAGCGCCTTCCCGACGATGGAGCCCTCCAGGTTCACGCCCTGCGCCGCCACCCGGGCCAGGGCCTCCAGGTCGGCGATCTCCGAGATGCCGCCGGACACGATCACCGGGGCCGTCGTGGCGTTCGCGACCTCGCGCATCAGCTCGGTGTTGGGGCCCTTCAGCATGCCGTCCTTGCTCACGTCGGTGACGACGTAGCGGGCGCAGCCGTCGCGGTCGAGGCGCTCCAGGTTCTCCCAGAGGTCGCCGCCGTCGGTGGTCCAGCCGCGGGCCGCGAGCCGGTGGCCGGCATCGGTGATGCGGACGTCGAGGCCGACGGCGATGCGCTCCCCGTGGGCGGCGATGGCCCGCGCGCACCACCGCGGGTCCTCCAGCGCGGCGGTGCCCAGGTTGACCCGCGCGCACCCGGTGGACAGCGCACGCTCCAGCGAGGCGTCGTCGCGGATGCCGCCCGAGAGCTCCACCTGCACGTCCAGCTCGCCGACGACCGCCGCCAGCAGCTCGGCGTTGGAGCCGCGCCCGAACGCGGCGTCGAGGTCGACGAGGTGGATCCACTCGGCGCCGTCGTCCTGCCACTGCATCGCCGCCTCGCGGGGCGCGCCGTAGCCGGTCTCGGTTCCGGCCTCGCCCTGCACCAGCCGCACGGCCTGGCCGTCGGCGACGTCGACGGCGGGCAGCAACGTGAAGGTCACGGCGCGCAGCCTACCGACGCGCTCAGAACGGGGTGTGGACCAGCCACCAGTTCCACACGGCCGCCGGGTCCACCCCGCCGACCAGGCCCTGCACCTGCGACGTCGGGCTCCCCCACGCGATGACGTACACCCCGGTGCCGTCGGCGAGGGTGGTCCAGCCGCAGGACAGGTCGTACCCGGCGAAGGTCTCTTGCGACGCCCCGCCCGAGGCGCAGTCGACCGGCTCGCCGGTCGTGCCGTTCGCGACGGCCAGCAGCGACGCGTCGTAGGTCGCGGTGTCGCCGAACTGCTGGAAGACGACCGCGGGCACGGCCGGGTCGGTCGTGTCGCAGTCGACCTGGGCGACCGCGCCGTCGGTGGTCGTCGCCTGCGTGCAGCTGGACTCCACGTAGCCGTCGCCGTTGATCCGCGCGAGCAGGGCCGCGGTGGGGTCGGGCTCGGCGGTAGCGGTCGTGCCGCTCGACCCGGTGACGACGACGCCGCCGCCGGGCGGGGGCTCGGTGATCGTCTCGCCGGGCCACGGCGCCACGGCGGCCGCGACGCCGAGCGCGACGGCCGCGGCGGCGGCCGCGGTGAGCAGCGGCCACCTCCGCGGGGACGGTGCGGCGGGAGCGGCCGGCCCGCGGGCAGGCGGGGCCGGGTAGGGGGCGTGCGCCGTGGGTGGGTACGCCGTGGGCACGTGGGTGGCGTAGGGGGTGGGGCCCGACGGCGCGGGCGGCGCGCCGAAGGCGCCGCGCAGCGGGACCACGGTGTGCAGGTCGGGTGCGGCACCGACGGCGACCGGCGCCACGGCCTGCGTCGCGGCCGCGGCGAACGCGCCGGCCGAGGCGTACCGGTTGTCGGGCCGCTTGGCCATGCCCCGGGCGACCACCTCGTCCAGACCGGCCGGGACCTGCGCCCGCAGCCGGCTCGGTGCGGGTGGCTCCGCGGCCATGTGCGCGTGCATCAGCGCCGGGCCGGTGCCGGCGAACGGGAGCTGCCCGGTGAGCAGCTCGACGAGCACGCACGCCAGCGCGTAGACGTCCGCGCGGTGGTCGACACGGTCGCCGAGGAAGCGCTCGGGCGCCATGTAGCCCAGGGTGCCGACGGTGGCGCCGGTGGCGGTCAGCGCGGCGTCACCGGAGCCGTCGACGGCGCGGGCGATGCCGAAGTCGGCGAGGTAGGCGAACTCGCCACCCGGTGTGCCGGTGACCAGCACGTTCGCCGGCTTGACGTCGCGGTGCAGCAACCCGGACCCGTGTGCGGCGTCCAGTGCGCTCGCGACCTGCGCCACGATCGACACCGCGCGGGCGGGCGCGAGCGGCCCCTCCGCGGCGAGGACGGCGGCCAGGTCGCGGCCGGTCACCAGCCGCATGTCCAGGTAGAGCCGCCCGTCGATCTCGCCGAAGTCGTGGATCGGGACGATGTGCGGCTCGGTCAGCCGCGACGCCACCGTGGCCTCCTTGCGGAACCGGGCGCGGAACTCCTCGTCCGACGCCAGGTGCGCGGGCAGGCGCTTGAGCGCCACCACGCGGTCGTGCACCGTGTCGACCGCCCGGTACACCTCGCCCATGCCGCCCCGTCCGACGAGCTCCTCCAGCCGGTACCGCCCGAACTGCTCCATGGCGTCTCTCCTCTGTTCTCACCAGGAGGAGTCCGCCGGGGGCCCGCGGGTTTCAGCGCGCCACGAGTTCGCGGCGCACCTACCGTGACCGGCATGGACATCGACGGCGCACGGGTGCTGGTGGCGGGCGCGACGGGCGTGCTCGGCGGCGGGGTCGCGGCGGCGCTGCACGGGGCGGGCGCCCGGCTCGCGCTCGCCGGACGCGACGCCGCGCGGCTCGACGCGCTCGCCGGGACGCTCGGTGACGCCCCGAGGTGGACCTTCGAGGCGCTGGACCTCGAGCGTTGCGCCGCCGTCGTCGACGAGGCGGCGGGCGCGCTCGGCGGGCTCGACGTCCTGGTGGTGGCCTACGGGGTGGCCGCGTTCGGCCCGGCGCACGAGACCGACGACGTGCTCACCGAGCACCTGCTGACGGTGAACACCATGGCGCCGATGGCGATGGTGCGGGCCGCGCTGCCCCGGATGGACGGGAACGGCACGGTCGCGGTGCTCAGCGCGATCCTCGCCGACCATCCCACCGCCGGGATGGCGGCCTACACCGCCAGCAAGGCCGGCCTGTCGGCGTGGCTGACCGCGCTGCGCCAGGAGCAGCGCAGGCGGGGCGTCACCGTCTTCGACGTCCGGCCCCCGCACATCGAGACCGGACTGGCGGGGCGGGCGATCGCCGGGCAGGCCCCGCCGATGGCCGCGGCGGCGACGGTGGACGAGGTGGTCGCCCTGATCGTCGACGGCATCCGCGACGGGCGCCGCGAGCTGCGCTACGACCTGCGGCAGCGCGAGTTCACCGGGCGCTGACCGCTACCCGACCACGTCGCGCAGCCAGTTCCGCAGCACCGTGGCGCCGGCGTCCCCGGACTTCTCCGGGTGGAACTGCGTGGCCGCCAGCGGGCCGTTCTCCACGGCCGCGACGAACTCCTCGCCGTGGTGGGCCCAGGTGACCATCGGCGGGCGCAGGCTCGAGACACTCCCGTCGGCGGAGGTCTCCAGCTCCCAGCGCCGCACCCCGAAGGAGTGCACGAAGTAGAAGCGGGTGGCGGCGTCGAGGCCGTCGAACAGCACGGACCCGGCCGGCGCTGCGACGGTGTTCCACCCCATGTGCGGCAGCACGTCGGCCTTGATCCGCTCGACGGTGCCCGGCCACTGCCCGCAGCCCTCGGTGCGCTCGTCCCACTCCACACCGCGCTCGAACAGCACCTGCATGCCCACGCAGATGCCCAGCACCGGGCGGCCGCCCGCGAGGCGCCGGTCGATGATCCGCGGGCCGCCCACGGCCCGCAGGCCGCTCATGCAGGCGGCGAACGCCCCGACGCCCGGCACGACCAGCCCGTCGGCCTCGAGCGCGGCGTCGACGTCGGCGGTGACGGAGACGTCGGCCCCGACCCGGCGCAGCGCCCGTTCGGCCGAGCGCAGGTTGCCCGATCCGTAGTCCAGCACGACGATCTTCGCCATGCCACCATGCTAGTGCCGCGTCGAGAAGGGTTCGGCACCGAACTCGGCGGCCCGGCCCGGGTTCCCCACCGACGATCATGGCTGGCCCTTCCGGTCCCACGGGGGCTGTGATCGCCGGATCGGAACCCGCGCCGCGCCCCGACACACCCCGAGGTTCCGAGCCGCCGATCATCCCGGCCGACGGGCCGCCGGACGTCCGCTCCGCCGAGACCCGGCCACCGAGACTCGGCCATCGCGACCCGGCCTGCCACCGCGAACCACGGCGTCCCGACCCCGCACCGTCCCGACCCCGCACTGCCCACGGTTGGCCGGCCCCCCGGACCCGCGTCCGCCCGGGGCCACCGCCCGGGGCCACACCGACCCGGCCCGGCCTCCGGCGAACCACGCCTACAACGTGCCCTTCGTCGACGCGATGCCGGTGATCCGCGCGTCCGGCTCCACCGCCGCACGCAGGGCCCGGGCCACCGCCTTGAACTCGGCCTCGGTGATGTGGTGCGGGTCGCGGCCGTCGAGCACGCGGACGTGCAGGGCCAGGTGGCCGTGGAAGGCCACCGACTCGAACACGTGCCGGTTGAGCACCGTGGGGTAGTGCCCGCCGACGACGAAGCCCACCATCATCTCCGGCTCGCCGGTGTGCACGGTGTAGGGCCGCCCCGAGACGTCGACGACCGCGTGCGCCAGCGCCTCGTCCATCGGGATCCACGCGTCGCCGAACCGGCGGATGCCGGACTTGTCGCCCAGCGCCTCGCGGATCGCCTGGCCCAGCACGATCGCGGTGTCCTCGACGGTGTGGTGCGCGTCGAGCTCGACGTCGCCCTCGGCGCGCACGGTGAGGTCGAACGCGCCGTGCTTGCCGAAGGCGTCGAGCATGTGGTCGAAGAACGGCACCCCCGTCGCGATCTCGGTGTTCCCGGAGCCGTCGAGGTCGATCTCGACGAGCACCCGCGACTCCTTGGTGACGCGCTCGACGCGACCGATCCTGCTCACAGCAACTCCTTGCTCGCGACGTCCGCTGCGACCTGCAGGAACGCGTCGTTCTCCTCGGGTGTACCGATCGTGACCCGCAACCGCTCGGAGATCCCGACGTCGCGGATCAGCACCCCGTCGTCCAGGAACGCCTGCCACGCGCGCGACGCGTCGGCGAACCTGCCGAACAGCACGAAGTTGGCGTCGCTGTCGACCACGTCGTACCCGGCCGCGACCAGCTCGGACACCACCCGCTCCCGCTCGCGGCGCAGCAGCGCCACCGAGCCCAGCGTGGCCGCGGAGTGCCGCAGGGCCGCGCGCGCCGCCGCCTGCGTCAGCACGGACAGGTGGTAGGGCAGCCGCACGAGCTGCAGGGCGTCGACGACGGCCGGCGCGGCAGCGAGATAGCCCAGCCGGCCCCCGGCGAACGCGAACGCCTTGCTCATCGTGCGGCTGACGATCAGCTTGTGGCCGCGGTCGGCGAGCAGCGTGATCGCGCTGGGGTGGTCGGAGAACTCCGCGTACGCCTCGTCGACCACCACCATGCCCGGTGCCGCGTCGATCAGCGCGGCCAGCTCGGCGGGGGTGAGGGACTGCCCGGTGGGGTTGTTCGGGCTGGTCAGGAACGTGAGGTCGGGCGCGGCCGAGCGCAGCAGCGCGGCGGCGGCGTCGACGTCGATCGAGAAGTCGGCCCGGCGCGGCGCGGGGAGCCACTCGGTGCGGGTGCCCGCGGCGATGATCGGGTGCATCGAGTACGACGGCTCGAAGCCCACCGCCGTGCGCCCGGGCCCGCCGAAGCACTGCATGATCTGCTGGAGCACCTCGTTGGAGCCGTTGGCGGCCCACACGTTCGCCGCCGCCAGCTCCACCCCGGTGGCGGACACGAGGTAGGTGGCGAGGTCGGCGCGCAGCGCGACGGCGTCCCGGTCCGGGTAGCGGTGCAGCTCGCCGGCCACGTCGGCGACCGCGGCGGTGACGTCGGCCACCAGCTCCGGAGGGGGTGGGTAGGGGTTCTCGTTGGTGTTGAGCCGCACCGCCACGTCGAGCTGCGGCGCACCGTAGGGCGAGCGCCCGCGCAGGTCGTCGCGGATCGGCAGGTCGGCCAGGGCGGGGGTCACCGGAACCTCGCCGTGACCGCCTGGCCGTGCGCCGGCAGGTCCTCCGCGTCCGCGAGCGTGACCACCGCGTCGGCGACGTCGCGCAGCGCGTCGCGCGAGTAGTCGATCACGTGCACGCCGCGCAGGAACGTCTGCACCGACAGCCCCGCCGAGTGCCGCGCGCAGCCCCCGGTCGGCAGCACGTGGTTGGAGCCCGCGCAGTAGTCCCCCAGGCTCACCGGCGCCCACGGCCCGACGAAGATCGCGCCGGCGTTGCGGATGCGCTGCGCGACCGCGCGGGCGTCGGCGGTCTGGATCTCCAGGTGCTCGGCGGCGTAGGCGTCGACGACGGCGATCCCGTCGTCGATCGAGCGCACCAGCACGGTGCCCGACTGCGGGCCGGTGAGCGCGGTGCGGATGCGGTCGATGTGCTTGGTCTGCGGCAGCGCCCGCTCCAGCGCGGCGTCGACGGCGTCGGCCAGCTCCGGGGACGTCGTCACCAGCACCGAGGCCGCGGACGGGTCGTGCTCGGCCTGCGAGATCAGGTCGGCGGCGACGTGCACCGCGTCGGCGGTGTCGTCGGCGAGCACCGCGATCTCGGTGGGGCCGGCCTCGGAGTCGATGCCGATCAGCCCGCGCAGCAGCCGCTTGGCGGCGGTGAGGTAGATGTTGCCCGGCCCGGTGACGACGTCGACGACCTCCAGTTCCGCGCCGTCGGTGTCGGTGCCGCCGTACGCCAGCAGCGCGACGGCCTGCGCACCACCGACCGCCCACACCTCCTCGACCCCCAACAGCGCGGCCGCCGCGAGGATCGTGGGGTGCGGCCACCCGCCGTGCTCGGCCTGCGGCGGCGACACGACCACCAGCGACTCGACCCCGGCCTCCTGCGCCGGCACCACGTTCATCACCACGCTCGACGGGTAGACCGCCAGCCCGCCCGGTGCGTAGAGCCCGACCCGGCGCACCGGCACGAACCGCTCGGTGACCGTGCCACCGGGCACCACCTGGGTGACGACGTCGGTGCGCCGCTGGTCGGCGTGCACCGTCCGGGCGCGCTCGATCGACGTCTCCAGCGCGGCGCGGACGGCCGGGTCGAGGGCGCTCAGCGCGCCGGTCATCACGTCGGCGGGGACCCGCACCGACGTCGGTCGCACCCGGTCGAACCGCTCCGCGAACTCCAGGACCGCATCCACCCCGCGCTCGCGCACCGCCTCGACGATCGGCCGCACCTGGTGCAGCACCGCATCGACGTCGACCTCCGCGCGGGGCAGCAACCCGCGCAGCGCGGTGGTGGAGGGGAGATCCTGGGAGCGCAGGTCGGTCCGGCGGAGCATGCGATCAGCCTACGACGCAGGCCCGACGGGCCGGCACGCCCGGGCGGGCTCGCCGACGCCCGGGCCGCCGACGGTCAATGACGCAGGCGACGGTCAGTGACGCAGGCCGCCGACACCCCGCGCCTTGTCCCAGCTTCCGGTGTCGGGGCGTTCGTGCGCCGCCGGACGGTCGCTGACGCACGCCGTCACGTGCACGTAGGCGTAGACCCAGTCGACACTACCGTCGTGGTGGGCCCGGTCGATGTGCGCCATGCGCACCATCGACTCGCCCGCACCGATCTCGGTGAAGCAGCGCTCGCAGATCATGATCATGTCGTCTCCGGCCCGGCTGCCCGGCCGCACGCGGCCGGGGGTGGTCAGGGGCGGGTGGTCGACGTTGACGCGACCCGTCCCGATTGTCGCTCGTGGGACCGGGATTCCCCGCACGCCGCGCCCTACTCGTGGGCAGCGTCACGCCGGGCGCAGGTCCAGCCCCAGGTCGAGCGCGGTGACGGAGTGGGTCAGGGCGCCGACGGCGAGGAAGTCGACGCCGGTCTCGGCGTAGGCGCGGGCGTTCTCCAGCGCGAGCCCGCCCGAGGACTCCAGCCGGGTCGGCCGGTCCCCCCGCCGCCGCACGGCCTCGCGGGTGAGCGCGACGGAGAAGTTGTCCAGCAGCACCAGCTCCGCACCCAGCGCGAGCACCTCGTCGAGCTGCTCGAGCGAGTCGACCTCCACCTCGCACGGCAGGTGCGGCGCCCGTTCCCGCGCGGCCCGCAACGCTGCTCCGACCGACCCGGCCGCCACCACGTGGTTGTCCTTGATCAGCACGGCGTCGCCGAGCCCGAGCCGGTGGTTGACGCCCCCGCCGCAGCGCACGGCGTACTTCTCCAGCAGCCGCAGGCCGGGAAGCGTCTTGCGGGTGTCGCGGATCCGGGCACCGGTGCCGGCGACGGCGTCCACCCACGCGGCGGTCGCGGTGGCGACGCCGGACAGGTGGCACAGCAGGTTCAGCGCCGTGCGCTCCGCGGTGAGGAACGTGCGGACGGGCGCGCGGACGGTGAGCGCGGCGTCCCCCGCCGCGAGCCGGTCACCGTCGGCGGCGGCGCCGAGCACCTCGTAGTCACCGACGACGGCATCGAGCACGGCCAGCGCGGCCGGCACCCCGGCCAGCACGCCGCCGCGCCGCGCCACGAAGGCACCCACGGCCATCGCGTCGGCCGACACGGTGGCCTCGGTGGTGGCGTCGGGGCCGTAGCGCAGGTCCTCGGCGAGCGCGGTGTCCACGACCCGCCGCAGATCCTCGAGATCGAGCCCAGCGGCACCGGCCGCACCGGCCGCACCAGCCGCACCCGCGGCACCCGCGGCACCGGCGGCACCCGTCACAGCAGGGTGGCTTTGCTCCGACTGGACCGGAGGAAAGCCACCCTGCTGTGACCCGGGTGGCGGCGGCACGGGCGACGGCGTCATGCCGCCACCGTCCGCTCGCTGCGCACCACGGGCCGGCCCCTGTCGTCGAGCCCGACCTCCAGGCTCGACCGCTGCCAGCCGTCGTCGCGGGCGGGGAAGTCGGTGCGGACGTGGCAGCCACGGCTCTCGGTGCGGGTGCCCGCCGCCGCGAGCACGGCCTGCGCGAGCAGCGTGAGCGCGGCGTCCTCCACCCCCGCCCGGTCGATCGGCACGCCGAGCACCGTGGCGGCCTCGACGGCATCGGAGGCCGCGGCCAGCCCGGGCCCGTCCCGCCCGATCCCGGCCGCCCCGGACATCGCCCGCTGCACGACGCCCCGCTCGGCGATCGGCACGGCTGGAGCGGCCGCACCCGTTGCAGCAAGGCCACCTTCACGCAACGAGGTTGCGTGAAGGTGGCCTTGCTGCAACCCACCCGCGCGGTCCGCGGCCACCGCCCGCGCGGCGCGGGCGCCCATCACCAGGCCCTCCAGCAGGCTGTTCGACGCCAGCCGGTTCGCCCCGTGCAGGCCCGTGCGGGCCACCTCCCCCGCCGCGTACAGCCCGGGGACCGCGGTGCGCGACTGCGCGTCGGTGACGATCCCGCCGCACGAGTAGTGCGCGGCGGGGGTCACCGGGATCGGCTCGCGCACCGGGTCGATCCCCGCGGCGCGGCAGGCGGCGTACACCGTCGGGAAGCGGCGGGCGAAGCCGTCGAGCGCGCGGGCGTCGAGGTAGGCGCACGACGTGCCGGTCTCCGCCAGCCGCCGGGTGATCGCGGCGGCCACGACATCGCGCGGGGCGAGGTCGGCCAGCGGGTGCACGCCGGTCATGAAGCGGCGCCCGGCGCGGTCGAGCAGCACGGCGCCCTCGCCGCGGACGGCCTCGGTGACCAGCGGCCGCCGCCCCACCGCGGGCCCGGTGTAGAGCACCGTCGGGTGGAACTGCACGAACTCCAGGTCCGCCGCGGTGGCCCCCGCGCGCAGCGCGAGGGCGATGCCGTCGCCGGTGGCGGTCTCCGGGTTGGTCGTCGACGAGTACAGCTGCCCGTACCCGCCGGTCGCCAACAGCACCGCGGGGGTACGCAGCACGCCGGGGCGGCCGCCGTCGTCGAGGAGAGCGAGGCCGGCGACCGCGCCATGTCCGTCGCGCAGGACGTCGACGGCCACGTGCCCGGTGAGCAGCGGCAAGCCGCCTGCCGCACCGACCAGCGCCCGCTCGACCTCGGCACCGGTCGCGTCGCCTCCGGCGTGGACCACGCGGAACGCGGAGTGCCCGCCCTCCCGGGTGCGGGCGAGGCGGCCGTCGGGGCCCGGGTCGAAACGCGCACCGCGCGACCGCAGCCGCGCCACGGCGGCCGGGCCGTCGGCGATGATCGACGTGACGGCCGCGGGATCGCACAGCCCGCCGCCCGCCTCCAGCGTGTCGGTCACGTGGGCCTCGACGCTGTCGCCGGGCACGTCACCGACGACGACGGCCACACCGCCCTGCGCCCACCGCGTCGAGCCCGCGTCCACGGCGTCCTTCGTGACGACGACGACCCGCAGCCCGGCGGCCGCGGCGTCCAGCGCCGCGGTGAGGCCTGCGACGCCGCTGCCGACGACGACGAGGTCCGCGGCGGCGCTCCAGCCCGCGGTCACTCCCCACCCCCGGGCTGCCCGATCCGGATCATGCGCTGGACCGCGGCGCGGCCGCGGGCGGCGAGCTCGGGGTCCACGTGCACCTCGTCGCGGCCCTCGCGCAGCGCGCGCAGCAGCTTCGCCGGTGTGATCATCTTCATGTAGTGGCAGGACGCGCGGTCGTTCACGGCGCGGAAGTCGACCTCCGGCGCGGCCCGGCGCAGCTGGTGCAGCATGCCCACCTCGGTGGCCACCAGCACGGTGCCGCCCGGCGTCGAGCTGTGGGCGGCGTCGAGCATCCCGCCCGTGGACAGGATCCGGACCCGTTCCGAGGGCACGGCACCGGCTCCGGCCAGGTAGAGAGCGGAGGTGGCGCAGCCGCACTCGGGGTGCACGTAGAGCTCGGCGTCGGGGTGGGCCTGCGACTGCGCCGTGAGCGCGGGCCCGCTGATCCCGGCGTGCACGTGGCACTCCCCCGCCCAGACGTGCATGTTCGCCCGGCCGGTGATGCGGCGCACGTGCGCGCCGAGGAACTGGTCGGGCAGGAACAGCACCTCGCGGTCGGCCGGGATCGACTCCACGACCTCCACCGCGTTCGACGAGGTGCAGCAGACGTCGGTCTCCGCCTTCACCGCGGCCGTCGTGTTGACGTAGGACACCACGACGGCGCCCGGGTGCTCGGCCTTCCACGACCGCAGCTGGTCGGCGGTGATCGAGTCGGCGAGCGAGCACCCCGCGCGCGCGTCCGGGATCAGCACGGTCTTGTCGGGGGCGAGGATCTTCGCGGTCTCGGCCATGAAGTGCACGCCGCAGAAGACGATCGTCGACGCCGTCGACTCCGCCGCGAGCCGCGACAGGGCCAGCGAGTCGCCGGTGTGGTGCGCGACGTCCTGGATCTCCGGGAGCTGGTAGTTGTGCGCCAGCACCACCGCGTCCTGCGCCTGCGCGAGCGCCCGGACCTCCTCGGCCCAGCTCGGCTCGACGGCCGGGAGCACCTCGGTCACCGCCATGGGACCCTCCTCATGTTTTCGACTTGTAGTCGTAAACTAGCCGCGATGCTAGCAGTTCCGGCGCGCGAGGGCACGGACGACGTGATCCGGACCTCACCCGACGGTCATCCTCCGTTCACCACGGCGACCCTCAGCGGCGACCCTCAGCGGCTCGCCGGAGGCCCGTACCCACCGCGCCCGGCCGTCGCCCGCCTACGATCCGCCCGTGGGCACCAGGCAGACCGGGCACGAGGTGCTCGCCGCGGTGCTGCGGATCTCCGGCGGTCACCCGCAGGTGCTCGCCTGGCAACGGGCCCGCGACCCCGACCGCGGCTGCTGGGCCCTCCCCGGCGGCCGCCTCGGCGACGACGAGGACGTCGAGCGCTCGGTGCTGCGGCAGCTGGCGGAGAAGGTCGACCTGCGCGAGGTGGCCCACATCGAGCAGCTCGGGGTGTTCAGCGACCCGGACCGGGTGCCGGGCACCCGGCTGATCGCCACCGCCTTCCTCGGGCTGGTGCCCTCCGACGCGGACCCGCTGGTGCCACCCGACACCGCATGGCGCCGGGTGGCGCCCGGGCCGGCGGGGGCCGACCCCGCCCCGGACGGTCAGCTCGTCCGCACCGCCCGCCCGCCCGCCATCAGCGGCGCCGCGTTCGACCACGGCGCCATCGTCGACGCCGCGCGCGACCGGCTGCGCGCGAAGCTGTCCTACACGAACCTGGGTTTCGCGCTCGCGCCGCGCGAGTTCACCATCTCCGCGCTGCGCGACCTCTACGTCGCCGCGCTGGGCCATCCCGTATCGGCCACGAACCTGCAGCGCGTGCTGACCCGGCGCGCCCTGCTGGAACCCACCGGTGCGGTCGCTCCGCCGGGCCCCTCCGGCGGCCGCCCCGCCGCGCTGTTCCGGTTCACCGCCCGCACACTGCGGGTGACCGACGCGTTCGCGGTGCTGAAGCCGCCGGGCGAGCACGGCCGCGGCGCCGTACCGTAAGCCCGTGGCCGAGACCGTCCCCGTGTTCCCGCTGGGAACCGTGCTGATGCCGGGGGCGATGCTGCCGTTGCACATCTTCGAGCCGCGCTACCGCCAGCTCACCGTCGACCTGGTCACCGGCGCGGTGCCGGACAAGCAGTTCGGTGTCGTCGCCGTGCGCGAGGGCTGGACCCCCGACGACGACGGGCTGGAAGGCCTGCACGCCGTCGGCTGCACGGCCGAGCTGCGCGACGCCCGCCGCCTCCCCGACGGCCGTTTCGACATCGTCACCCGCGGCGCCCGGCGCTTCCGGCTCCTCGACCTCGACACCGACTCCAAGCCCTACCTGGTCGGCTCGGTGGAGTTCCTCCCCGACGCCGAGCCCGAGGGCGGCGACGACCTCACCAGCATGCTCTGCGCCGGTGCCCGCGACGCGCACCGGCGCTACTGCGCCACGGCGTGGAAGACCGACGACTGGACCGAGCCCGCCGACGACATCCCGCCCGACCACCTCTCACACGTGCTTGCCGCCGACTGCCTGCTGCCGCTGCCCGACCGCCAGGCGCTGCTCGAGCAGGTCTCCCCCACCGAGCGCCTGCGCATGGTCCGGCTGCTGCTCGCGCGCGAGACCGGCCTGCTCACACAGCTGAGCGCCGTGCCGGCCCCGATGACCACCTACGGCGTGGAGCACAGCACCAACTGACCCCGCGAGTCGCGCCCTGCGTGCGCGCGAGTCGCGCCCTGCGTGCGCGCGAGTCGCGCCCTGCGTGCGCGCGAGTCGGGCCCTGCGTGCGCGCGAGTCGGGCCCTGCGTGCGCGCGAGTCGGGCCCTGCGTGCGCGCGGCTACGCCGAGAAGCTGGCCAGGTAGGCGGCGGCCATGTCGGCGTCGCCGTGCCCGGCGTCGGCGACGCGGCGGTACCGGTCGGCCGCGGCCGCCGCGACGTCGAGCGTGACGCCGGCACCCCTCGCCGCGGCGACGATCAGGTCGGCGTCCTTGGCCGCGTTGGCGACGGAGAAGTTCGGCGTCCAGTCCGCCGCGAGGATCGCGGCCGCCTTGGCCTGCAGGTACGGCAGGTCGAGCGGGCCGCCGCCGACGGCGTCGAGGAACTGCTGCGGGTCGACGGCCATCCCGCGGGCCAGTGCGAGCGTCTCCCCCGTGGCCGCGGTGATCGCCAGCACCCAGCTGTTGACGACGAGCTTGAGCCGGCTGGCCGCCAAACCCGCCGGGTCCTCGCCGAGCCAGCGCGTCTCGCGGCCGACGGCGTCGAAGACCGGCTGCACGATGCCGCGTGCCTGCGGGGCACCGGCGGCGAGGACCAGCAGTTGCCCGGACTCCGCGGGCTGCCGCGTCCCGACCACGGGCGCGTCGACGAACAGCACGCCGTACGCGTCGGCGAGGTCGAGCAGCGCGCCCTGGTCGATCCCGGCCGTCGTCATCTGCGCCCACACCTGCCCCGCGCGCGGGGCCGCCCGCTCCATCACCGACCGCACGTGCTGCCCGTCACCGAGCATCGTGACGACGACGTCCGCACCTGCCACCGCCTCCGCCGGTTCCGCGGCGAGCACCGCTCCCGCGTCGGCGAGCCCGCGCGCCTTGTCCGCGGTGCGGTTCCAGACCCGCAACGGGAGTCCGGCGCCGAGCATGTTGTGGCCCATGCCCGCGCCCATGATCCCGGTACCCAGCAGTGCGACGGTGGGGGTGTCGGTCATGGGTACGAGGTTAGTGGGCCGGGCGCGCCGGTCCGGGTCGCGGACCTCGCCCGGAAGGCCGGAGCGTTCGGCGGGGGATGCGAGGGCCGCGGCGGGTTCGTGCGCTCGATGTCACCAGCGGGCCGGGCGCCGCGCTGGGAGACGGCGACGGACCGTGCTCGGGACCGTCGGGCACGATCCGTCCGTGGGTCTCGTCGGGTTCGTGCTCGTGCTGGTCGTGCTGCTGCACCTCTACGTCTACCGGCGGGCCGTGCACGACGTCCTCCGCAGCAGGCGGGGCCGGCTGCTCGGGGCCCTGGTGATCACCACGCTCGCCGTCGTCACCGGCACCGCGCTGCTCACCCGCGGCGTGCTCGCCCCCGAGGCCGCGCGTCCGCTGCACCACGTCGGCTACCTCTGGCTGGCCCTGGTGCTCTACCTCGCGTTCCTGCTCGGGGTCGGAGAGTTCGTGCGGATGGGGCTGCGTTTCGTCCGCGGTCGCCCGTCGGAGCAGCGGCGCCGGTTCCTGTCGGGGGTCATCGCGGCGAGTGCGGCCGTGGCGGCCGCCGTCACCGTGGGGTACGGCACCGTCGCCGCCCGGCAGACCCGCGTGGAGCGCCGGGAGGTGCTGCTCGATCGCCTGGACCCCGCCTTCGACGGCTTCACGATCGCCGCGATCTCCGACATCCACCTCGGGCCACTCGTCGACGGCACCGACCTCGCCGGCTTCGTCGGTCTGATCAACGGCTCCGGTCCCGACGTCGTCGCGGTAGTGGGCGACCTCGTCGATGGCACCGTCGACGAGCTCGGCACCTACGCGGCACCGCTGGCGGACATCGCCGCACCCACGTACTTCGTCACCGGCAACCACGAGTACTACTCCGGAGCAGCGGGCTGGGTCGAGTTCCTGCCGACGCTCGGCGTGCGCGTGCTGCGCAACGAGCGCGAGGAGATCCGCCGTGGCGAGGCAGTGCTGCACATCGCCGGCTGCGACGACCGCACCGCCGCCGCGTCCGGCGTACCCGGCCACGGCTTCGACCTCGACGCAGCCCTGCGTGGTCGCGACCCCTCCGCGCCGGTGGTGCTGCTCTGCCACCAGCCGGTGATGGTCGCCCGCGCCGCCCGCGCCGGCGTCGACCTGCAGATCTCCGGACACACCCACGGCGGCCAGCTCTGGCCGCTGACCCACGTGGCGCTCGTGGACCAGCCCGTCCTCGCCGGCCTCACCCGCGTCGGCCGGACCTGGCTCTACGTCACGCGCGGCACCGGGTTCTGGGGGCCGCCGGTGCGCGTCGGCTCCCCGCCGGAGATCACCCTGCTGACGCTCCGGGCCCCGGCCGTTGCTTGACCCCCTGCTCCAGGAGCGCGACGACGACCGCGATCCGCCGCTCCCGCTCCTGCGGCCTCCGCTTCGTCGCGTCGATCCAGCGCAGGTAGGCGCGTCGGTAGAACTGGGCGAGCGAGTCGAAGAACGCACCGGCCGACGGGCTGGCGTCCAGCGCCGCGGCAACGTCCTCGGCGAGATCCCCCCGCTGCGGCCCCTCCGGTGCGAGCACGACCTCGACCGTGGCCCCCGGCTCCACCCCGCAGTCCCGCCGCCACGCCGGCCCGAGCGCGATGACCCAGCGCCCTCCCACCACCTCCACGGTGGCCCGCACCCGGACCCCGCCCACCGTTCCGGCGACGTGGTGCGCCGCCTTCCGGCCCCAGACCTCGTCCGGGTCGAACGGCACGGGCACGGTCAGCCGCCCTCGCCCCCCGACCTCCGGCGTCGCGGTGTACCGCCTGGGCTCCATGCGGGAATGGTGCCACTAGGATCGGCTCCGCCGCCCTCGTAGCTCAGGGGATAGAGCACCGCTCTCCTAAAGCGGGTGCCGCAGGTTCGAATCCTGCCGGGGGCACGCAGGTGAGCGGCTCGCGCCGCTGGTCAGGCCGCTCGACGTGGAGCTACTCGTGGAGCGAGCCTGCTACGGTCGGCCCATGACCGGGTCCTCCGGCAAGCCCAAGAAGCGCCAGCGCGGCGAGATCGAGACGCTGCCGAGCGGGTCCCTGCGGGTCCGCGTCTACGCCGGCGTCGACGCCCTCAGCGGCAAACGCAACTACCTCGTCGAGACCGTGCCCGCCGGCCCGAAGGCCGCCGCAGAGGCGGACAAGGTCCGGCGCCGGCTCGTGCACCAGGTCGACGAGCGCCGCAACCCGCGCACCAAAGCAACGGTCAACCAGCTCATGGACCGCTACCTCGAGCTGCTCGACGTCGAGGAGACCACCCTCGACCGCTACGAGCAGACGATCCGGGTGCACATCCGCCCGCTGCTCGGACACCTCCCGCTCGCCAAGCTCGACGGCGAGACGCTCGACAACCACCAAGCGATCCTCCGCCGGTGCCGGGCGCACTGCGACGGCCGGCCGTTCGTCGAGCACGCCGTCGACGGCCCGCACGAGTGCTCGGAGAAGTGCCGCCCGCACGTCTGCCGGCCGTTGGCCACCTCGACGATCCGGAAGGTGCACTTCTGCCTCAGCGGCGCTCTCGCGCGTGCCGTCCGCTGGCGCTGGATCACGGTCAACCCACTTGACCAAGCCGAGCCGCCCCGCGGCGGCCGGTCCGACCCCAACCCGCCGACGGCCGACCAGGCGGCCGCGATCCTCAACGCGGCGTTCCCGGACGTCATGTGGGGGTGCCTGCTCTGGCTCGCCATGACGACCGGTGCCCGCCGCGGCGAGCTGTGTGCGATGCGTTGGGACCTGCTCGACCTCGACCGCGCCGTTCTGACGATCCGTAGCAGCATCGCTCAACAGGGCACCCGCACGTGGGAGAAGGACACCAAGACCCACCAACAGCGCCGGATCGCCCTCGACAACAACACGGTGTCGCTCCTTCGTACATACCGGCAGGAGTGCGAGGAGAACGCTGCCGCCGTCGGTGGCGCGCTCGAGCCCGGCAGCCGGCTGTTCTCTGCCGACATTAATCACCCAGGGGGTCGGCAAAGTCGCGGTGAGTAGGCGCTGAGCTGCGGCGACACGCGGTCGAAGGTGCGGGTGCGGGCACGGCCCCAGTGGTGATCTTGCGGTTCTCACGCCGTACAAGACCATCGCTCTGGAGTCCCGTGCCCG
>NZ_JAJCYB010000053.1 GCF_029263155.1 Pseudonocardia sp.
CTTCAAGGCCCTGCGACGGGTGAGCCTGTGCCCCTGGCGGATCGGCACCATCACCGCTGCGGCGCTCGTCCTGCTTCACCACCAGCACGGCCGGACGACGTGATCAACCGGCCCGGCCGATCGCTACTGGGAAGGACTCAGTCACCGCGCTGACCGGATAGCTGGGCATGGTTGCCCGCGCTAATGTCGAATCATCACGGAAATCGATATGGCGTGGGAAATCTAATGTCCAGGACGGGTGGGACGCTCGTCCGTAGAACAACGGAGTGAATGTGCGTTCGATCTCAATCATCGGGGCCGGTCCCGCAGGTCTGATCCTCGGCATCGGTCTGGTCCGTGCAGGATACGACGTCACCCTCTACTCGGACCGGGACCCGGAGGCGATCCGCAACGGTTTCGTCCCCTCGTCCGCGGGCCTCTCGTTCGCCGGCCAGGCGGTCGAGGCCGAGTTGGGGCTGAACACCTGGGACGACCGGGTGCAGGAGTTGGAGGGCGTTCATTTCGACGTCGTCGCGCCGGGCGGAGACCTGGTGACCACCATCGAGGGACCGTGGCACGACGGGCCGTGGCGGTGCGTCGACCTGCGGCTGAAATGCGTTGCCTGGATGGCGGAATTCGAGCGCCTGGGCGGCCGCGTGGTCGTCAGGGAGATCACCCCTGACGACCTCGAGCGGTGCGCAGCCGACACCGATCTGACCGTCGTCGCCGCCGGTAAGGGGAAGATCTCCTCGTTCTTCGCGCGGGACGACGAGAAATGCATCTTCGCCGAGCCGCAGCGCAACATATCGATGGTCGTCGTGAAGGACCATCCTGGTTGGGTCGACGCCGTCGGCTTCGCTCCGCTGCACTACACCAAGATGCTCGACGTCGGAGAGGTCATCTGCGGTACCTTCCTCAACACCGACGAGGAACCGGCGGTCTTCCTCATCTTCGACGCCGTGCCGGGCAGTCCGATGGACCGGTTCATGCACGTGTCATCGAACGAGGAACAGGTCGAGGTGAGCAAGCAGTTCGTCAAGGAATGCATGCCGTGGGAGTGGGAGCGGGTCAAGGACATGCGGCTGGCCGATCCTGGCGCTGCGATTCGTGGACGGATCACCCCGACGGTCCGTAAGCCGGTTGCCAAGCTGCCGTCCGGAGCCCTGCTCACCGGGATCGGCGACACCCTCTCCACGAAGGACGGGATCGGCGGCCAGGGCCTGAACAGTGCCGTGAAGAGCGGCCACCACATGCTCAAGGCGATTCTCGACCGCGGCGACAAGGCCTTTGACGCCGAGTGGATCCAGCACACCTGGGACGAGTTCTGGAACTCCTACGAGCAGTATGCGGACGTGTTCAACAACGGTCTGATGATGCCGGTACCGGTACATCAGCAGAAGATCTTCGCCGCAGCGGCCCAGAACCCCGAGCTGGCCAGGAAGCTGTTCCACTGCTTCAGCCACCCGCCGTCGGCATTCCCCTGGATGGTCGACCCCGCCGCGGCCGAGGAAGTACTGGCACAGGTCGAGCGGTGATGAGTTCGGCGCGGGGTCGCCGGCCGACCGCCGACCGGGGTGACCGCCGGGAGCTCCGCCGCGCCCTGGGAACGTACGCCACGGGCGTCACGGTCATCACCACCGGTGCGCCGGACGGGAGGCGGGCCGGCATCACGGTCAACTCGTTCACGTCCTTGTCGCTGGACCCACCGCTGGTGCTGTTCTGTCTCGCGAGACGGGCTCCGAGCCACACGGACTTCCACGCTGCGGGACATTTTGCGATACATGTCCTCGCCGCCGACCAGCACCACCTGTCGCGGCAGTTCTCCACCCCGGCCGCGGACAAGTTCTCCTGTGTCGACGTCATCGACGGGCCCGGCGGCGTCCCGCTGATAGACGGAGTGATCGCACGATTCGTCTGCCGGCAGGTGAACCGGTACGACGGTGGCGATCACAGCATCTTCGTCGGCGAGGTGCAGCAGTACGAGCAGTTCGACGGTGACCCGCTCGTGTTGCACTCGGGGTGCTACCGCGTCGCGGCGACGCATCCCGACTTCTCGGATCAACTGTAGGGAGAACATGGTGAAGAGATTTGCCGGACGGGTCGTCCTCGTCACGGGTGCCGGCTCGGGTATCGGCAGGGCCTACTGCGACCGGTTCGTCGAAGAAGGTGCGCGAGTTGTCGCGGTCGACATCGATGAACGGAAGGTGCAGACCGTCGGTGCGGCGCTCGGGGACAGTTGCGTCGCTGTGCAGGCCGACGTCACCAGCGCGCAGGATAACGAACGAGCCGTTGCCGCCGCCGTCGACAGCTTCGGGCGGCTGGACGTGTTCGTCGGCAACGCGGGTGTCTTCGACGGGTTCCTCGGCCTGGCCCATACGGACAACGAACAGCTGGAAAAGCTGTTCGACCCGGTGTTCGCCGTCAACGTCAAGGGTTATCTGCTCGGCGCGAGGTCCGCGTTGCCGAAGCTGCTGGACAGCGGGGGATGCATGGTGTTCACTGCCTCTTCCGCCGGTTCGCACACCAATCAGGGCGGCCTGATCTACACGATGGCGAAGCACTCCGTCATCGGCCTGATCCGGGAGTTGGCGTACGAGCTGGCGCCGAAAATCCGAGTCAATGGGGTATCGCCGGGCGGAACGTTCACAGATATGCGCAACGCTGTTTCGCTCGGCCAGGACTTCGGCGACGACCGGTCGGTGTTCGACGCGCCGGGTATGGGCGACTTCATCGCTGCATCGACCCCGCTGCAACGGATCAACGACACAGCGGATCATGCCGCCGTGGCCGCGTTTCTGGCGTCCTCGGAAGCAGCCGGCATCACCGGAGTGGTCGTTCCTTCGGACGGCGGTTACGCGATTCGCGGCGCGACAGGCGCTGCCGGCGGGGGTGATCTGTGAACAGACCTGAGGTCCGCTCCGGTCACGGGGCCGACGAGGAAGAACCCGAACGGGTCGCAATGGAGCGCCACTATGAGAAATGGATTGTCGAGTGATGTCGAGCGTGCAAGAGGTTAAGGCACAGCCGGAGCCGTTCACGATCAACGTATCCGACCAGGACCTGGAGGATCTCCGGCAGCGGCTACGGTCGGCGCGCTGGCCGGGTGACCTTGGCAACGACACCTGGCACTACGGAGCCTCCGAATCGTACCTGCGCGAGCTCACCTCGGCGTGGATCGATTTCGACTGGCGCGCAGTGGAAGCGCAGATGAACGAGCTCGACCACTTCCAGGTCGAGCTCGGCGGGCAGCCCATCCACTACGTGCGGGCGAACGCCGGCGCCGGCATGCCCATCCTGCTGCTGGGTGGCTGGCCGTGCACGTTCTGGGATTTCGCCGAGGTGCTGCCGAGGCTGTCCGGCTTCGAGGTGATCATCGCGGAGCTCCCCGGCTATGGCTTCTCCAGCCCGCTCCGGGTACCGAAGCTCGGGTTCGTGGAATCGGCCGACCTCATGCACGAGCTCATGACGGGGGTGCTCGGTCACGACCGTTACGGGGTCCACGGATTCGACTGGGGCGGGTTCACGGCTGCACAGATGGCGCACAAGCACGCAGCGTCGATCACCGGGTTCCACACGTCTATGCCGATGCCGTTGGACTTCGCCCCGGTGCCGCCGGACCTGTGGAGCCCCGCGGAGTCCGGGTACGCCGAGCGGACCGCCCAGTTCTGGCAGCATGGCGCGGCCTACTTCAACGAGCAGGCCACCAAGCCGCAGACCGTTGCGTTCATCGGGGACTCCCCGGTGGCGACCGCCGCGTGGCTGGTGGAGAAGTTCCACGGCTGGACCGACCACGGCGGCAACGTCGAGGACGCCTACCCGCGCGACCGCATCCTGGCGACGCTGAGCATCTACTGGTTCACCAGGACGGTCGGCTCCTCGGCCAGGTTCTACGCGGAGAGCCTGCAGAACCCGTGGACCCCGAGCCACGGTGGCACCCCCACCATCACGGTGCCGACCGGGGTCGCCGCGTTCCCCAAGGAGGCGGCGCACGTACCGGAGGCGTGGGTGCAGCAGTACTTCAATCTGAAGCGCTACACCAGGATGGACCGTGGCGGCCATTTCCCTGCCGTAGAGAATCCCGATGGACTGGCCGATGAGTTGATCGCCTTCTTCGCCGGGGTCTGATCAGACCGCCCACCATGAGCCGGCGCCGTAGCGGCTCAGTAAACCGTCCGACCCCGTATGGCATCGACCGCCGGGTGCGCAACTGTGCACCCGGCGGTCGGCGTGCTGAGTGGGGTGCCGACGTCGCGAGCGGCCGGCCTCTCCATCGGCCTCCACCTCGCGAGGGTGAGGCCTGTGCGACGTGCCGGTTCGTCACGGGGGCCCACCCCGTGCCCCCCTTGACCTCGCGAGCTGTATCCGCGATCCTCTAACATGAGGAGTATGTCTCTGTCAGGCAGAAGCGGGGCGACCGTGCACAGCCAGGTCGCAGGGTGGAGCCAGCGATGACCGATCAGTCTTCCGGTCCCGACAGCGGACTGCTGGCGGACGTGCGGCAGGGGATGATCCCTGCGCACATCTACAACGACCCGGAGATCTTCCGGCTCGAGAAGGAGCGGCTGTTCAGCCGGACCTGGCTGTTCGTCGCGCACGAGTCCGAAGTGCCGCAGGTGGGGGACTACGTGGTCCGCCGAGTGCTCGAGGACTCGTTCATCATCGTCCGCGACGAGCGCGGCAAGGTGCAGGCGATGTTCAACATGTGCCTGCACCGCGGGATGCAGGTCTGCCGGGCAGAGGTGGGCAACGCGTCGCACTTCCGCTGCCCTTACCACGGCTGGTCCTACCGGAACGACGGGCGCCTGGCCGGGTTGCCGTTCCACCAGGACGCGTATGGCGGCGAGGCCGGCTTCGCACGTGCGGGGCAGAGACTCCTGCCCGCGCCGGCGCTGGGCACCTACAACGGGCTGATCTTCCTCAGCCTGGACCCGGACGCGCCGCCGCTGGAGGAGTTCCTCGGCGACTTCCGCTTCTATCTGGACTACTACACGAAGCAGAGCCCGAGCGGCATCGAGCTGCGAGGGCCGCAGCGTTGGCGGATCAAGGCGAACTGGAAGATCGGCGCGGAGAACTTCGCCGGCGACATGTACCACACCCCGCAGACGCACACGTCCGTCGTGGAGATCGGGCTGTTCCGCGAGCCGAAGGCCGAGAAGCGCAAGGACGGCGCCACCTACTGGGCCGGCAACGGCGGCGGCACGACCTACAAGCTCTCGTCGGGCACTCTCGAGGAGCGGTTGCGCTATGTCGGCTACCCCGACGAGATGATCGAGCGGATGAAGCGGAGCTGGTCACCCGCACAGCTCGGCGTGATCGGCGACGACGGCTTCATGATCAGTGCGGCATCGGTCTTCCCGAACCTCAGCCTCGTGCACAACTGGCCCCGGGTTGCCGACTCCGACGACGTGCTGCCGTTCGTCTCGATCCGACAGTGGCAACCGATCAGCGCGGACGAGACCGAGGTCCTGTCCTGGTTCGCCGTGGACGCCGAAGCGCCCGAGGAGTTCAAGCAGCTTTCCTACAAGGCCTACCTCATGTGCTTCGGCAGCACCGGCATGTTCGAACAGGACGACGTCGAGAACTGGGTGTCGCTGACGAGCACCGCTGCCGGCACCATGGCGCGGCGGCTGCTGCTCAACGGCCGGATGGGCCTGCTGTCCGACGGCACCGACGTCGCACCGGAGCTCACGGCGGAGCAGTTCGCCGGCCCGGGCACGGCACGCGTCGGATACAGCGAGTTCAACCAGCGCGAGCTGCTCAACCGGTGGGCGGACCACCTGGAGCGACCGCCGGGCTCGCCGACGCAGCTCACCGTCGGCACCGCCGCAGCCGTGGGGAACGGGCGGGTGCCGTCGTGACCACCGGCGCCACGCACTCGTCGCGCTCGCCCCTGGGCGGACACGCTCCGACGCAGCAGCGGGTCGGGCGGACGCTGCCGTTCGACGACGCGCGCCACCTGCTCGCCCACCGGTGGCTGGTGGACGAGACCTACCTGCTCGACGCGCAGGACTACGAGGTCTGGCTCGAGCTGCTCACCGACGATATCCACTACCTCATGCCGGTGCGGGTCACCACGGCGCTGGGCGCCGGTTTCGACACCGCCCCGGGAATGGCGCACTTCGACGAGGACAGATACTCGCTCGAGAGGCGGGTGGCCCGCTTCGCCACCGAGCACGCCTGGACCGAGGACCCCCCGTCCCGGATGCGCCACTACCTCACCAACGTGCGCACCTTCGCCACCGAGGACCCGGACCATCTCGTGGTCGACTCCGCCGTGCTGCTGTTCCGCAGCCGCGGAGACGTCCGCGAGTCCGCGCTCGTCTCCGCGGGCCGCGAGGATCTGCTGCGGCGGGTGGGCGACGACTGGCGACTCGCGCGCCGGACCATCCTGGTCGACGAGTCCGTGCTGCGGATGCAGAACCTGGCGGTGTTCCTGTGAGCCAGGGGGAACGCGCCGTGGGGGAGGCCATCACGATCGCCAACGAGTTCTCGGAGATCCGGGTCCGGCGGGTGGACACCCGCAACGGGTCACGGCTGCTCGTCGAGGCACCGCGCACCGGGCAATGGGTGACGTTGTGCCCACTGGAGCTTGAGGCGCTGACCTGGCAGTCGCCGGAAACGTTCTCGGCGATGATCGGCAACCCATCCCGCCCGCTGGTGCCGGAGGAGGATTGATGGGCGAGAGGTGGCTGGCCGGGCGGCGCGCTCTCGTCGTCGGTGCGGGCTCGGGCATCGGTCGCGCCGTCGTCGACGCCTTCCGTGACGAGGGTGCCCGCGTCGCGGTGCTGGAACGGGACACCGGCAAGTGCGCAGCCATCGCCGCATCCCTGCCCGACGTGCCGGTGGTGGCCGGCGACGCCACCACCCGCACGGCGAACGAGGAGGCTGTCGCCATGGCCGTCGACACCTTCGGCGGTCTCGACGTGCTGGTCAACTGCGTCGGGATCTTCGACTTCTACCAGGGCATCGAGGCGCTCGCCGCGGACCGCATCGACGAGGCGTTCGACGAGATGTACCGGACCAACGTCAGAAGCCACATCCACGGCGTCAAGGCCGCGCTGCCGGCTCTGCGGTCCTCGCGCGGCACAATCCTGCTCACCGAGTCCACATCGGCCTACTACCCAGGCCGGGGCGGGGTGCTCTACGTGTCGTCCAAGCACGCCGTCCGGGGCCTGGTCACGGCACTGGCCCACGAGCTCGCCCCCGACATCCGCGTCAACGGCGTGGCACCCGGCGGCACGCTGGGCACCGACCTGCGCGGCCTCGACAGCCTCGGGCTGGGCAGCCGCCGCCTCGACGACGCGCCTGGCCGGGCCGCCGAGCTCGCCGCCCGGGTCCCGCTCGGAGTCGCATTGTCCGGGCCGGACCACGCGTGGAGCTACGTGTTCCTCGCCTCCGAGCGCGCGCGCGGCATCACCGGCGGTGTCGTGCATCCCGACGGCGGCATCGGCATCAAGGCGTGAGGCTCGCTGCCACCGTGCCGGCCGCACCCGCTGTCCCATCGGACAACGCTGTCCGATCAGATGAACGAGGAGGAACTCCTATGCCCGTCGTCAAGGTCGACCTCGGAGCCTGTCAGGGCTACGCCAACTGCGTCGTCGCGGCCGACGACGTGTTCGACATCAACGACGCCGGCGTGGTCGTGCTGCTGCGGACCGAGATATCGGAGTCCGACCGGGCGAGAGTCGAGTCCGCGGCGCGCAGCTGCCCGGTGAACGCGCTGGTGGTCGAGGAGCGATGAGACCTCCGACCACGGTCGTCGTCGGTTCCTCGGTCGGCGGCGTACGCACCGCGCAGGCGCTGCGGGCCGCCGGCTATCCCGGCGACCTGGTGCTCGTCGGCGAGGAGCCGCATCTGCCCTACGACAAGCCGCCCCTGTCCAAGTCGTTGCTCGCCGGGTCGGAGACCGCGGACGACGTCATGTTGTTCGGCGCCGACGCCGCGCAGGCAGCGGACGTGCGACTGCTGCTCGGCCGTCGGGCGGAGCGGCTCGACGTCGCGGCGGGCGAGCTGCAGCTGGACGACGGTGAGCGGCTGGCCTACGACGACGTCGTCGTCGCCACCGGCGCGCAGGCGCGGCCGTCCCCGTGGGGGGCCCACCCCGGGGTGCACGTGCTGCGCACCCTGGGCGATGCCGAAGCGCTCCGCTCCGACCTGCTCGCCGGCGGGCACCTCGTGATCGTGGGCGCCGGGTTCATCGGAGCCGAGGTGGCCGCCACCGCCCGCGCGCTCGGGCTCGAGGTCACCATGGTCGATCCGCTCGACGTGCCGATGGCGCGCATCCTCGGTCCGGAGGTCGGAGGCCTCTTCGTCGGGCTGCACGAGCGGCACGGCGTCGCGACCGCGTTCGGCGTCGGGGTGGAGGGCATCGAGGGCCGCCGCGGCGCGCTGCGCGTTGCGCTCACCGACGGCAGGGTGCTCAACGCGTCGACGGTCGTTGTGGGGATCGGAGCGGTGCCGAACGACGGCTGGTTGGCCTCGTCAGGCCTGCTGGTCGACGACGGGCTGGTGTGCGACGAGCACTGCCGCGCGATCGGCTCCCCGCGGGTGTACGCGGTCGGGGACGTCGCCCGCTGGTGGCACCTCCGGCACGGCGAGCGGGTCCGCGTCGAACACTGGACGAACGCGGTGGAGCAGGCCGCCGTGGTGGCGCACAACATCACCTTCCCGGACGACCCCCGGCCCTACACGCCGGTCGAGTACGTCTGGAGCGACCAGTACGACTGGAAGATCCAGATCGCCGGGCGCACCGGCCGGTCCCGGCACGAGATCCTCGGCGACCCCACGGGCACGCGGTTCGCGGTGCTCTACGGCGACGAGGACGGCCCGCTCGCCGGGCTGGTGACGGTCAACTGGCCCAAGGCGCTGGTCACCGGGCGCAGGGCGCTCGCCGCCGGCACCACGCTGGCCGAGTTCCGTTCCGGCCTGCAGCAGCGCGACGCGTCCGTGCGGTCGAGCGGCGCGGGCTGACGCGGGGCTGCCCGGCCGTCAGCCGTGCAGCAACTCTGCGGCCTCGGCGACCGTGGCGCGCAGGGTGGCGCCGATGGCCCGCTGGTCGGCGGCCGACATCCGGCTGGCCGGCACGGCCGCGTTGAACGCGATGCGCGCAGGTGTGCTGCGGAAGGGGAACGCCACGGCCACCGACGACACGCCGGCCTCGCTCTCCTCGGTGCTGGTGGCGTAGCCGCGCTTGCGGACGGTCGCGAGCTGGGCCTCCAGGTCACTGCGCAGCCGGACGCTGTGGCTGGTGAGCCCCTCGAGCTCCTCGTCAGGGTAGAGCGCGTGCAGCTCGGCGGTAGACAGCTGGGCCAGCAGGGCCTTGCCGGTGGAAGTGGCGTGGGCCGGCATCGAGCGGCCGAGCCTGGACGCGACCCGCACCGCCTTGGGGCTCTCCAGGGCGTCGATGAAGCGGACGGTCGTACCGTCGAGCAGGCCGAGGTGGACAGTCTCCGCGAGGTCGGTGTTGAGCCGCTCCAGGTACGGGCGCAGCACGCTGCGGAAGTCGAAGCGCTGCAGGATGGAGAACGCGACGCCGGTCAGAGCGGTGCCCGGACCGTAGACCTTGGTCCGCTCGTTCTGCCGGACGAAGCCCCGGTACTGCAGCATCGCCAGCAATCGGTGCGCTGTGGAGGAGGCGACTCCGAGGTACTCGCTCACGTCGGTCAGCCGCAGCTCCGACCGCTCGCCCAGGAGGAGCAGAACCTTGAGGGCGTTGTCGACCGACTCGATCGGATACTGCGGCATCGCGGCCGTGCTCGACTGCACGGCAGGCCCGGTGCTGGTTCTCTTCACAGCAGAAACTCTACCGGTCCCAGGTGGTGTCCGGCGGTTCGACGAGCCGGGCGATCTCGTGTCGCCATGCTGTCGCCTCGTTGAAGCCGGTGCCCAGGTCGGGCAGCTCGGCCATGTCCTCGTCCGGGACGTCGACCAGCGTGCCGCCCGCACCGGTGACGGCGAGCGACAGCCGGGCGATGGAGTCCACGCTGATCGCCCGGAGCACGGCCTGAGCGGGGGAATCGCCGACGGCGGTGAGGCCGTGCCCGCGCAGCAGCACGACGGGGCGGTCGCCCATCGCCTCGATCATCTCCGCGGCCAGCCTGCGGTCGCGCACCAGAACGGCGCGCGGGTAGACGGGTACGCCGCCCTCGGCGAGCCGGGCGCCGGGGATGTCGAACGCGCCGATGATCGGCCGGATCGCGATGCCGGCGAGGTCGGCCGCGACCACGGCGGGCGGGTGCGCGTGGATCACGGTGCGGACGTCCCCCCGGGTCCGCAGCACCTCCGTGTGCAGGGGGAGTTCGTTGGGCACCCGGTATCCGCCGTCGAGGTCGCCGTTCCCATCGAGGTCGACGAGCCTGATGTCGGCGTACTCGGTGAAGGCGAGCCCGCGCTCGCGCGGCCCGCGACACCGCACCAGCAGGTGGTCGTCGTCGACGCGCACGCTGATGTGGCCCAGGATCCCCTCTGCGAGCTGGCGTGCCGCCAGCACCCGGCAGGCGCGGGCGATCTCATGGCGCAGGGCGTCCACGTTCGTCACGTCGGTCCTCACGATCTCGGCGGCAGGTGAGCTATTTCTAGAAGACGGGACGTTGCTCTGTCCAGCAGACACTTGGGCTACCCGGTCGCGGCCCGGGGCTCTGTGCCCCCGCGCCCGCGTAGAGCTGCGGCTGCCGGCACCGCGAGGAGGCCGCCGGAGAGGGTCACCGCCGCGACGAGGGGGATCACGCTCACCATGCCGGCCACCGCGAGCGGCACGACGAGCAGCGCTGCGGCCCGGACGGTGCCGGTCACGGCGATGGCCTCGCCCTTCTCCTGCGGGTCGACGGCCGTCGCGGCCATGGCCGGACCCATGGTCTGCAGGGCGCCTGCGCCGAGCCCGGACACCGCGAGCGCGATCGCTGCGGGCACGGCGTGCTCAGCGGTGACCGCCAGCGCGGCGATGCCCGCCCCCGCGGCGACGATGCTCAGCGAGACGGCGAGCGACGCGCGTCCGGAACGGACTCGCGCGACGGCCACGGAGCTCACGATGGACGCGGCGTTGGCGGCGGAGATCAGGATCCCGATCACCGACGACGACTGCCGTGCGGCGTCGAGGATCACGGGGACGTAGGAGTTGAGCAGCGCGCGCCAGCTGCCTTCGCATCCGGAGGCCAGCAAGCCGGCACGAACGGCGGGCCGGTGCCGCAGCCCGCCACGCGGCCGGCCTTCCGAGGGGAGCGTGAAGGGCGGCAGCCGGTCCAACGCCATGGCGGGGACGAAGGACAGCAGCGACACCACGGCCGCCACCCACAGGGCCAGGTCGGGATCGTGGTCGATCAGCACGCCCGCGGCGGCGGGCCCGGCGAGTATTCCCAGCGACGAGGTGAGGTTGAGGTTCGCCAGCGCCCTGACCGCGGTCAGCCTGCCGCGCACGACGTGGGTCTGGGCGCCGGTCCAGAAGCAGGCCCTGGCCGCCCCCTGGAGCAGTTCGGCCACGAGGAACGGCACGAGCTCCGTGGACAGGGCCACGAGCCCGTTCGAGGCGGCCAGCAGCAGCCCGGCCACGGCGACGAGGGAACGGTCGCTCCAGCGCCGCATCGCCGCGGCCAGGAAGAACCGCACTCCCATCTGGCTGACGGCCGACACCGAAGCGAAGATCCCGACGGCCACACCGCTGTAGCCGGACAGGAGCGCGACCAGGGGCAGGGCGACCGTCGCCAGGCCGAGCCCGGCGCAGAACAGCAACGCCGAGAGTCCCGATCCGGTCGCGTCCAGCCGGGGTCGGCGGGACGGAAACGGTCGCTCCCTCACCGGATCGGGGCTTCGAGCACGGGGGCCCTCCGTGAGGTCGCGCTGCTGGGGGTGCGGGTGGGGCGGCTGTTCTGCCAGGAGGAAACGACCTCGGCGTACCGAACTTTAGGACGGCCCGCGGCGGCGCGGCAAGCCAGGGAGCGCGATAGGTGCGGCCGGGCTTCGATTCTGCTCTTGACAATACTCTTCGCCTAGAGGGAAAGTCGGGCCGTGATAGCGAGGAGCCAGAACGCGGGGTGGCGAAGGTGACCGATGCACTTCGGGGCTCCCTGCCGCCGATCGTCACGCCGTTTCGCGACGAGCGCCTGGACCTGGACACCTACCGCGACCTGATCGAGTTCCAGATCGAGGCCGGGTCACACGGGATCGTGGTCAACGGCACCACCGGCGAGCCGAGCACACTGGCGGCGCAGGAGCGCGCCGAGCTCGTCTCGGTGGCCGTCGAGGTGGTCGCCGGCCGGTGTCCCGTGGTGGCCGCGACCGGCTCGCAGTCGCTGGACGAGACGCTCTGGCTGACCGAGCAGGCCGCCACCGCAGGCGCGGACGCGGTGCTCGTCGTCACGCCCTACTACTCGCAGCCCCCGCAGCGCGGGCTGATCCGGTACATGCACCGGGTGGCGTCGACGGTCCCGCACCTTCCGGTCCTGCTCTACCACATCCCCGGGCGCGCCGGGGTCTCGGTGACGGTCGACACGCTGCTCGCGATGAAGGACGCGTGCGACAACCTTGTCGGCGTGAAGCACGCGTCGGCCGACGTCGACTTCGTCTCCGACCTCATGGCGAGGACCGCCGGTGAGTTCACCGTGC
Source organism: Pseudonocardia sp. (assembly GCF_029263155.1). Taxonomy (GTDB): domain Bacteria; phylum Actinomycetota; class Actinomycetes; order Mycobacteriales; family Pseudonocardiaceae; genus Pseudonocardia. Next base: position 12,577 of record NZ_JAJCYB010000053.1, read on the forward strand.
TGGTGGGCCTCGAGCACCTGACGTTGCCGATGCTCGCGGCCGGTGCGTCCGGCATGGTCAACGCGCTGGCGAACATCGCGCCGCGCGACGTCGTCGCCCTGTTCGAGGCCGTGGACCGCAGCGACCTGCCCACCGCCCGCCGGATCGGCGCCGCCCTCCACGAGCTCAACCGGGCCATCTTCTGGGACACCAACCCCATCGCGCTCAAGTACATGATGCGGCAGTCGGGTCTGCTCGCTCGCAACGAGCACCGGTTGCCGATGGTCCCGGCCGATCCGGCCCTCGAGGCTCGACTGGACGCGGCGCTCGAACGCGCCCGGCGCCATCCCGAGCTCCTGTTCGGAGCATCCTCGCCGCGGCAGTGACGAGGGAACTGCCGAAGCGCGTCGTCATCGAAGCATGAGAGGAAGGCCATGGCCGAGTCGTTCTGGGTGGAGGCGCTGGGCGCGCAGACCCGCTACTACGACGCGAGCGGACACCGCACCCGCTGCATCGAGGCCGGATCGGGGGAACCGCTCGTGCTGCTGCACGGCATCAGCGGGCACGCCGAGACCTGGATCCGCAACGTGGCCACGCTGGCGCGCACGCACCACGTCTATGCGCTGGACATGCTCGGTCACGGCTTCACCGACAAGCCCGTCATCGACTACACCATCCCGGCACTGGCCGAGCACGTACTGGCCTTCCTGGACGCGATCGGCGCGCAACGGGCCACCCTCGTCGGGCAGTCCCTCGGTGGTTGGGTCGCCGGGTGGCTCGCGGTGCACCGGCCCGACCGGGTGGCGGCGCTCGTCAGCGCGACCGGCGCCGGCCTGCAGCTCGATGCCGACGGCGCGGAGCTGACCCGCCGGCTCGGGGCCAAGGTCCGGGAGGCGACCCAGCGCGCGTTCGCCGATCCCACGCGGGAGACGGTCCGAACCCGCCTGGAGTGGCTCGTGCACGACCCCGGCCTGATCACCGACGAGCTCGTCGAGACGCGCTACCGGATCTTCACCCAGCCCGACTTCCTGGCCGTCAACGAGCGGTTGCTCGACGGCCTGACCGCCGCCGCAGGCGATCAGGACGTGCTCGACGCGCAGGCACTGCGGAAGATCTCATGCCCGACGCTCGTGCTGTGGACCCGGCACAACCCGACGATGCAGTGGGACGTGGGGAAGGCGGCCTGCGAGTTGATCCCCGGCGCGGTCTGGCACCTCATGGAGGACGCCGGGCACTGGCCGCAGTTCGAACGGCCGGACGAGTTCCACCAGGTGCTCGCCGCGTTCCTGGCGGGCGTCGCGGGGTCCGGGGCGAGCGCATGAGCGGCCGTCTGTCGGAGAAGGTCGCCGTCATCACCGGAGGGGCCGCCGGCCAGGGCAGGGCGGCCGCCCTGCTCTTCGCCCGGGAAGGCGCCACGGTCGTCGTGGCCGACCTGGACGAGAAGGGCGGACAGGCCGTCACGGACGACATCGAGGCGGCAGGAGGCTCCGCGTCCTTCGTCAAGGCCGACGTCACCGACGAGGGTCAGGTCGCCGCACTCGTCGAGACCACGGTGGACACCCACGGCCGGCTCGATGTCATGTACAACAACGCCGGCCTCGTGCGCATGGCACCGATCGCCGATCTGAGCACGGAGGACTGGGATTTCACCATGTCCTTCGAGCTGACCCAGGTGTACTTCGGATGCAAGTACGCCCTGCGCCAGATGCAGCGGCAGGGAAGCGGTTCGATCATCAACACCGCATCGACGTCCGGTCTCGTCGGTATCCCCGGGCACGGCCCGCACGCGGCCAGCAAGGCGGGCGTCATCGGGCTCACGAGGTCCGTCGCGGTGGACTACGGACCCCACGGCATCCGCTGCAACGCGATCGCACCGGGCTTCGTGCCCTTCACCGCGCAGACCGTCGAGCTCTCGACCCGGGAGTTCATCGACATGATGCTCGCCCTGCAGCCCCTCAAACGGCCGGGGACACCGGACGACGTCGCCGCGGCCGCGCTGTTCCTGGCCTCGGACGAGTCATCCTGGATCACCGGGCATGTGCTGGCCGTCGACGGCGGGCAGACCGCGATGTGATCCGTGGCCGGGCTGGGGCGCTCGCCCCCAGCCCGTGCCGCTCAGCCACGTGCCGGAAGACCGATCATCGCCCGGTACTCGTCCGCGGTGGCGGGGGTGCGGCCCAGCTCCGCGGCCATCGTGCGCGCCCGGGTGAACAGTTCGAGATTGCTCTTGTTGATCTCGTCGCCGTTCGGGTGCTTCCAGAGGCTGTCCTCGAGGCCGACGCGGATGTTGAGTCCCATCATCGTGGCCAGGGTGGTGATGTAGAGCCCGGCGCGCCCGGCGTTGCAGACCGTGATCGCGGCCTGTGGGTCGAGCTGTCGGATCTGCTCCACCATGAGGAACAGGTGAGTGGCCATGGATCTCGTGTCGTTCGCCCACGCGCCCGAGATCAGCGTGCGGCCGACGTTCACCGGCAGTCCGTAGAGGATGATCCAGTTCGTGCGCGGGCCCCGCAGCAGCCCAGTGTCGAACAGGCGGCGCTTGGCCAGCTCGACCTCCCCCGAGCTGTGGATGACGATCTCCGGACTGACGCCGTGCTCCTGCAGGGCCCGGACCGCGGGCACGACGAACGCCTCGGGATGCCCGGCGGCGCACGGCGCGACCTCCGCCTGGCCCGCCACGGCGGGGCTCATGCACTCCTCGAAAGACCCGCCGTTGAGCACGTTCACGTTCGACACGAACCCGTTGCCGAACCGCTCCCGCAGGGGCTCGAGGACCAGGCCGTACGCCTCGGTGGGCGGAAGGTCCTTGTCCAGCCGGCGGCCCTTGGAGTCGGTGACCCAGGTGAAGTCGATGTGCACGCCGCACGCGCCCGCCTCGATCACCTGGGAGGCGGCGTCCAGGTACTCCTCGACATCGACGGGGTAGTCGGGCGAGCTGCCGGCGCCGGCACGACCCGCGACCGCGCAGTTGATGGCGATCCTGTCGGGCACGTCCCAGGACGGCTGGACGGAAGCGTCGGCGTGGAACGCATACTCGGCGAGCTCCTGGCTGGCGGCTTCCCACAGTGACGGCGTGGCCACGGCAACTCCCTCGTCCAGGTGTGACGTCGAAAGGTTCGATATTTGGCCTGGGACGCTACGACCCGCCGGCCAGAGGGGCAAGGGGTCGGGGCCGCATGTCTCTGTAGCACAGAAACTTTCTCCGAGGTTCTTGAAAGTTCGAACCTTTCGGTCTTCACTGTGACCCACATCATCACGCCAGGGAGGTGTTCGTGAGCTCATCGGACAGCGCAGCTCCTGGGCTCGGGCTGGTCCTGCCCCCGGTCGTCCCACCGGACGTTCTCCGGCCGGCTCTCGAGATCGTCGACACCACGGGATTCGACTCCGTGTGGGTCACCGACCGGACCCTCGCAGGACGCCCGTGGCTCGACGCGCTCACCCTGCTCGGTGCCGTCACCGCCGTGACCAGCACCGTGCGGGTGGGGACCTCCGTCCTGGCGCTCGGTCGTCGCAACCCCGTGTACACCGCGCACGCCCTGGCCAGCGCCCAGTACCTGGCCGGTGGCCGGTTGGTCGCCGGCATCGGGCTCGGCGGCCTGGAGCCCGCCGAGTACCGGATCGCGGGAGTGCCGATGGAGCAGCGCGCGGCACTGACCGACGAGTACATCGGCCTGCTGCGTCAGTTGTGGACCGAGGAGTCGGTCGATCACGCCGGGCCCGGCTACCGGTGCGACGGGGCCTACGTCCAGCCGCGACCGGAGACGCCCATCCCGATCTGGATCGGGGGCAACTCGCCGGGCGCGCACGCTCGCGCCGGCCGGCTCGGCGACGGCTGGCTGTCGGTCTTCACCGGTCCCGAGCAGTTCGGGACCGGCTGGGACCAGGTCCGCGAGCACGCCGCGGACGCGGGACGGGACCCCGCGGCGATCACGCCCGCCGCCTACGTGTTCGCGGCGATCGGCCGCACCGAGGGCGAGGCCGAGGCGGTGCTCGGTCCGGCGGTCCAGGACCTGTTCGGGGCGCCCCTCGGGCACATCGCCTTCGCCTGCCTGTACGGCACGCCGGACCGCTGGGTCGACACCCTCGGCCGCTTCGGGGCGGCGGGCGCCCGCCACGTCAACGTCCTGCTCTACAGCAACGACCTCCGCGCGGACGTCGGCCTCGTCGCCGACGCCGTGCTGCCGCAGCTGGCGGGGAAGATCCCCGCGGCCCTGACGTGACCTCGAGAGATGGAGCAGAGGAGACCCGATGAGCGAGCGTGCGAGCGAATCATCGACACGGCGCCTGCGCGAAGCGCCGACCGAGCGCAGCGAGGGAGAGCGATGAGCAGCCCCGACGGCCCCCCCAACATCGACCTGTACACCCGGAACGGCTTCGCCGGACCGACGGCCTCGGTCGTGCGGGCGCAGTACTCGCCGCCCTACACCCGGGTCCGGGGCTCCTACGCGCCCCACCGGTTCGACGTGCACGACCTCTCCGACGCGGCGTTCGCCGACCCACGCGCCCTGCCGGTCGCCGTGCTCGAAGGCGCGGGCGTGACCGTCGAGGTGTCGCGCCGGTCCGAGCCGACCGGCTTCGCGATCCGCAACGTGCTCGCCGACGAGCTGCACTACGTGCTGGAGGGTTCCGCGCGGCTCGACACCGACTTCGGCGTCCTGCACCTGCAGCCCGGGGATTTCGTGCTGCTGCCGCGTGCCGTCACCTACCGGTACGCGGAGATCGGGTCGCCGCTGCGCGAGATGATCGTGGTGACGGAGAGCCAGCTCGCCGTCGACCCGGAGAATCAGCCCGGCGTGCTCAACGTCGACCTGCACGTCGACGCGCCGGTGCCGGACCCGACGACCGACCGCGGACCCGGCGAGTACGAGGTGGTCATCCGGCACGGCGCGGAGTTCACCTCGTACTTCTACGACTACGACCCGGTGCCCTGCCTCGCGACCGTCGGCGCGCCCATCGTGCGCCGGTTCAACATCGAGAACGTGCACGGCCTCGGGGTGACCGCGGGCGGGCTCATGCCGCCGCGGCTCATCAACGACGCCACCACCCGCACGCTGTTCTACTACCTGGGCAACCGCCGCAGCGACCGCCCGCCGGTGCATCACAACGCCGACTACGACGAGGTCATCTTCTACGTCGCGGGCCCGGGGCACTACGGCGCCGTGGACAAGCCGGGCACCGTCACCTGGACCCCGAAGGGGATCATCCACCAGGGCCCGGAGGAGGACGTCCCGCAGGGCTACGAGGCGTGGCTGCTCGAGACCCGGTCGCCGCTGTCTCTCACGCCCACCGGTCGCGAGATCGGCACGTTGATGGAGACCGGGCAGTTCGGCATCCATCCCAGCGCGACCCGGACCGTCTGAGCTCGAGCGCCGTGCGGTGGCGACCCCCGCCCCGCCACCGCACGGCACCACCGGCCATGTCCCCCCATCGCACCCGCCTGCCGGTTCGCGCCGGCGGAAGGACCGTCATGACGCAGATCGCCAGCCCCACCCGCACCTACGACGACTTCACCGGATCCCGGCTCGACCCCGCGCGGTGGTTCCACCTCGAGTACCCCCCGGGACCGGACGGCACCTCCTGGCGCTGCGAGGAGCCGAACGCTCGCACGAACGTGGGCGACGGCACGTTGGACATCTCCATCGAGCGGTTCGAGCGTGCGCACGACCAGGTGCAGATCATGGACAACCCGAAGCACCTGCTGCTGTCCACCGAGTCCTTTCCGGTGCCCGCCGACGGCAGCGTCACGATCTCCCTGGAGATCGCCGCGACGAGCATCAACGCCACCCCGCGCGACTACCGCGACGGATTCGCCTCGTTCAACGTGCTCGACATGGCCTCGGGCTGGGTCTTCGATCTCTGCGCAACGAGCGACCAGGTCATCGCCATCCACGAGCGTCTGCCCCTCCCGGGAGTGGACCGGACATTCACCCACGTCATCGAGGCGCCGCTGGCAGGTCTGGAGATCGCGCCAGGGCTCTCGCACGCCTACGAGGTGACCCTCGACGCCGGGCGCCGGGTCGCCGAATGGCGCGTCGACGGTCGCCTGATGTTCGACGTGGCGGACGCCGAGATCCCCGGCCAGGTCAGCGTCGGGCTCGGGCTCATCACGCTGCATCCCATCGCGGACGGCAGGAGCCGGTCACTGCGCGGCCAGGGCATCTCGGCCTCCTTCGGGCCCATCCAGGTGCGCACGAGCTCGTGACGGTGGTCGGCTGTCACTAGGATGCACGGGCAGGCGCGGGCGGGGGGACACGTGACGAACTTCAGGCAGGCCCGGCACGCCCGGCTGTACGAGGACGTCGCGGCGCAGCTCCGCGAGGAGATCCTCTCCGGCGGCTTCGCGCCCGGTGACCGGCTGCCGGTCGAGCGGGAGCTGATGTCCGAGTTCGGCGTCAGCCGCGCCGTCGTCCGGCAGGCCACCATGAACCTCGAGCACGAGGGGCTCGTCGAGGTGCAGGTCGGGGCGGGCGGCGGGACGTTCGTGCTGGAGTCCGGCGTCGACACCGTGCTGCGGGCGTGCGAGAACCTGTTCCGCCATCGCGGTGTCCCGGTGGACGCCTACCTCGCGGCCAAGCGGCTGCTCGAGCCCGCGCTCACCTCGGCGATCATCGAGGGCAGCGGCGCCGACCACCAGCGACTGCTCGTCGAGAACCTGGGACGCTGCCGCGAGGCGGTGCACGCGGGCGCCGATGATCGCGAGCTGCTGCAGCTGAACCTCGAGTTCCACGAGATCCTCATCCGGGCCGTCGGCAACCCGGTCGTCGAGGCTCTGATGATCGCCCTGGTGCGGATGGGCGTGCGCGTGCCGGCGTTCGTCTCGTCCGTACGTGCGGACTGGCAGCACATCCTCGCCGAGCACGAGGATCTCCTCGACGCGCTGCGCCGCGGGCGCAAGGCCCGGTTCACCCGGCTCATGCTGGCGCACCTGGACACCGTCGGGGGGATCTACTCCGACGAGGTTCCCCAGCCCCCGCCTCCTGATCCCCGCGGCATGTGTTCCGGGTCCGCACCGATCGGCAGTTCCGCCTGACGACACGTGTGTCTGCGCAGGTCGCGCGCGAGATCGCACCTACGCTGCCGGTCTCCGGCGTCATCATCGTCCCACCGGTTGCGACAGGGGATCTCATGGACGCGGTTCGACGAGTTCCACCACCCTCAGTGCGTGAGGAAGTCGACGACGAACCGGGCGAATTCCTCGGCCTGCTCGTGAGCGACGAAATGACCGCTGTCGCCTCCCCACAGCAGCGCCCGGACGTTCGGGATCCGGTTCAGCGCCGCGAGGGCTCCCTCGACCGGGATCATGCCGTCGCGGGCGCCCCACACCACGAGCACCTCGGCCCGCAACGCGGCGATGTCCTCGGTGAGATCACTGTTCGCGTGGTGGGCGAACTCCTTGCGGCTCTCGAGGTGCCCCGGAGCCGTGGCAGCGTGATACCGGGCCTCGACGAGCTCCCGGGGACGGAACTGCGACCTCGGCGTGAACAGCTCCATCATCCGCTCCATGTTCTGCATGGTCGGATCGGCGGCGAAGTCGACGAGCGACTTGATCCCGTTCGTGAGCCCGGGCTCGTGCCCCGGCGCGTAGGCCTGGATCACGATCTTGCCGACGCGCTCCGGATACTCGAGGCCGAACCGCAGCGCGGCGGGGCTGAAGGCCGAGGAGCCGTACAGGTGGCTGCGCTCGATGCCGAGGACGTCCATCAGGTCCCGCTGCAGCCGTGCGCAGAAGACGTCCACCGGGACGCCGTGGCGGCTCACTCCCTTCTCCGACTCCCCGAAACCCGGCATGTCCATCAGGATCACGCGGAAGTGCTCCGCCAGGGCGTCGAACGCCCACTTGGTGTTGTCCCACGCGTTCGCCCCGGGGCCCCCGCCGTGCGTGCAGATCAGCGCGGGCCCGCTTCCCGCCTCGTTGTAGTGGATCCGGATGCCCCCGACGTCGGCGAAGCGGTCCGTCTCCTCCTTGGTCAGCTCGCCCATGGGCATTTTTTTCCTTCCTCCAGAAGTACTTTCGTCAAGCTAGACGCGAAGATCGGGACCCGTCAACGGTGGAAGGGGTGAGCGTCCGTGCCTGACCAGCCGCGCCGCGGCGCCGAGCTCGTCGTCGAGTGCCTCGCGGCCGAGGGCGTCACCCACATCGTCGGGCTGCCCGGTACCACGGTGATGGACCTGATCGACGCACTCGCCCGGCAGGACGCGGTGCGCTATCTGTCCACCCGTCACGAGCAGGTGGCCGGGTTCATGGCCGATGGCTTCTCCCGCGCGGGCGGGCCCCTGGGCGTCTGCCTCGCCTCCCGCGGCCCGGGTGCGGCCAACCTGTCCGTCGCGGTGCAGAACGCCCACGACGAGTCGATCCCCATGCTCGTCCTGATCGGCCAGGTCCCGGGCTCCATCACCGGGCGCCGCTCGTTCGAGGAGATGGACGTGGTGTCCGCGTTCCGGCCCTTCAGCAAGTGGGCCGTCGAGATCCAGCGGCCGGATCGGATCCCGGAACTGCTGCAGCGCGCCGTCCGCACCGCCGTCGGCGGCAGGCCCGGCCCCGTCGTGGTCTCGCTGCCGCTCGAGGTGCTGCAGGCACCGACCACGGCATCGCCTGCGCCGCGGGTGCGCATCCACCCACCGGCGCCCGACCCGGCCGGCGTCGCGGAGGCGGCCCGGCTCCTGGCGGCCGCCGAGCGGCCCGCGATCATCGTCGGTGGTGGTGGCGCGGGCGGCGCGCAGGCCCACCTCGCGCTCGCCGAGGCCGCCGGCGCCCCGGTCGTCACCACGTGGCTGCGGAAGAACGCCGTGCCGAACAGCCACCCCGCGTTCCTCGGTTCCCTGGGCTACGGCGCACACGAGCTGTCCGACCGGCTCGTCCGCGACGCGGACGTCGTCGTCGCCCTCGGTTGCCGGTTCTCCGAGTTCACCACCAAGCGGTGGACCATCGTGGCGCCCGCGGCGGATCTGGTGCACGTCGACATCGACCCGGGGGAGCTCGGCCGGATCTACCCGCCGCGGGTGGGCCTCGTCTCCGACGCGGCCGCCGCAGCAGGTGCGCTCGCCGCCGCGCTCGCCCCGCTGGTCGCCGCCGACCCCGCCCGCGCGACCGAGCGGGTGGCGCGGCGGGAGGCCCTGCGCAAGGAGTACGACGAGGCGGCGGCGCTGCCCGAGGCACCGCCCGCCGCCGAAGGCGTGACCTCCGCGGCGCTGACGCGCGCCGTGCAGCGGCTCGCCGACCGCGACGGGGTGGTGCTCGTCCAGGACGTGCACACCTTCGGCCCGTGGGTCCAGCGCCACGTGGGGTTCGACCGGCCGCGCAGCTACTACGGCGCCGCCGGCGGGGCGATGGCCTGGGGTTTCCCGGCCGCGATGGGGATGGCGCTGGCGCGACCGGACGAGCGGGTCGTCGCGCTGAGCGGCGACGGCAGCTTCTGGATGGTCGCCCAGGACTTCGAGACGTCCGTGCGGGAGCAGATCCCGGTGGTGAACGTCGTCGTGAACAACTTCGCCTACGGCAACACCCGCGACCGGCAGCGCTTCGCCCACGACGAGCGCTACCTCGGCGTCTTCCTCGGCAACCCCGACTTCGCCGCGTTCGCGCGGCTGCTCGGCGGCCACGGCGCGCGCGTCACGTCCGACACCGGGCTCCTGCCGGCCATCGAGGAGGCCCTCGCCCAACCCGGACCCAGCATCGTCGACGTGGTGCAGGACCGCATGGAGGGCCTGCCGGCGGGCCTCACCCCGCCGGCGGCCCGCTGAGCGTGCCCGTTCCGCGGGCGGCACCGGCCCCCCGGGCGAATGGCGCGTCCGGCTGCCAGTAGGCGAAGCCGAGGCCCGTCACCGCGTGGTGGAGCGGGATGTAGTCGACGACCGTGCCGGGCCGACCGGCGAACGCGCCGGCGACGGTGATCCACGAGCGGATCTCGCCCGTACCGCCGCGCAGCGTGTCGGAGTCGAAGGTGAACAGCTGGGTGAGCTCCTCACCGCGGCCCTCGCCGATGCAGCTCAGGACCCAGGTGTCCAGCCGCTGGTCGATCCACCCGGCCCGGGGCCCCATCGGGTCGTGCGAGAGCCCGCCCGAGGCGCAGATCGCGATGCGCTCCGGCCTGCCGTCCGCGATCTCCCTGATCGCCGCGCCGAGCTCGTAGCAGCGTCGGCCCGACGGGAGCGGGTCGTGGTAGGCGTTGAGGAAGACGGGCACCACGGGGATGCCCGCGTCCGCCACGCCGAGAGCGTGTGCGGGACGGCTGAAGGCGTGGCCGATCCCGTCGTCCGGCCTGCTGAGCGGCCGGAGCTCGGACATGACCGCCGGGTCGAAGCCGCGCTGGGTGAGTTCACGGGCGAGGTGACGGGCGAACTCGTCGTGGCAGGGGAGGGTCACGCGATGATCGGCAGGCCCGCCGAGTCGCGGCAGGGTTCTCCCGCTGACCTCCGCGCCGCAGTAGACGGCGAGCGTCGGGTTGAACGCCGGCCCGAAGACCTCGTCCTGGTCGTCCCCGACGATCACGAGGGCGTCGGGCCGAGCGTCGGTGAGCACCCGGCGCAGGGTGGCGAAGCCGCTGTCGATCCGCTGCTTGGCGGCCGCGTTGGCCTCCGGGGTCTCGGCCGCGGCCGACCCCGGTTGGGGGACACCGTCCACCAGCAGCTCGTAGACGGGCGGCCAGTGCTCCACCGGGAGGAGCATTGTCGGTGCGTGCGAGGTCGCGACTCCGAGGACCAGCATCACGCCCTCCCGGCCGGCACGGTGACATAGACCTTCCCGTCCGCCACCGTCACCTGGTACGCCCGGACCGGGAACAGCGCGGGCAGGGAGCGCGGCTTGCCGGTGACCAGGTCGAACCGGGCGAAGTGCAGGGGGCACTCCACCTGGCAGTCCGCCACGTCGCCGTCGGCCAGCGACGCATCGGCGTGGCTGCACATGTCGCTCACCGCGTAGAACCGGCCCGCGTCGTTGAGCACCGCCACCGGTTCGGGCAGGCCGGCCACGTCGACGCGCAGACCCTCCCCGGGTGCGACGTCCTCCACCGTGCACACGCACACATCCGTCGTCGACATCGTCACCTCCGTCAACGCTCCGCCGGCTCCGGTGTCCAGGCCGCGACGGCCATTCCCATGAGGGCCCGGTGGAACGGCTCGTACACGATGAAGTCGGCGGGTCTGTCCCCGAGGGCGCCGACCAGGGCGATCCAGGCGCGCAGCTCGATCTCGCCGTGTTCGAGGAGGTCGGCGTCACTCAGCTCGGCCAGCTTGCGACCTTCGCCGTCCTCCAGCAGCTGGAGCACCTCGCGGTCGAACTCGGTGTCGATCGCGCCGTGGGTGTGGGGCCCGCGGTAGGCCGCCCAGGGGTAGCCGGCCGTGAAGTGCGACCAGCCACCGGAGGCGTAGATCGCCACCCGCTCACCCGCGGGGCGACCCTGCATCACCCGGGAGAGCAACTGCCCGAACTCCTCGCACCGGGACGGCTCGATCGCGGGATGGTGGATCGCGTTGAGGAACACCAGCACCACCGGGATGTCGGCCTCCGGCAGCACGTGCGCCAGCACCTGGGCGTGCGCGTGGGACTTGAGCGCGTCGTCGGAGAACGATCCGAGCGACGCGATGTCGAAACCCTCGCGCACGCCCTGCTCGAGGATGGACATCGCCAGCTCCCGGTGGACCCGGTGCCTGGCCCGGCTCTGTGCGAGCGGCGTGGCCAACTCGAACTCGGCGCCCACGTGCACGGCGATCTGCGGGACGTTCGCGGTCGTGAAGTTCTCGTCCTGGTCGTCGCCGATGACGATCAGGGCGTCGGGCCGCAGCTGCGCCAGCACGTCGCGCAGCCGATCCAGCCCACCCCGGATCCGGGCGTACCGCGCCCGGTTGGCGGCGAGGTCCTCGTCATGTACCGCGTCCTGCACCGGGGGCAACACCCCGCTGCGCTGCTCCAGCATCCGGCGGTTGTGCTCCCGGAACTCGTCCCACTGCCCGGGTTCCATGAACGCGAACGCATGCGAGGACGCCAGGCCTGCGACGATCGTTCCCACAGCTCTACGCCTCCGACCTGTCAGCCCGCGGACGCTCGGGCGCGCCCGAAGAAGTCCATGAGCAGCTCGTAGACCGCCTGCGGCTGGTCGGTCTGAGCCTGGTGGCCTGCGTCGGAGACCACGTGGAACGGCACCTTCGGATAGAGCTCCTGCATGCCCGCGCCGAGCGTCTCCAGCGGCGCCGTGCGGTCGTCGGCGCCCCAGAGCACACACCACGGCACGGCCAGCCTGGTCAGCCGCTCGCGCACCTCGAACACCTGCTGCTGGTCAGGGTCCTCGGTCACGAGTTTCCGGTAGCCCCACAACGAGTTCAGCATCTCCCGGTGCCCGGGGAGTGACGCCGATCGGAACCGCGCGTCGATCAGCTCGTCGGTGAGCTTCGCGGGGTCGTTGACGATGGTCTCCATGAAGGCGACGAGGGACTCGCGTGTGCCGTCGAAGGTCGGCAGCGGCACCGCCCGTCCGTCGTCGCGCAGGCCGACCGCGGTCGCGAGGGTCGCCGTCGCGATCGTCCCCACCTGGGTGACCCGGCCGGGGTGATCGAGCGCGTAGCGCATGGCGACGTAGGCGCCCTGGGAGTTGCCGACGAGCCGCACCTGCGTCAGGCCGAGCGCGTCCACGAAGCCCGCGACGTGGTCGACCAGGGTCTGGAACGAGTAGTCGACCAGCGGCTTGTCGGTGTCACCGGAGCCGATGAGGTCGATGGCCAGCACGTGGAAGTGCCGCGCCAGCAGGGGCAGGATCCGTGCCCATCCGCTCGCCCCGGACGACCCCGGGCCACCGCCGTGGATCAGCACCAGGGGTTCGCCCTCGCCCGCCTCGACGTAGTGGGTCCGGACGCCGTACACGGTCTCCCGCATGGCGCGCACCTGCGGCACCACGACCCATCGGGACTGGGGCTGGAAGGCACCCTCGCCCATTGCACTCCACCTCTCGGTCACGCTGCTGCGAGAAATTCCAGTGCGACGCGGTTGAACTCCGCCGCGTGCTCGATCTGCGCCCAGTGCCCGCACTCACGGAACACGAGCAGGCGGGAGTCGGGGATGTCCCGCAGGAGCTGCAGACCGATCTCGAGTGGGTTCACCCGGTCCTCGCGCCCCCAGATGATGAGCGTCTTCGCCAGGATGCGGGCGAACTCGCCCGTCTGGTCGCGCCACGACGCCGTGGAGCGCGCCGCGGCGTCGCGATGGGACTCGTTGCGCGCCGCGCGCACCCGGGCCTCGAGCATCTCCCGGCTCACGATGCCCGGGTCGTAGAGCATCGTGTCGACGAGCTCCTGCATGGTCTCCACGCTCGGGTCGGCGCCTGCCGCGGCGAGCCGCCGGTGCCCCTCCGTCGGCTGCGGCGCGACCACGGTGCGCGTCATCCCCGCCGCGCCCATGAGGACGAGCCGTTCCGTGCGCTCGGGGTAGTCGACCGCGAAGGCCATCGCCGTGGTGCCGCCCATGGAGTTGCCGACGAAGCTGGCGCGCTCGATGCCGAGGGTGTCCATCATGTCGCGCAACGCACGCGCCCGCACCGTCGTGCTGGGTTCGGCGTCGAACACCACCGAGTCGGACCCGCCGAAGTTCAGCATGTCGACCAGCAGCGTCCGGTGCCGCTCGGCGAACGCCCCGATGTTGGGGCTGAAGTTGGACCATGCGGTCGCCCCCGGGCCGCCGCCGTGGAGCATGATGACGGCCGGGCCCTGCCCCGCCTCGTGGTAGTGGACCCGGTAGGGCCCGGCCTGCGCGAAGGTGCTCGTGCTCTCCTCGGTCAGGGCGGCCTCGGCGGTCGCTGCGGCGCTCATGCCGACTCCACGCTGCGCTCGTCGGCGGCCTTCGCGCTGCTGCTGTGTCTGATGGTGCGCTCGCTGCGCTCGCTCACGTGCTCTGCTCCGGGCCGCCGTCGCCCTGGCCGGCCGCCATGTTCGTCATCGCGGCCATGAAGAGGGCGCCCTGCGCGTCGAACGGCAGGTGCGGCACACCGGAGCGCTCGTACGGCGGCGACGCTGCCTCGAGCTTGCGGTACGTCTCCTCCATGTCGGCCGGCAGCGCGTGGTCCAGCCACGTCGCGTAGTCGCCGAAGCCGTGGTCGTAGTTCCAGTCCGGGATGTAGTACAGCCGGCCGGTGGCTCCGCGCCCGTCCTGCGCGGAGAGGAACAGTGAGATCGGCAGGACGTGGTCCGCCACGGCCGGGCGCATGAAGTAGACGCCCCCCTGCTCGGACACGGCGCGCGCGGTGTCGTCGAACCACGACGCCCGCGTGTGCCCCGGCATGAACGCGTTCACCGCGACGCCCTGCGTCCTGACCTCTTCGGCCAGGTAGAACGTCAGGGCTGTCACCGCCGCCTTGGTGGCCTGGTAGGGCATCTCGACCGTCCACGGCCGGAGCCCGAAGTACGCGCCCCCGGTGGTGCTGGTCACCACCCCGCTGCTGACGACGTTGACGATGCTGCCGCTCCCCTGGTCGATCATCGGCCGGATGAACCGCCGGATCGTCTTGACGACGCCGAAGACGTTGACCTTGAACATCGCCTCCCAGTCGCTGTCCTTCGTCTCGAGCGTCGGGACCCGGCCGAAAGGGCGGAACAGCGTCTCCGAGACGAGGGCGGCGTTGTTCACGAGGACGTCGACGGTCCCGAACCTGTCGACGACCGCCGAGCAGGCGGCGTCGATCTGACCGTCGTCGGCTACGTCCATCTCGACCGCCATCCCCCGGCCGGAGGACTCCAACTGCTCGCGGAACTGCTCCGCGCCGTCCCATGTCCTGTCCGCGGCGACCACCTTCGCGCCCGCGATCGCCAGGCCCTCGATCATCGCCCGGCCGATTCCCCGGGCACCACCGGTCACGACGACCACCCGATCGGAGACCTGGTCGCCCCACTGCGAGACAGCGCGGCTCACCAGCTCGTCCTGCCGGGCCTTCGCCTCGTCTCCCGACACCTGCTGGGTCATGCGTGTTCCCTTCTCGATAAGACAGCGCGAACCGCGGCCACCCGGCGGGTGGCCGCGGTCTCCCGCGGCCGAGGGTCAGAAGAAGATGGCGATGCCCCGCGGCAGCACCGTCGCGTCGAGGTGGACCTCACGTCGCGCGATCTTCCAGCCGCCGTTCACCCGTCGCATCCGGTCGCGGCGCCGGCCCGCCCACCACGCCTCGTCGCGCAGCTTCCGGGCCTGGCGCACGGTGAACGCGCTCAGCACGTCGACCTCGTCGGGAGTGGGTGCCTCCTCCACCACGATGTTGCTGATGAGGTGGCAGGTCATCGACACCGGGGTC
>NZ_JAJCYB010000054.1 GCF_029263155.1 Pseudonocardia sp.
CGACCGGGAAGGGCCGGGCTCGGTGGGCGATGCGCTGGAAGCCGGCGTTGAACGCCTTCGCGATCAGCTTCGCCGGACGTATCGTTCCCAGCAACGGAAGCTAGCCATCATGACCGGTTACACCGTTCTTCTGACACTCCCGAGCACTACGACGCTACGTTGGAGGAACTCTGAGGCGGGGTGGCGGCGGCGGGAGCTCGGCACTCGGGCTGGTCGCACCGCGCCCAGGAAGTGGTCCTCCGGTTGGGTGTGTGCGCTCGCCAGATCTCGTCCATGTCAAGGTTGGCGAGGGTGTCACGCATCAGCGTGAAGGCGTTGTCGGAGAAGTATCGCGTCTTGACGGCGCCGAGCTGGAACAGGTGGCTGCAGGTGTCATCGTCGTCGATCATCAGGTGCCGTCGGAGCGCGACGCAGCGCGGACCTGTGAGCTTTAGTGAGTCTGCGAGCGCTTGCGCGGACCGATGGTACTTGCTCTGCAGGTCGACAAGGCGGATGGCGGCGGCCGGCACGGACTCGTCGGCGACGTAGCGGACGGGGGCCCCCTGCTTCTTGCTGAAGTGGACGGTCACCATGATGCCTTCGCCGTCGATGGTGGTCTCGATCTCGTCCAGGCGAGGGAACACCTGGTCGCGCGGGCTCTGGTCGCGGACGGCGCGTTCGACCCGGGTGACGTCGGTGTCGGAGACGCCCGCATCGGGATCGACGTGCGCCTCCATGGCGAGCAGGGTGCGCAGCCGCGCCCGGGCCTCGTGGCCGGCGCGGCGGCCGGGCCGGAGCAGGGCTGTGATCTGGGCGTACTCATCGTCGAGAATGAGGGCAAGGTCTCGAGGCGGGTCGATCGACAGTGGCAGCACACGGTCGGGCAGTCGATTGGCCAGGTGCTCGCCGAACACGCGGTCGAGCAGCTCGTCGAACAGTGTGACACCGGCACGTGCGTGCAGGTAGAGGATCTGCTCGGAAACGATGTTGAACCAGTGCTGCTCGTCGTCGCGCATGGCGTTGATCGCTCGAAGCGTGCCCGCGTCGGTGTCCTCGAGCTTGATCACGCTGTTCTCGGCGGCGTAGGTTAGACACTTCTTGAACCCGATCGAGCGGCCGGTGACGGGGTCGAGGACCCGCTTATCGCGGGTCTGCACCAGTGCCGCCTTGAGCAGCATCTCGAAGGCGTGCTGCAGGTGCAGCAACACCCGGGTGTGCCGTCCTGCGTCGTGGGGGGAGTTGAACGCCTCGACCATGAAGACGAAGGAGTCCATCGCCTTCTGCTTGAGCACTCGGCTCTCTTGCTTGAGCTTCATCGCCCTCCTCACCAGTCGAAAGAACCATTCTCGCAGCACCGGCCACCGCGTTGGGCCGACGTCATGATCATCTCGACGGCTTCCGCCCGATCCTCGTCCCCCCGCATTGCCCGAGCTACGCCGGGCTCGGGCGCGTCGAGCGCCGCTACGCCGGTTCCTCAGCGGGGTGACAGGCAGTCACCTCTGCCGCTGGCCGCCCCAGCACCCCACGGACGGGATGCCGCTTTACGGCCAGCAAGTGCCGTTCGCAGGACGGCGGCGGGGCGGCCGGCACCGGCACCTCGGCGGGTGGGTGGCTCAGAACCCCATTCGGTAACCGATCCACGGGCGACGTCGGCACCGACATGGGCGGCGTCGGCGGCGGGGCCGCCCTTTCGATCATCGCCATCTGCGCGCCGTAACGAACCCGCGCGTGTTCGGGTCGGCCGGCCACTGCCGGGCACGCTGCTCGGGCGTGCCCACCTGATCCGGACGCCGGTCCGCCGCGCCCGGCTCGACGGCCGGGGCCGGCTCCTCGTCCCACACCTGCGGGTCGCCGGGACGGTCGACCGCGCCGGTCTCGGGGCTCATCCGCAGGCCGGCCGGGATGTGCCCGGACCGGGGCCTGCCGGCCGACGTCCGAGTGTCCACGCCGCACCACTCTGCGAACTCGAAGACGTCGAAGTTGGGATCGAGGTGGCCGAGCACCTGCGCGGCCACCCACATCACGTTCGTGCGCACGTTGTCCGTCTCGGACCCGGTGAGCTGCTGGGGCGTTGCGCGGTGGCCGTCGTGATCGCGCTGGTGGCCAGCACGGTCGAGACGGAAAGGGGCGTCCGACCAGCCGTGGTAGTTGATCTCCGCGCCGACTCGCGGGCAAGGCGACTCAGGGCCACGTGTTCCTCCGAATGGATCTTGCGTGGTAGACGCCCCCCGACGGGGCGGCCGCTCGGTCGCCGCCGCCGGCTACAGCCGGCCCCAACCCGGTGGTCGGCGGTCGGCGCGTCCGCACCCGCCCGGTGCGCATTGGGTACTTCGTCTCGATCACCGGCGTCCCGTCGGACTTCAGGTTGTAGACGATCTCCCTGCGCAGCGCGCGTCCGCGTACTCGCCCTCAGCGGCGACCCCGTCGGCCTCCGCCAGCTCCTCCGGCCAGATGATCGCCACAGGCTCAGTTCACGTTGACGCCGTAGTCGCGGGCGAGGCCGGCGAGGCCGTCGCCGTATCCCTGGCCGACGGCTCGTAGTCGCCAGGAGCCCTGACGTCGGTAGATCTCCGCGCAGATGAGCGCAGGCATCTTCGTCGTGTCGGCCGGTCGGAACGTCAGCTGGCTCGTCTCGGCGGCCGGATCCAGGACCAGCAGAGCCGTCCGGGCGACGTCAACGGTCGAGTCTGCGCCGCTCGCAACGACGACGAGGCGTTCGCAGTGCTCGGGCAACAGCGACAGATCGATCGTGGCTCCGTCTGGGTTGTCCCCTCCGCGAAGCCCGATCGCGCCGTCGGCCGCGGTCGGGTTGTTGAAGAAGATGAAGTCGTCGTCCCCGGCGACACGGCCATCAGGACCGAGGATCAGCACCGACAGGTCCGCCGGCGAAGTCCACGCTTCAGGGAGGCTGATGTCGATCACCGGGCCGGTCAGCACGACGTTCTGACCTGCTGTCAGATCCTGCTCCGCGCTGGAACGCGGGGATTCCGGCCGGCCTGGGGCGGGCGTGGGCCCTCGACGTTCGTTGGATCCCGGGGCTCGGGGCGGCGGCGCCGACGGTCCGATCTGCTCGGTCTCGGAGGAGAACCGCAGATCGATCGTGTCGAAACGCACCATCGGCTCGACCGGGACGAGACCGGCGGGGTCCCTGCTGACCCGGGCCTCGAGATGCCGCAGGCAGGCCGCCGGATCCACCTGGCGCAGGTCGAGCTCCCTGAAGCGCGACCGGGTCGTCCCGAGCGCGACCAGGCACGGCCGGACCGACCGCCCGGTGCCCGGATCCGTGGCCGTGACGTGCGCGTTCAGCACGACGGAGGCGACGCGTCCGGCCCGGTCGGACTCCAGGACCTCGTGCACCACCCGGAGCGAAGTCTGAGCAACGACCGAGGTGTAGAGAGCGCGGATCTGCGCCTGGGACCGGGCAACCGGAGTCACGGTGTCGCTGCTCTTGACGTAGCGGTAGGCCTTCGCCGCCGGGACCACCTCGCGGGCGGGGAGCTCGTACTCCACGACGAGCTGGCGGGTCTCGGGTGTGTACGCCAGGCGCCAGGCGTGCGGGAAGCCCTCCGGATAGATCGCCGCTTCCAACACCAGGTCGAGGTACCCGACGACAGCCTCGGGCAGGCCGGCGGCAAGACCGCGCTGCAACTGCGTGACCTGCTCGATCTGCTCGCGGTGCTCATCGGTCAGGCGCGCGACCTCGGCGTCGTGTCGACGCCGGGCCGCCTCGAACTCCCTACCGTGCGCCTGCGCCTGCACCTGATGCGCTGCGGCGGCCCGCTCGAAGGCTGCGTGCGCCTGCTGCACGCGGTCCTGATGGCGCGCCGCTCCGCCGAACGCCCGCCCCAGACCGGACGGCGCGTCGGGCAGGAACTCCTCCAGCCGCGGCGCCGGGCGCACCGCACCAGCGACGCTCGGGTCGAACTGTGGCAGCACCACTGGCTGCTTGAGTGTCTCCAGGTCCAGGAAGTCGTCGACGTCCAGAGTTGACGCGAGCACTGCGTCCAGCGCGGCGACTTCGGCGTCGAGCTCGCCGTTGTCCTCCGCGACTTCTTCGGCCCGCGACAGGGCGTACTGGCGGGCTCGTTCCTTCTGGTCGGCCACTCGCTCTCGCGCCCGGGCGGCCTGCGATCGCTGCGCGTCGCGTGCCCGGCGTGCCGCATCGCGCTCGCGTACCGCTCGTGCGCGCTCGGCCTCGCGCTGCATGCGCGCGATGCTCGCGACCAGTCCCCGCCGTCGTGCCATGACGATTGCCCTCTCGTGACTTGCCCGTTCTGATTCCCACCATGGAGGCGCACCCCCCGTCGAAGAGTTGGGGCACCCTTTCCTGCCTATTGCCGACGCAGCTGGACTCCGGCACGCCCGGATCCGGCCGCCGCGCGGTCCGGTGACGCCCCGTCCCGGCTCTGCCGCCATTCCAGCGCCTCGGCGGTGTCCTTGTACTCGAGGAGGTGATCGCGCCCGATCTCGATCAGGACTTCACGGACCGCGGCGGGCGAGACGTAGAAGAATTCACGTCGCAGGTTGACCCGGTTGACGCGTTGCGCGTCGAACGCCCTGTGCAGGGCCGCCTCCAGGCCGAGCGCATCCTTGCTGAAGATCAGAGCGTGGACGTCGAACCGGAACGGGACGCTGGCGTTGCCCAGCTCCCTGACCCGGTCCATCGGGTCAAAGCGGCGCGTCATCCCGATCTTGACCATGACCTCGCCGAACGCGCCCGGGTTGGAGATGACGTAGACGAAACCGGCGCGGGTGTTGGCCTCACGCTCCCGAACCCCGGCCAAACTGTCGTCGATCTCCCGGATCTGCTGACGGACCTGCTCCTGGGCCTCCACGTCGTCGCCCTCGATCAACCGGGCCAGCGCGGTCTCGTAGTGCGACCGCTCCTTGAGCAGCTTCGCCTCCTCGCGCTGCAGCTCGGCGAGCGCCTTCGCCTCCTCGCGCAGCCGCTCGCGCTCGGCCCGGGTCTCCTCCTTCTCCTGCGCAGCCTTGGCCAGGAAGTCCGTCGCCAGGCGCAGCTCCCGCACCCGCATCTCGTGGTAGTCGTCGTCGATGGTGATCCCCATCGACGCCCCGAGCTTCAAGATCGCATCACGCGTGCGGTCCAGCCGCTTGATGCCCGCCTCGATGCTGTGCGGCCGCACCGTGCGGACGCAGTTGTCCGCCTCCACGTTGTAGGCGCGAAGCATCAGCGCGCCGAAATCGCAGACCAGCGCGGCACCCTCCTTCACCGAGCCGTTGACCATCCAGCCCGGCCGGCTCCGCACAGCCACCTTGTCCCGGATCGCCGCCTTGATCTTTCCGCGCAGTGCTTCCAGCCGCTCGCGGTAAGCCACCGCGTCATCCAGCGGGTGGCTGAACTGGTAGTAGCCGACCTCCTGGAGCAGGGCGAGCTCGTCGGTCTGCACCAGCTCGGCGCGGGCGTCCCGGACGCGCTTGGTGAGCGAGAACAACTCGGCGGACAGCGCCGCACGCTGCGCAGTGAGACGACCCAGGTCGCCGGCCAGGGCAGCTCTGTCCGCTGACACCTGCTGATCGTCTCCGGCCACGCGCCGAGCGTCGGGCTCCCGCTGCGTTCCGGCCCCCTGCGGCGAAGCCGTTTCGTCGTCTCCCGGGTCGTCATCTACCGCAATGCCGTAGTCGGTGGCGAGACCGGCCAGCCCGGAGTCCCACCCCTGACCGACCGCCCGCACCTTCCACAATCCAGCGCGCCGGTACACCCGCGTTCCGCGTAATTCGGCCGGTCTGGAGATCCTGGGCGGGTGAGGCTGCAGGTCAGGGCGGTGCGGGTGGCTGTCGAACCGAGAAACGCCTAGAGAAACGCCTGGCTGGGTAGCTGCTGCTGGGCGAGCCGTGATGG
>NZ_JAJCYB010000055.1 GCF_029263155.1 Pseudonocardia sp.
ACACGTCCACCCGCCGGGCCTGTTTCGCGGTGCGGTGTCGGGTGGTGGCGCCGTCGGTGTCGACGGCGAGGATGGCGCGGCGCAGGGCGGCGTCGAGCTGCGCCCAGGTCTGCCCCGCCGCCCGGGTCAGCACCCGGTGCTGCACGGCGGCGGCGAGGTCGTCGTCGAGGTGTTCGACGCGGTCGCAGATCAACCGGGCCCGTGAGGGGTCCAGCTGTCCGGTTTCGAGGAGGTCGCGGGTGGGGCGCAGCACCCCGTCCAGGCGCACCGCCCGGGCCAGCCGGGCGTGCGCCGAGCCCCGCGACACGGTGACCGCGAGGGCGATCTCGTCGGCGGCCCACTGCCGCACCTCCGCGGCGGGCACGGAGGGGTGGTCGGCGGGGCGGGCGGCGAACTCGGCCAGCACCGCGGCCTGCCGCGCCGCCGCCCACGCGGCCAACCTCTCGAACCCCACCACCGCATCCACCAGCTCGGCATCCGACAGCGCGGCCAGATGCCCGGTGGCGAAGTCGAGTTCGGCGGCGAACACCCCCGACGGCGGCGTGTCCGCCATGGTGGGCGGTGGCTCGGCGGCGTCCCGTTCGGGCGCGTCCGGTTCGGGCGCGTAGGGCGCGGCGACGGATGGGAACATGTGTTCTACTGTACCGCCACTGAGCTGCACGTTTGGTACCGTCGACCGATGGAGGTCGACCACTCGGCGACCCACCACCGGACGGGAGATCGACGCCGTAGGGGAGCGGCCGACCCGACCCCCTACGGAGATCGAGGAGGGTCATTCGGTGGCAAGTCGATCCGTACCGCAGGCGCGCCAGCGCCGAGGAACGGAATCGGCGCGGCAGCACATCGGTAGAAGCCGACCACCCCCACCCGGAACGGAACGGTTCACCCGACCCACCAGGCGGCCGCCGAGGCACTCGAACCCCCGGCCCGCCCGACACTCGCGGGCGCCCGGCGCGGGTCGATCGGATCCAACCACTCCGGAGCACACCGGGGATTCCGACGCGCCCCCTGCGAGATGTCGCCGCCCCGGCCGGGTGGCTGTGCGGATCCACCGCCCGTCCCCGACACCGATCCGGAGGTCCTGTCGACAGGCGCCCGCTACCGGCCGGGGCAAGCATGCCCCGGCCGGAGGAGTGGCCGCCGGCCGGCCCTCAGCGCGGGGCCCTGTTGTCGTCGGCCGGAGCGGGATGCTGCAGGCGCAGGAACTCCAGGTGCCGCTCGTACTGGTCGAGCACGTCGTCGATCAGCTGGGTGTGCGTGTAGCCCATCACGTCGTAGCCCTGCCCGCCGTCGCTGAGGTGCACCTCGAGGCGGGCGTAGTGGTCGTGGCCGACCTGGGCGCCCCGCCCGTAGGCCGGGATCGGCACCTCCCGGGGCCAGATGCAGTACCGGAACGGGTGCTCGTCGTCGCCGGTGTCGGCGCGCAGCTCGACGTAGGTGACGCCGTTCTCCTCCAGGGTGTGGGCCTGCGCGTCGACGCCCTGCTGCTGCAGCTCGCCCGCCACCTCGTGCAACGCGGGCAGCGCGACCTCGTCGAGGTACTCCCGCCCGCGCTCCGGACTCGGGTAGGCCAGCGCCCGCGTGAGCCGCCGGCGCCACGACATCGGGTGCGGGTGGGTCTCGTCGGCCGCGCTGCTGCGCCCGGAGAACCGGCCCGGCATCGCGCGGTCGAGGCTGTCGGTGCGGTGGGCCTCCACCCGCAGCGCCCGGTACAGCCCGATCATGACCAGCACCAGGACGAAGGCGAAAGGCAGACCCATGATCACCGTGGCGTACTGCAGGGCGAAGATGCCGTCGACGCCCAGGATGGCGAGCGTCAGCGCCCCGGTGGCGACGGCCCAGAAGATCCGCAGCCGCGGGCTCGCGTCCTGGTCCACCGACCGCAGGTGGGACGAGAGGTTCGCCATCACCAGCGCACCCGAGTCGGCCGAGGTCACGTAGAACAGCAGGCCCACGACCGTGGCCAGACCGGCGACGAACGGGAACGCGGGGTACTCCGCGAGCAGCGCGTAGAAGCCGCCCTCGGGGCTGGCCGCGGCGGCCTCGGTGAAGGTCGCGTTGCCCGTGCGCACCTCGTCGATCGCGGCGTTGCCGTAGATGCTGATCCACATGACGATGTAGCTGAACGGGATGATCATGGTGCCGGCGACGAACTGGCGGATGGTCCGGCCGCGCGAGATCCGGGCCAGGAACAGGCCCACGAACGACGCCCAGGCGACCCACCAGGCCCAGAAGAACAGGGTCCAGAAGCTCATCCAGTCGCCGGTGTCCTCGAAGGCGAAGGTCTGCAGCGTCATGTCCGGGAACAGCCGGACGAAGTCGCCGACGTTGAGCACCGCGGCGTTGAGCAGGTACGCGGTCTTCCCGGTGACGAGGATCCAGACGGCCAGCAGGATCGCGAGCAGGACGTTGAGCTGGGAGAGCCGCTTGATGCCCTTGTCGACGCCGCTGACCGCGGACACGGTGGCGACGCCGACGGCGATCACCAGCAGCGCGGCCTGCACGGCCAATCCCTGGGGCAGCCCGAACATCACGTTGAGCCCGACGTTGAGCCCGACGACCCCGATGCCGAGCGAGGTCGCGACGCCGAAGATCGTGCCCAGCACGGCGGCGATATCCACCGTGTGCCCGATCGGCCCGTCGATCCGCTTGCCGACCAGCGGGTAGAGGGCGGACCGCACCGCCAGCGGCAGGTTCATCCGGTACGCGAAGTAGCCCAGCGCCATGCCCATCAGGGCGTACATGCCCCAACCGCTGATGCCGTAGTGGAACAACGTCCAGACGGTCGCCTCACGGGCGGCCTCCACGGTCTCCCCCTGCCCGGTGGGCGGGGTGAGGTACTGCACGACCGGTTCGTACACCGCGAAGAACATCAGATCGGTGCCGATGCCGGCGGCGAACAGCATGGCCGCCCACGCCCCGGTGCTGAACTCCGGACGCGAGTGCTCGGGGCCGAGCCGGACGCTGCCGTGGCGGGAGATCGCGATCGAGATCACGAAGATCAGCACCGCGGTGGCCAGCGCGATGTAGTACCAGCCGAACCACTCCGACACCCAGCCGACGAGAGTGCCGAGGGTCTCCTCGGCACCGGTCGGCGCGATCAGCGCCCAGAGCGTGACCGCGAGGGTGCCGACCGCCGAGCCGACGAAGACGATCCGTTTGACGCGGGGCGCACCCCGCCCCGGTCCGGGCGTGTTCTCCTGTGGCAGCGCCGGTTCTGCGACGGTGCTCATGAGGTTGCTCCTGTCTTCTCGGTCGGGGCGGTGCTGCGTGGGTCGCCGGACGGGCGGAACGGCGTCGTGGCCCGGAGGCGGGGCGCGTCCGGACGCACCGTCAGCCGACGACCCGGGAGCAGGAGGGCCACCCGCCCGCCGTCGGCGCGGCCGCGGGGCAGGCGCCGGGCGGCGTCGCACCGCGTGCCGGCTGTCGACAGCTCATGCATCACGACTCCGCGGAGGTTTGGACGTCGCCCATCGTTGATCGGACTTTCCCACACGGGCGGGTTCGCCGACAGGGCCGAGACGGCACCCCGCACACGACTGTGATCGATCCTGGCGAATGCCCCAGCGTGCGCGACCGAATGGCGGACACGCTGGTGGGGGCCGGCCGGAGAGGTCCGGTGTGGACACGGCCTCGGGCCGCCGCCGCGATCCGCCGCCCCAGCACCCGTAGCGGCGGGCCCGGGTCGGCCACGCAGCGGGCGATGTCGGGCTCCACCTCGGTCAGCACGTGCACGGTGCCCAGGCCCGCGGCCTGCTCACGCCGCAGGGACGAGCGGCCGCAGACCGTCGCCACCGGTACCCCCGCCGACCGGGCGGCCGCGGCCACCCCGGCCGGCGCCTTGCCGTGCAGGGTCTGCTCGTCCACCGACCCCTCGCCGGTGATGACCAGGGCCGCCCCGCCGAGCCGCTCGCCGAACCCGACGAGATCCAGGACGACGTCGATCCCGGTGCGCTGTTGCGCCCCGAGCACGGTCAGCGCGCCGAAGCCCACGCCGCCCGCTGCGCCCGCGCCCGGCCGGGCCCCGTCCGCCCCGAGGACCGCGGCCCACCGCGCCAGCGCCGCGTCGAGCACGCGGACCTCGCGCGGGCCGGCCCCCTTCTGCGGGCCGTACACCGCGGCGGCGCCGGTCGGGCCCAGCAGCGGGTTGTCGACGTCGCTCGCCAGCACGAAGCGGGTCCCGGCCAGCCGCCCGTCGAGGCCGGACAGGTCGATGCGGTGCAGCCGGGCGAGCGCCGCGCCGCCGTCGGGCAGCTCGGCCCCGTCCGCATCGAGCAGTCGGGCGCCCAGCGCGGCGAGCATCCCCGCCCCGCCGTCGGTGCATGCGCTGCCGCCGACACCGAGCACGAGCGTCGTCGCGCCGGCGTCGAGTGCGCCCCGCACCAGCTCGCCCGTGCCCCGGCTGGTGGCGCGCAGCGGCGCGGGGCCCGCCGGTAGCTGCGCCAGGCCCGATGCCGTGGCCAGCTCGACCACCGCCGTCCCGTGCCGGATCGCGAACCGGGCCCGCACCGGGTTCCCGGTCGGGCCGCACACGGTGACCGGCACGGGCCGGAACCCCGCCGCGACCGCTGCGGCCACCGTGCCCTCCCCGCCGTCGGCGACGGGCAGCTCCACGGCGTGGCGGCCCGCGTCCCGCACACCCGCCGCGAGGTGGCCCGCGACCTCGGCGGCCGTCGCCGAGCCCTTGAACTTGTCCGGTGCGACGAGGATGTGCCCCATCAGCGCAGCGGGATCGTCGCGGTGGGGGCGTGCGACGCGGTGCTCGCCAGCTCCTCGAACTCGGCCACCGAGTCGATCTCGGTGCCCATCGCGATGTTGGTGACCTGCTCCAGCACCACCTCGACGACGACCGGCACGCGGTGGGTCGCCATGAGCTCGCGGGCCCGGGCGAAGGCGCCGGCCAGCTCGCGGGGGTCGGTGACCCGCAGCGCCTTGCAGCCCAGCCCCTCGGCGACCGTGACGTGGTCGACGCCGTACTTGCCCAGCTCCGGGGAGTTGACGTTGTCGAACCCGAGCTGCACGCAGTAGTCCATCCCGAACCCGCGCTGGGCCTGGCGGATCAGCCCGAGGTAGGAGTTGTTCACGACGACGTGCAGGTAGGGCAGGTTGAACTGCGCGCCGACCGCCAGCTCCTCGATCATGAACTGGAAGTCGTAGTCGCCCGACAGCGCCACGACCGGCGCGTCCGGGTCGGCCACCGCGACGCCGAGCGCGGCCGGCGCCGTCCAGCCCAGCGGCCCGGCCTGGCCGCAGTTGATCCAGTGCCGCGGCCGGTAGACGTGCAGGAACTGGGCGCCGGCGATCTGCGAGAGCCCGATCGTCGAGACGTAGCGCGTCTCCGGCCCGAACGCGCGGTTCATCTCCTCGTAGACGCGCTGCGGCTTGACCGGGATGTCGTCGAAGTGGGTGCGGCGCTGCATCGAGCCCTTCCGCTCGGCGCACTCGCGCACCCACGCGTCCCGCTTCGGCAGGACGCGCTCCCGGGCCGCGGCCAGGATCCGGCGCAGGAACGCGCCCGCGTCGGAGACCACGCCGTAGTCGGGCGCGAACACCCGGCCGATCTGGGTGGGCTCGATGTCGACGTGGACGAACGTGCGGCCCGCGCGGTAGACCTCCAGGCCGCCGGTGTGCCGGTTGGCCCAGCGGTTCCCGATGCCGAGCACGAAGTCGCTCGCGAGCAGCGTGGCGTTGCCGTAGCGGTGCGAGGTCTGCAGTCCGGCCATGCCGGCCATCAGGGGGTGGTCGTCGCCGATGGTGCCCCAGCCCATCAGCGTCGGGACGACGGGGACGTCCAGCAGCTCGGCCAGCTCCACCAGCTCCGCGGACGCGTCGGCGTTGACGATCCCGCCGCCCGCGACGATCAGCGGGCGCTCCGCCTCGGCCAGCAGGTCCAGCACCTTCTCGGCCTGGGCGCGGGTGGCCGCGGGCCGGTGCACGGGCAGCGGCTCGTAGGTCTCGACGTCGAAGTCGATCTCGGCGAGCTGGACGTCGATCGGCAGGTCCAGCAGCACCGGACCGGGCCGGCCCGAGCGCATCAGGTGGAAGGCCTGCGCGAACGCGCCCGGCACCTGCCCCGGCTCCAGGACGGTCATCGCGAGCTTGGTGACCGGGCCCGCGATGGCCGCGATGTCGACGGCCTGGAAGTCCTCCTTGTGCAGCCGCGCGACCGGCGCCTGCCCGGTGATGGCGAGGATCGGGATGGAGTCGGCGGACGCGGAGTACAGGCCGGTGATCATGTCGGTGCCGGCCGGTCCCGAGGTCCCGACGCAGACGCCGATGTTGCCGGCCGCCGCGCGGGTGTAGCCCTCGGCCATGTGCGAGGCACCCTCGACGTGGCGGGCGAGGACGTGCGTGAGGCCGTGACCTGTGGCGATGGCGTCGGCCCGCATCGCGTCGTAGAACGGGTTGATCGCGGCGCCGGGCAGGCCGAACACGTGCGTGACGCCCTCCCTGCGCAGGATGGCGACGGCGGCGTCGATGGCGCGCATGCGGGTCATGGCGTGTTCTTCCTTCCGGACAGGGATTCGACCTGCAGCAGCAGCGCGCTGTGGTCGAGGGAGCCGTGGCCCTGGGCGCGTAGGGAGGCGACCAGCCCGGCGACGTGCGCGCCGAGCGGGATCGCGACACCGGTCTCGCGGGCGGCGGCGGTGACGATGCCGAGGTCCTTGTGGTGCAGGTCGACGCGGAAGCCGGGGGCGAACTCGCGGGCGCGCATCCCGGCGGTCTTGCGGTCGAGCACGGCGGAGCCGGCCAGCCCGCCCGCGAGCACCGTCGTCGCGGCGTCGGTGTCGACGCCGTGGGCCTCCAGGAACACCAGCGCCTCGGCGACGAGCTGGATGTTCCCGGCGACGATGAGCTGGTTGGCCGCCTTGACGGTCTGCCCGGCGCCGGCCGGTCCGACGTGCACGACGGTGCCGCCGACGACGTCGAGGTAGGGCCGGGCGGCCTCGACGTCGGCCGCCTCCCCGCCGACCATGATCGACAGGGTGGCCTCGACGGCCCCGGCCTCGCCGCCGCTGACCGGGGCGTCGACGACGCGGACGCCGTGCTCGGCCCCGGCGTCGGCGACCCGGCGGGCGACGTCGGGACGGATCGTGGAGCAGTCGATGTGCAGGGTGCCGGGCTTGACGTTCGGGTGGATCTCCAGCGCCAGCGCCTCGACGTCCGGGCTGTCCGGCACCATCGTGATCACGACCTCGGCCTCGCGGACGGCGTCGACGGTGCTGGTAGCGGCGCGGCCCCCGGCCGCGACGAGCCGGTCGAGCGCCGGGCGGGACAGGTTGTGGCCGACCACGTCGTGGCCGGCGGCCACGAGGTGGGCCGCCATCGGGCCGCCCATGATGCCGAGCCCGATGAACGCGATGGTGGTCATGACGAGGACTCCCTGTTCGGGGCCAGCCAGTCGAAGGCGGCCGCGCTGGTGGTGGTGGGCGTGTACTCCAGGCCGACGTGGCCGGTGTAACCCGCGTCGGTGATCGCGGCGACGTGGCGGCGCAGGTCGAGCGAGCCGGTGCCGGGCTCGTGGCGGCCCGGGGCGTCGGCGATCTGGACATGACCGATCCGGGCGGCGTGCGCCGGGAGCGCGTCGAGGTCGTCGCCGTTGACGGCGAGGTGGTAGAGGTCGGCCAGCAGGGCGAGGCCGGGGACGCGGTCGATCACGGCGAACGCGTCGGCCGCGGTGCGCAGCGGGTAGCGGTCGGCACCGGAGAGCGGTTCGAGCACGACGGTCGCGCCGATCCGGGCCGCCTCCCCGACGGCGAACGCCAGGTTCTCGGACGCGAGCTCGTCCTGGCCTGCGGCGCCGTCGATGCGGTTGCCGTGGAGCGCGTTGAACACCGCCGTGCCCAGCCGCTCGCCGATGCCCACCGCGACGGCCACGGAGTCGCGGAACTCGCTCTCCCGGCCCGGCCAGGAGACGAGGCCGCGGTCGCCGGCCGGCATGTCCCCCGCGGCGAAGTTGAGCCCGGTGAGGCGCACGCCGGCGTCCTCGATCGCGGTCACGAACGCGTCGACGTCGGGACCGGTGGGGGTGAACGGCCACCAGAACTCGACCGCGTCGAAGCCGGCGGCGGCCGCGGCGGCCGGGCGCCGCAGCAGGGGCAGCTCGGTGAACAGGATGGAGCAGTTGACGGCATAGGAGATCGCCATGGGAGCCCTCCAGGGGCGTGCGGTGTGTTGCAGGAAGGCCACCTTCATGCCATCTCGTTGCGTGAAGGTGGCCTTGCTGCAATGGGGTGGGGCGGCGGGGCCCGGCTACTGCGCCGCGGTCCAGCGGTGCGCCAGGTCGGTTCGGCCCGTCTCGGTGGGCCTGCCGTGCAGGCGCAGGCGGGCCAAGCCGCCGTCGGGGTGGATGTCCAGGCGTACCCGGTCGACGGGACGCGGGTCGGCGAGCACGAAGCGGTGCCGGGTGTCGGGCCGCAGCGGTACCCGCGGGAGCAGGTCGAACCACTCCCCCGCGCCGACGCGCCCCCGCAGCGACGCCTCGCCGGGCGCGTTGTGCAGGAACCAGCTGGTGTCGAGCTCGGCGACGGTGATCGTGCCCTCGGCGGCGAGCGCGAGCTCCACCCAGTCGTTGCCGTCGTCGCGGCGCCGCGCGGTCTCCCAGCCCTCCCCCATCGAACGGGCCGGCCCGGGCAGCAGCAGGTTGTTCGGCGAGCTGTAGAACAAGTTCGAGCACCCGGTGACGACGCCGCCGTGCTCCAGCGCCGCCAGGTCCACGGTGCCGAACGCGTCGAGCAGCGCCGGGTCCGGCACGGCCTCGCCGTGCACCCGCAGCCGGGCCACCCCGCCGTCGGGGAAGATCCGCAGCCGGACGTGGGTGACCCGCCGCGTCGAGTCCACGGCGAACGCGTTCTCGGTGTCCCCCGTGAGCGCCGTGCGCGGGAGGAGTGGGGCCCAGGCGGCGGACGCCAGCTCGTCGACCGACGGGTGCCCGTCGACCGCGACGCCCTCGACCGACGCCTCCGGCGGGTAGTTGCCGGTGAACCAGGAGGTGTCGATCACGACGCCACGGACGACCCCGGGAGCGCCCAGCCGCACGATCGCGGCGTCGTGGCCGGGTTCGCGGCGGCGGCGGGTCTCCCAGCCGTCGTAGACCTTGCCCTGGGGCCCGAAGGTGCTCGGGTCGAACACCGCGGGTCCCGGGGTGATCAGGTTCTGGCGGGCGGCGAAGGCGTCGTCGTTGGCGTACACCACCGAGCCGCCGAGGTGGCGCACCGCGAGATCGGGCAGTCGCCGGAACTCACTCATCTCGTCCTCCTCGCCCCTGGACCCGCCGATCAAGGGCGGATGGCGGTCTCTCGAACTCGATGGGCGACCTTCTGCCCTTGATCGCGGCGGTGCGGGCCATCGGTGGTTCTCCTGTCGGGTCAGCAGGCGGCCGCGGGGTGGGGTGTCGCCCACCGGTCCGCCGTTCACCGGGGCGCCGCGCAGCCAGGTCACGCGGACCCGACCGTGCAGCTCGCGACCGGCGTAGGGGGTGATCGGGTTGCGGTGGTGCAGCGCGCCGACGGTGAACGTCTCGTCCGGGGCGAGGACCACCAGGTCGGCGTCGTAGCCGGCGGCGATGCGGCCCTTGCGGTGCAGCCCCACCAGCGCGGCGGGCCGCTCGGCCATCCAGCGCACGACGTCGGCCAGGTCGTGGCCGCGGCGGCGGGCCTCGGTCCAGACCACCGGCAGGCTCAGCTGCAGCGACGCGATGCCGCCCCAGGCGGCGCCGAAGTCGCCGCACGAGGAATCAGCAGGGTCGAGCTTCTTGAGCTCCGGCGTGCACGGCGAGTGGTCGCTGACGACCATGTCGATCGTGCCGTCGGCGAGGCCGGCCCACAGCGCGTCGCGGTTGCCCGCCTCCCGCACCGGCGGGCAGCACTTGAAGCGGGTGTCGCCGTCGGGCACCTCCTCGGCGGTGAGCGCCAGGTAGTGCGGGCAGGTCTCGACGCTCACCCGCACGCCCTCGCGCCGGGCCGCCGCCAGCATCGGCAGCGCACCCGCCGAGGACAGGTGCACGACGTGCACCCGGGCCCCGGTCTCCGCGGCCAGGCGCAGCAGCCCGGCGATCGCGGAGTCCTCGGACGCGCCCGGCCGGGAGGCGACGAAGTCGGCGTAGCGCGGCCCGGCCGCGGCCGTGACCAGCGCACCGTCCTCGGCGTGGGCGATCAGCAGCCCGCCGAACGCGGCGACCTCCCGCAGCGCGGGCGCCGGGTCGAGCAGGGCTGCGAACTCCGGCACCCCGCTGTCGATGAGGAAGCACTTGACGCCGAACACGCCCGCCTCGTGCAGCGCACGCAGCTCGCCGGCGTTGCCGGGCACGGCGCCGCCCCAGAACCCGACGTCGACGGCGCACTGCCCGTCCGCGGCCGTGCGCTTGACCTCCAGCGCCGCCACGTCGACGGTGGGCGGCAGCGAGTTCAGCGGCATGTCGACGATCGTGGTGACGCCACCGGCCGCCGCCGCCCGGGTCGCCGAGGCGAACCCCTCCCACTCGGTGCGGCCCGGCTCGTTGACGTGCACGTGGGTGTCCACCAGCCCGGGGATCAGCACCTCGTCGGCGCCGAGCACGACCTCGCGGGAACCGGCGACGGGGGTGTCCCCGGGCAGCACCGCGACGATCCGCTCGCCCTCGACGACCACGGCCGCCGGCTGCACGCCGCCGTCGACGACGGCCCGCCGGGCCCAAAACACGGTGATCACGTCGGCACCGCGGGACGGAGCACGACGGCAGTGTTCGCGACGGCGGTGTTCACGACGGCTCCCCCGGTCGGTCGCTGGGCCGGCCCGGTTGCCCGTGCTCGCCCCCCACCGGGGTGATCAAGGGCAGATGGTCGTACGAGGTGATCCACAGGCAGCCATCTGCCCTTGATCGGCGGGGTCGGGGTCGGGCTCGGGGCCCCGGTCAGCGCGGTGGCGGCGGTCATGGCTGCTCCCGGTACGCGCGCCAGCTCGCCAGTGCCGTGATGTCGGTCAGCTCGGGGACGACGTGCGAACGCCGCAGGATCATCGCGAGCGAGCCCGACCCGTCGGCCAGCTCGATCACGCCCAGCTCCAGGCCGTCCGGCTCGCCGGGCAGCAGCACCTCGCGCAGCTGGTCGTAGGTCAGCTCGTAGACCTCGCCCTGCACGGCCGCGCCGCCCGCGCCGACGTCCTCCAGCGCCGGGTAGCGGCCGCCGACGGCGTGGAAGCGGTACCGCGGCGCGGTGGTGGTGGCCGCGACGAGCGGGGCGCCGCCGACGAGGTGGTGGTCCGCCCCGCCGGCCATGGCGGTGCCGTTGAGGAACATCCGTGGCACGTCTCGCTCCCTTCGAATTCGGCTCGCACACAGGTTCCCGGGCCCGCACACAGGTTCGGACCTGTGTGCCAACCACCGGAGGTGTGTGCGAGCCAGCGGTCAGGCTCCGGTGATGTGTTCGGGGCGGATCGGGACGCGGCGGAGTGCGCCGCCGGTCGCGGCGCGGATCGCGGCCGCCACCGCCGGGCCGCTGCTGATCGTGGGCGGTTCGCCCACCCCGCGGACGCCGTAGGGGGCGTGCGGGTCGGCGTACTCCAGGACCTCGATCCGCATCGGCGGCATGTCGAGGATGGTGGGGATCAGGTAGTCGGTGAACGAGGGGTTCCGCACGTGGCCGTCGGTGACGACGATCTCCTCCATCAGCGCCAGCCCCATGCCCTGCGCGCTGCCGCCCTGGATCTGGCCGATCACGGCGTCGGGGTTGATCGCCCTCCCGACGTCCTGCGCGGTGTCCAGCGCCACGACCTTGACGAGCCCCAGCTCCACGTCCACGTCGACGACGGCCCGGTGCGCGGAGAACGCGTACTGCACGTGGGCGTCGCCCTGCCCGGTCTCCGGGTCGATCTCGTGGGTGGGCCGGTGGCGCCACTCGACGGTCTCCTCGACCGCGTCGTCACCGAGCACCTCGGCCAGCGAGCGCACCTCCCCCGACCCGAAGACGATCTTGTCACCGTCCCAGCGGGCCCCGGGTTCCGTCCGGGCCAGCACCGACGCCCGCACGGCCTCGCAGGCCGCCTTGACGGCGCCGCCGGTGACGTAGGTCTGCCGCGACGCCGACGTGGACCCGCCGGAGCCGACGGTGGTGTCCTTGGGGTGCACGACGACCCGCTCGACACCCAGCTCGGTGCGGCAGATCTGCTGCTCCACGGTGATCAGGCCCTGCCCGACCTCCGCCGCCGCGGTCTGCACGGTGACCACCGGCTCGCCGCCGGTCAGCTCCAGGCGCACCCGGGCCGTCGAGTAGTCGTCGAAGCCCTCGGAGAACCCCACGTTCTTGTAGGTCACCGCGTAGCCGATCCCGCGTACGACGCCCTCGCCGTGGGTGGTGTTGGAGACCCCGCCGGGGAGCTCCCGGATGTCGGTCCCCGCGCCGCGGGCCGGGGGCAGCGGCATGTCCCGCACGATCTCGATCAGTTCCTGCACCGGAGCCGCGCTGTCGATGACCTGACCGGTGATGTTGGTGTCCCCGAGCCGCATCCCGTTGAGTGCCCGGATCTCGACGGGGTCCATCCCGAGCCGCTCGGCGAGGGCGTCCATCAGCGCCTCGTGCGCGAACGCGGCCTGCACGCAGCCGAAGCCGCGCATCGCCCCGCACGGCGGGTTGTTGGTGTACACCCCGCGCGCGTCGACGTGCACGTTCGGGACGTTGTACGGGCCCAGGCCCAGCGTGCCGCCGTTGCCGACGACCGCACCCGTCGACGACGCGTACGCGCCGCCGT
The DNA here is from genome assembly GCF_029263155.1 of Pseudonocardia sp. Classification (GTDB taxonomy): domain Bacteria; phylum Actinomycetota; class Actinomycetes; order Mycobacteriales; family Pseudonocardiaceae; genus Pseudonocardia. Next base: position 12,724 of record NZ_JAJCYB010000055.1, read on the forward strand.
CGAACAGGATGTCGGCCCGGCCGTACACCAGCGTTCCGTCGGGTCGGGCGCCGAACTCGTAGCGCAGCCAGGCCGGGTGCCGGTGCACGTGCCCGTAGAAGGACTCGTCGCGGGCGTAGCTCATCTTCACCGGCTTCCCGGTGCGCAGCGCGAGCAGGCAGGCGTGGACGTGCATCGAGAGGTCCTCGCGCCCGCCGAACGCGCCACCGACCCCGGCGAGGGTCAACCGGACCTTCTCGGGAGGCAGCCCGAGCACGCGGCAGATCTGGGACTGGTCGACGTGCAGCCACTGCGTGGCCACGTACAGGTCGACGCCGCCGTCCTCCGCCGGCACGGCGAGCCCGGACTCCGGCCCGAGGAACGCCTGGTCCTGCATGCCGACCTCGAAGTCCAGCGCCACCACGACCGGCGCGGTGGGCGCGGGGTCGCCCCGGCGGATCTGCATCTTCCGCACGAGGTTGCCGCCCTCGTGGACCTGCGGCGCGTCGGCGTCCAGCGCGCGGCGGGGGTCGGTCACGGCGGGCAGCACGTCGTAGTCGACGACGATCGCCTTCGCCGCGCGCCGGGCGGTCTCCGGGTGGTCGGCGGCGACCAGCGCCACCGGCTCGCCCTCGTAGCGCACGACCCCGGTCGCCAGCGCCGGGGTGTCGAGGTGCTCCAGGCCCACGGCGTTCACGCCGGGCACGTCGTCCGCGGTGAGCACGGCGGAGACACCGGGCAGGGCCAGTGCCGCCGTCACGTCGATCGACACGATCCGGGCGTGCGGGTGCGGGCTGCGCAGCGTGGCGCCCCACACCATGTCGTCGTGCCACAGGTCCGAGGAGTACGCGAACTCGCCGGTGACCTTGAGGGTCGCGTCCGGCCGCAGCGGCGAGTCGCCGATCCGGCCGCTGATACCGGTCTGGGTCGAGGTCATGACGCCTTCTCCAACAGGGTGCGGTGGACGCGCGCGCACTCGAGGGCGAGCGCGTCGGTGTCGACGGTCAGGACGCGGTCGCGCTCGACGACCGGGCGGCCGTCCACGAGCAGCAGCTCCAGCGGCGGCGGCGAGCCCAGGACGAGCGCGGCCACCGGGTCGGCGACGTCGGCGTGCGCGAGGCCGTCGATCCGCCACAGGGCGAGGTCGGCGAGCTTGCCGACCTCGATCGAGCCGATCTCGTCGGCCCGCCCGAGCACCGCGGCGCCGCCGAGGGTGCCCAGCTCCAGGGCGTCGCGGACGGTCAGCGCCGTGGGTCCGCCGACCGCGCGGGCGAACAGCAGCGCGTGCCGCAGCTCCTCCAGCAGGCTGCCGGCCTCGTTGCTGGCCGCGCCGTCGACGCCCAGGCCGACGCGGGCGCCGGCGTCGCGCAGGTCGCGGGTGCGGGCGATGCCGGCCCCGAGCCGCGCGTTGGACGACGGGCAGTGCGCCACCCCGGTCGCGGTGTCGCCGATCTTCTTCACGGCGCCGTCGTCGAGGTGGATCGCGTGGGCGAACCAGACGTCGTCGCCGGTCCAGCCGAGCGACTCGACGTACTCCAGCGGGGAGCAGCCGAAGCGCTCGCGGCAGAAGTCCTCCTCGTCGAGGGTCTCGGCGAGGTGGGTGTGCAGCCGCACTCCCAGCTCGCGGGCCAGTACCGCGGACTCGCGCATGAGGTCCCCGGTCACCGAGAACGGCGAGCACGGCGCTAGCGCCACCTGCCGCATCGAGCCCGGCGACGGGTCGTGCCAGCGCTCCACCGCCTCGCGCGACGCGGCCAGGATCGCCTCGCGCGACTCGACGACGTGGTCGGGCGGCAGCCCGCCGTCGCGCCGGCCCAGGTCCATCGAGCCGCGCGTCGTGTGGAACCGCAGCCCCACCTCGGCGGCCGCGCGGATCTCGGCCGCGAGGACGTCGCCGCCCTCGCGCGGGAACACGTAGTGGTGGTCGCTGCTGGTGGTGCAGCCGGTGAGCGCGAGCTGGGCCAGCGCGCCGCTCGCCCCGGTGTGCACGGCGTGCTCGTCGATGCCGGCCCACACCGGGTAGAGCGTGGTGAGCCACTCGAACAGCGTGTGGTCGACGGCCAGGCCGCGGGTGACCCACTGGTAGAGGTGGTTGTGGGTGTTGACGAACCCCGGCGTGAGCAAGCACCCGCGGCCGTCCACGACGGTCTCGCCCCCGGTGCGGGGAGCCGGCCCGGCGCCGACGGCGGTGATCCGGTTCCCCTCGACCACGACGTGCCCGCCGGCGAACTCCTCTCCGGTCACGGTGACGACGTGCGCGCCCTCGATGATCGTGGTCACCACATCGTCGGTGCTCACTGCTCCGCCGCCTGACGCTCGGTACGTGCTCCGCTCGCGCTGCGCACGGCGTCCAGGATCTTCTCGTACCCGGTGCAGCGGCAGAGGTTGCCGGCCAGCGCCTCCCGGATCTCCGGGTCGGACGGCGCCGGGTTGCGCTCCAGCAGGTCGTGGGTGGAGACGATCAGCCCCGGGGTGCAGAAGCCGCACTGCACGGCGCCGCACTCGACGAACGCCTGCTGCACCGGGTGCAGCTCCCCGTCGGATGCGAGCCCTTCCACGGTGGTCACCGAGCGGCCCTGCGCCTGCCCGGCCGCGACCAGGCACGAGCACACCGGCACGCCGTCGAGGTAGACGGTGCACGAGCCGCACTCGCCCTGCTCGCAGGCGTTCTTGGAGCCGGGCAGCCCCATCCGCTCGCGCAGCGCGTAGAGCAGGCTCTCGCCCTCCCACACGTCGTCGACGTCGTGCGCGGTCCCGTTGACGGTCAGGGAGATCCTCATGCGGCACTCCGTCCATTCCCTTGGCGATACTCGGTCCAGGCCCATCCGGCGGCGCGGCGCGCCATCACGGACAGGGTGTGCAAGCGGTAGGCGGCGGTGCCGCGGACGTCGTCGATGGGGGCGGCGGCGTCGCGCACCCGGCGGCCGAACTCGACCGCGAGGGACTCGGGCAGCTCGCCGCGCGAGGACCACAGCCCCGCGGCCTCCAGCTCCCCGGCCAGGAACTCCCCGGCCGCGACGGCCCGGCGCGGGGTGGGTGCGGCGCTGCCGATGCCGGTGCCGACGGCCCTGCGGTCCGGGTGCAGGGCCAGGCCGAACGCCGACACCGCGATCACCATGGCGTTGCGGGTGCCGATCTTGCAGAACTGCTGCGGCCCGGTCGGCGGGGCGATCCAGATGGCGGCGATCAGCTCGTCGGGGGCCAGCGCGCTGCGCTTGACGCCGGTGAAGAACTCCGCGACCGGGATCGTGCGGGTGCCGCGCACCGACGTCACCTCGACGTCGGCGTCGGCGGCGAGCAGCGCCGGGTGGCTGTCCCCGGCCGGGGAGGCGGCGCCGAGGTTGCCCCCGACGGTGCCGCGGTTGCGGATCTGCAGCGACCCGACGGTCCGCGCCGCCATCGCGAGCCCGGGCAGCGTCGTGCCCAGCTCGTCGATGACGCGGGCGAAGGTGACCCCGGCACCCAGCCGGACCCGGCCGTCGTCGAGCGTCCAGTCGCGCAGCTCCGGCACCCGGGTGACGTCGAGCAGGGCGGGCGGGCGCCGGTGGTCGAAGTTGATCTCGACCATGACGTCGGTGCCGCCCGCCACGGGCAGCGCGTCGGGGTGCTCCGCCTTGGCCGCGAGGGCCTCGGCCCAGGTGGTCGGCGCCAGGAAGTCCATGGGAGCAGTACATCCCTCGGCAGGCACTCCGCAGAAGTCGCCACCGTGACGAATCGGCCACCACGATCCGCTCCGGAGTTGTACGTTCCTCCAATGCTGTTGCGGGAGCTCGTCGGGCACCCCGGCCTGGGGCTGCGCCTGCTGCACGGCTCCGGGGCGGCGCTGGACCGGCCGGTCCGCTGGGTGTACACCACCGACCTGATCGACCCCGCCCGGTACCTGTCCGGCGGCGAGCTGGTGCTCAGCGGGCTGGTCTGGCGCCGGGAGCCGGCCGACAGCGAGCGGTTCGTCTCCGCGCTCGCCGCCGCGGGCACCGCTGCGCTCGCCGCCGGCACCGCCGGGTCCGGTAGCACGCCCGACGACGTGCTCGACGCCTGCCGCCGCCACGACGTCCCGCTGATCGAGGTACCCGAGCAGACGTCGTTCTCCGCGGTCACCGAGCTCGTGGTGGGCGCGCTGGCGGCGGCGCGCAGCGACCGGCTCGCGCACTCGCTGGGACGCCAGCGCCGGCTGCTCGCCGCCGTCGCGGACGGGACCGGCCTCGACGAGCTCGTGGCCCAGGTGTCGGCGGCCACCGGGCTGGTGTGCCGGGTGCTGACCGCGACCGGCCGGGCGATCGTCGCCGGGCCACGGCCGCTGACCGATGCCGAGCTGGACCGCATCACCGCGACATTCCTGACGGCCGCACGGCTTCCCGCGGTCGTGCGGGGGGCGGGCCGCTCCCGCGGCGCGGGCGACGGCTCGACCGGTGCGCACTCGGTGTTCCCGGTGGGCCCGGCCTCCGAGCAGCGGTCGACGTCGTGGTTCGTGGCCGTGGAGGGGGCGTTCCCGGCCTGGGACGCCTCGATCGCGGAGGCGGTGGACGAGCTGGTCGCGATCACCGCGCTGGACCGCGCGCGGCGCGGCGAGGGCCTGCGCCTGGCCCGCGACATCGCCGACGACGCCGTCGCGCTCGTCGCCGGCGGCGCCGGGAACCGCCCCGAGACCGCCACCCGGCTGCGCCAGGCCGGGCTCGACCCCGCGGCGCCGCTGACCGTGGTCGCGGCCGGGTTCGTCGACCGGCCGGACCGCCTGGAGATCGCGCGCGCGGTGCTCGTCGACGCCGCCTCGCATGTCGGCCCCCCGGTCGTCGGGGTGCACGACGGGCTGGCCGTGGCGCTGGTCCCGGGCGAACCCGGGCCGCTGCGCACCGCGCTGCACCGGCTGGAACCGGGCCTGGGCCCCGAACGGCTCACCGTCGGGATGAGCCGGCCGTCGGAGCCGGGGGCGCTGGCCGGCGCGGTGCGGGAGGCCCACCACGCCCGCGACCTGGCCGAGCACCGGGCCGGCGCGCTGCATGTCGTCACCGGCGCGGACGTCACCTCGCACGTGGCGCTGCTGGCCACCGTGCCCGACGAGGTGCGCCGGGCCTTCGCCGCGCGCGTGCTCGACCCGGTGCTGGCCTACGACGCCCGCAACGACGCCGGCCTGCGCGAGACCCTGGAGGCGTTCCTGGACTGCTCGGGATCGTGGAGCCGCGCCGCGGAACGGCTGCACCTGCACGTCAACACGGTCCGCTACCGCATCGGGCGGGTGGAGGAGCTCACCGGCCGCGACCTCGGCGTGTTCGCCGACCGCGTGGACGTGTTCCTGGCCCTGCGGTCGCGCTGACGCCGCACCCGGTGATTGCAGCAACGCCACCTTCATGCAACCAGATGGCGTGAAGGTGGCCTTGCTGCAATGCGGGGGTGCGACCGGTCAGTCCCGCGTGATCGTCGCCACGATGAGCCCGTAGGGGCGGTCGGCGGCGTGGAACACCTCGTTCGGGTTCTCCAGGCCGAAGGGCGCGAGGTCCACCACGAAGTGGTGCCGGTTCGGGGCCGACAGGCTGATCTCGGCCACCTCGGGACGGGCCTCCAGCACGGCCTTGCCCATCTCCCACAGCGTCTGCTGCAGCGCGAGCGAGTGCACCGTGGCGAACCGCTCCAGCAGGATCCGCCGCACGTCGGCCCAGGTCCTGTCCCACTCGACGTCCCCGGCCCCGACGGCGCCGCCGGCGTAGGTCCAGGTCGCCACGAGCGAGGTGGACATGATCCGGTCGTGGGTGGGCGCCAGCGTCGTGTACCCGTCGACGAGGAACCCGGCGAACTCCGAGCCGGTGGACTTGAGCAGCACCAGGTCACGCAGGCCCGACACCACCTGCGCGCCCCCGGCGTCGACGGTCACCACGGTGGTGCGCACCTCGGGCCCCCGCCGCACCCAGGTGTGGTCGTGACCCGACCCCCCGACCGGCACCCGCTCCCAGCCGAGCTCGTCCACCGCGATCCGGGCACCCTGCACCGGTGCGACGTCGTCGACGAAGTGCCGGGCCAGCGCGAGCGCGTAGTCCTCGATCTCGCCCAGCCCGTGCGACTTGGCGAAGGCGTAGCAGGTGTTCTTCTGGGTGTCGGTCGGCAGCACGTCGGACTGGTCGCCCGCGAGGTGCGCGGCGGAGAAGTCGCCGCGCAGCGCCGTGGACACCGTGACGTCACGGATCTCGTGGCGGTCGGTCTCGCGGTGGATCCGGACGAGCCGGTTCTCCGCCTTCCCGTACTGGTTGGCTCCCAGGACGATTCCCATCGCTTGTCAGCTCCCGCGGTAGGTCGAGTAGGCGAACGGGGACAGCAGCAGCGGCACGTGGTGGTGGCTCCCCGGATCGGTGACGGCGAAGGTGACGGCCACCTCCGGGTAGAAGCCCTGCTGCCCGGTGGCGGCGAAGTACCCGCCGGTGTCGAACGTGAGCGTGTAGGTGCCGGCGGCCAGGTCGGGGAACCCGTCCCGGACACGGCCGTCGCGGTCGGTGACGGCGCGCGCCAGCACCGCGCCCCCGCACGCGAGACGCACGGCGAGGCCGACGGCCGGGCGGCCCGACGTCGCGTCCAGGACGTGCGTGGACAGCGTCATGCGACGACCTCCAGGAACTGGGTGAGCCGGATCCGGTTGATCGCGGCCAGCTCGGCCAGGGCGACGGCCCGCTCGGTGGCGGCGTCGTTGGCCAGCCGGGCGTGCAGGGTGGCGAGCAGGTCCTCGGCGCCGCGGCCGCTGGCGCAGACGAGGTAGACGTGGCCGAACCGCTGCTCGTACGCCTCGTTGCCGGCGGCCAGCGCGTCGAGCAGGTCGGTGGCCGCGGTCCCGACCGCGCTCTGCTCGCGCCGCGACCGCCCGCCGGCCGTGCGGTCGCCGATGCGCGGGTGACCGGCCATGGCGGCGTCCAGGTCGGCGTCGGTGAGGGCCCGGTCCGCGGCGACGAGCAGGTCGTCGACGCTGCCGTAGGGCCGCCCGGCCGCCACCCGGGCCGCCCAGTCGGGCGCCGCGCAGAGCGTGCGCAGCTCGTGCTCGGCGTCGGACGAGGTGTTGAACGCGGCGAGGTTCACCGGTCCCCCCGGAAGGCCCGGGCGCGCGCGCCGGCGATCGGGTTGGCGTCGGCGACGAGATCGGCGAAGCGGTGACCGGCCACCTTCGCGATCTCGATCAGGGCGGCGGCGTGCTCCTGCGCGGGCGAGTTCTCCAGCCGGGCCCAGCCGTCGCGCAGGATGTGCTCGCGCGAGGAGTCGCGCACGCAGACGATCAGCGGGATCCCGAACCGCTCCCGGTAGGCGGCGGCGAGCGCGGCGAACTCCTCGCGGTCGGTCTCGGTGAGCCTGGTCAGCCCGGCCGCCGACTGGTCGCGCACGGAGTCCTCACCCTCCTCGCCGTCGGCGACGCGGTCCCCGCCGAGATCGGGATAGTGCGCCATCAGCGCGCGCTGCTCGTCGCGCGGGGCCGAGAACAGGGACTCCTGGAACGCGGTGCGCAGCGCGCCGGTGTCGGCGAAGGGGCGCCGGTCGTACGCGTGGCCCACCACCTCCCCGGACCCCTGGAACAGCCGCCCGAACGTCGCGACGAAGTCGTCGCGACCCATCTGGTTCACCTCGGCCAGCCGCACCGAGTCGCCGGGCGTTCCCGCCACCGCGGGACCGCGGTCCGGTCCGAGATGGTGGAACACGACGTTGAGCCCGATCGCGGCGATGCTGCCCAGCGTGATACCCGACCCGAAGATGATCTGCGCCCACGGCGGCACGGCGGTGGCGACGTCGGGCTGCGCGGTGACGAACATGGCCAGCCCGACCGACGAACCCACGATCACGACGTTGCGGTGGTCGTGGAAGTCCACCCGGGACAGGGTCTGGATGCCGACCACCGCCACCGTCGCGAACATCGCCAGCGCCGCGCCGCCGAGGACGGGGTGCGGGATGCCGGCCACGACCGCGCCCGCCTTGGGCACCAGCCCGATCAGGATCATGATGACGCCCGCCGCGGCCACGACGTAGCGGCTCTTCACCCGGGTCAACCGCACCAGCCCGACGTTCTCGGCGAAGCAGGTGTAGGGGAAGGAGTTGAACACCCCGCCGATCGTGGTGGCCAGGCCGTCGGCGCGCAGCGCGCGGGCCACGTCCTCGCGCCCGACGCGCTTGTCGACGATCTCGCCGGTGGCGAAGACGTCCCCGGTGGTCTCGACGGCGGTGATGAGCATGACCACGATCATGGACACGATCGCGGCGAAGCTGAACTGCGGCCACCCGAAGTGGAACGGCGTGGTGACGCCGAACCAGGACGACCCGTCCACCGCGTCGAACGTCGCGTCCCCGAGCCCCCAGGCCACCAGCGTGCCCAGCACGAGACCGACGAGCACCGCGACCGTCGCCATGAAGCCGCGGAAGATCCGCTGGATCGCGACGATGACCAGCAGCGTGCCCAGCGCGTAGGCGAGGTTGCGCAGGTTGCCCGGCTGCGGGTCCGACCCGCCGCCGACGGCGTCGAGCGCGGCCACCGGCAGCAGGGCCAGCCCGATGATCAGGATGACCGAACCGGTGACGACGGGCGGGAAGAACCGGATCAGCTTCGAGAAGTACGGCGCGATCAGGAACGTGACGAGCCCGGCCACGATCACCGAGCCGTAGATCACCAGGAGCCCGTCGGTGCCCCCGCCGGCGGCGAGCCCGATGGCGATCATCGGCGAGACCGCGGTGAACGTGACGCCCTGCAGCAGCGGCAGCCGGACCCCGACCTTCCAGAAGCCGACGCTCTGGATGATCGAGGCGATGCCGCAGGTGAACAGGTCGGCGTTGATCAGGTGGATGAGCTCGCGCTCGGACAGCCCGATCGCGCCCGCGAGCAGGATCGGGACGATCACGGCCCCGGCGTAGAAGGCGAGCACGTGCTGGAAGCCGTAGACGGCGAGCTTGCCCGCAGGCAGCACCTCGTCGACCGGGTGGGTGGGGCGTGTCGTTCCGCGCACGGGGGCACCTCGCAGGGCGGTGGATGAGATCCGCCTCACGATGGCGGGCGGGCCGCGGGCCCGACCACCCACGGAACCGACGAACCGGGGCCATCCGCGGAGCCGCGTGGTTGTGCGATCCGCCATCCGCCGCGCCCTGGCCGGATCGAGAGCGTCCGGGATGAGTTGTTCGTCACGGTATGAGACCGTGGACGGCCACCCCAACCGACAAGGAGTCCTTCCGTGGCGTTCCCGGGCATCCAGCACATCGCGATCACCGTCTCCGACCTCGACCGCAGCACCCGGTGGTACGCGCGGCTCCTCGGTGCCGACCCGGTGCTCGACGAGGACGAGGAGTCGGGCACCTACCACCACACGGTCTTCGCACTCGACGGCGGCACGCTCCTGGGCCTGCACACCCACATGGGGGCCGAGACGAAGGAGCGGGCCGACGAGCGGCGCACCGGCCTGGACCACATCGGCTTCGCGCTGAGCGGCACCGCCGAACTCGAGCGGTGGCGCGACCGGCTCGACGAGCTCGGGATCGCCCACGGCGGCATCAAGAAGGCCCACTACGGCAGCGGCGTCTCCTTCCGCGACCCCGACAACATCGCCCTCGAGTTCTTCATCGCACCCGGGACCTGATCCCCGCCGGGCGATCCCGGGCGGGAGGATCCGGCTCGCGCTACTGCGGTTCCGGCCCGCCGGACGGTCCGCGAGCGGCCTGCAGGGCGCCGGCCGGCAGCCGGTCGGCACCCCAGCTGCGCTGGATGTAGCCGAGGACCCGGTCGAGCTCCTCGGCCGGCACCGCGTCGGGATCGCCCCGCTCGAAGGGGTCGTAGTGGTAGATGTAGAGCCGCGAGGCGAACTGGTCGAACGGCAGCGAGCCCTCCCCGAACCGCTCGCCGTGGCCTGCGGTGCTGACCACGACCCCGTCGCCCCAGTCCTGACCGCTGTCGTTGTTGGGGTTGTAGAAGTAGACCCGCATGACGTCCTGCGGGTCCGGGCCCGCCCGCAGGATCGTGATCGCGTGCCAGCCGACGTAGCGCGCACCGCTGTCGGTGACGGCGACGCCCGCCGGCTGCGGGTGGATCACCGGCTGGTCGCCGTTGTAGGCGGGGTGGTAGCTCGCGTAGAAGTGCCGGAGGAACTCGTCGAGGTCGGTCAGCAGTCCGGTACCGACGTCGACGTTGATCCGGAACCCGCGGCCGGACCACCAGCCGTGGAACTCGGGGTTGACCCAGCGGTGCGGGTCGCCGGGCCGGTCGGCGCAGCGCCTGCCCATCTCGGCGTAGATCCGGTCGAGATGGGGCACCACGAGCAGCGACACCGGGTCCAGGTCGGTGGGCAGCGTGGTCGCCACACCGCCCGCGCTGTCGCGCGAGGAGATCGGCTGACCCTCGAAGTGCATGGTGATCTCGTCGTCGCGGGCGGCCCACACCAGCACCTGCAGCAGGTAGTCGGGGTCGTTGTAGGACCACATCGACAGCGCCCGCGCCGACTGGCAGGTGGGGTTGTCGCCCTGCCCGACGCCCAGCGGCAGCCCCAGCACCGAGAGCACCCCCGCGAGCAGGCGCGCGGGCGGGGCCGGGACCGGGCCGAACGCCGTGGCCAGCCGCTCCTGCGCGTGCGGGGAGAGCACCAGGCCGAGCTGGCGCCACAGCGCGGGCGCGACCGCGGGCTCGTACAGGATCCCGCGGTCCAGCAGCAGCGCCAGCCCGTAGACGCTCTGGGCGGTCTGCGGGTGCACGGCCTCGGTGATCAGCCGGTGCACCAGGTCGTGGAAGCGCAGCAGGCAGTCGCGGCCGGTGCTGGACAGGCCCAGCGCCTCGGCGATCAGGAAGTCGCCCTCCTCGATCAGGAACCGCAGCAGCTCCGCGTGGTAGGGCGAGACGAGCCCGGTGTCGTGCATCGCGCGGGCGAACCCCGCCGCCTCGTACTGCAGGCCGCCCGCGTCCATCGCCTCCAGCCGCGACCGGTAGACCTCCAGGCCGGGGTCCTCCCGGCACGCCTCGGTCGTGCCGAACAGGCTGGTGATCAGCCGGTCCACACCCTGCCCGGCGGACCCCAGGTCGACGTCGGGGTCGCCGCGGTAGACCGCGATCCGGGTGATCATGTCCTGCACACCGTCGACCTGGATCGGCCGCTGCCGCAGGATGCGCCAGATCTCCTCGACCAGGCGGTCCAGGACGCTGCCGTAGCCGACCTGCGCACCGATGTGCCCCACCAGGTCCCGGATCAGCTGCGCCGTGCGTCCCTGCGTCGTGCGCTCGGCCTCGCTGGGCGGGGTGAACAGCAGCTCCAGGTTCATGGCCAGCACCTGCGAGAGGAACTGGTGGGCGTCCTCGGCGGAGATCCTGGGGTGCTCGTAGTCGCCGGTGGCGACGGCGAGCAGGCGCAGCCCGCTCGCGGCCTCCATCAGCACGGTGTCGGCGTCGGCGCTGTGCAGCGAGTTCCCGCTCAGCGCGGGGACCAGGATCTCCGGGGACGCCCAGTCCGTGCCCAGGAACAGGCCGGCGTCCTCCAGCGCGGCGGCGCGGGCCTGCACGGCCGCGCAGCCGCCGGGTGCCACCAGCACGCGACGCAGCGAGTCCAGCACGAGCCGGAGCTTGAGGTGCTTGCCGAAGTCCCGGGTCTGCGCCATCGCCGCGACGGCGTCGTCGAGGGCGGCCAGGCGCCGGTCCAGCACCCCGTCACTAGACGTAGAAGTCAAGTTCTTCCTGCCTCGCGAGCAGATCGCGCATCGTGTAGGGGTCGTCGCCGAAGAAGTACACCAGGCCCCAGTGCGTGCCGAACGCGGTGCGCTTGGTCACCGTCTCCTCCAGCGGGGCGGTGAGCTCGTGGGAATCGAAGTACTCGTGGTCCACGGTCTCGTCCGGCATCGCCAGCTCGTTGACGACCCGGCGCCGCGGGTACACGCCGAAGCAGCCGGCGAAACCGCGCGCGTCGACGACCTCGGTCGGGAAGAAGGCGTCGATCTCCTCCTCGGTGGTCTTCGGGTCGAACGCGAGCACCAGCGCCTGGTAGGCGTTGAATCCGTACGCGCGCTCCAACAGCTCGAAGACCTTGAAGCCCGGCGGCCGGTAGGCCACCTCGCCGAAGTACATCTCCCCGTCGCTGGTGACGAAGTACTCGGGATGGATGAAGCCGAAGTCGATCTCGAACGCCTTGATCAGCTTCTCGATCTCCTGCGTGATCCGGGCCCGGTAGCGCTCCAGTTCGGGAGTGGCCGGGACGAACACCGAGTACCCGAGCGTGACGTATTCGGAGATGTTCAGGAATCGGACCTTGCCGTTGAATATCCACGCCTCCACGGCGAACTCCCAGCCGTCGAGATGGGACTCCATCAGGACCGGGAACTCCTCGTCGGGGATCGTGTCGACCTCGTCCGGGGTGCGGATCACGCGGTGCCCGAGACAGCCGGCCTTGTCGAACGCCTTGAGGTGGATCGGGTCGTTCGGGTCGCCGTCGAGCTTGAGCAGCGTCTGGTTGACCCGCTTGAGGAACCGGATGACGTCGCCCCGGTCGTGGGCCTCCTCGAAGATCCCGACCCGGATGCCGCCGAGCTGCGCACGCCGCTTCATCAGGGCCTTGTCCCGCAGCAGCATCGCCTGACCGAACAGCCGAGGGTTGCCCCGCAGCACCGCGTTGATCGCGCCCGCCCACTCGACGGTCTCCTCGTACAGGGGGATGGCGACGTCGACGCCGGCCTCCTGCAGGGTCTCGGCGATCTCCATCGAGCGGTCGTTGAGCCGCTCGAAGTTCCACGGGATGTAGGGGATGTCGTTCTCGGTGCAGTACTCCTGCGCCCACTCCGGCGCCACGACGACGTACCGCCGGTCGAACCGGTCGAGCGCCTCGATCGCGTTCAGACTCCAACCCAGAACAGCGACGAAACCCTTCTCCGGATCCCGCTTCACCGGCTCCCGAGCCGGTGTGGTCAATTCCTCTCCGGGCTTTCCGTTCTCTATTTCGACAGACACTCGCCGGACCCTACCTCGTCGGCGGCGGGGGGACATGTCGTGCGAGCGCCTGCCGCCGGGCCACACCGGCCCGCGCTCGTGGGCCGGATCGCCCCGCCGTCGAGCGCGGCTGAACGTCGCAAACTGCGACAGCACCGACCCGGCCCGGGGTGGGAACATCCCTGATCGCCTCGGCCGCGCAACGGAGCAGGAGACTCGATGACGAGTACCGACCAACAGCACGGGAGCACCACGGCCGCGCCCGCGTCGCGGCTCACGACGTGGCACCACGAGCTGTTCGCGGCGGTCGGGAAGTGGCGTTGGCTGCACACCCTCAACGACAGCGTCACCGAGGTGGTGCAGCCGCTGTACGACCGCCACCGCGACAACGTCGTCGTGGAGCTGATGCACGGCGGCCGGTGGGCCGGACACTCGTTGCACGCGGCGCTGAGCGACCTCCCGATCGGCTTCTGGTCGAGCGCCGTCGTCCTCGACCTGCTCGACAAGGACGTCCCTTCCGCCAACGGGCGGCTGGACCCGGCGGGCGCGCTCAGCGCGGCCGGCCTGGCCGCGGCCGTCGCCACCGCCGCCACCGGCATCACCGACTGGAACGTCAGCGACGACGAGGACCGCCGCGTCGGACTGTTCCACGGCGTGCTCAACGCCGCGGGGATGACGCTGCAGGCCGCGTCGCTGGCCGCCCGGATGCGCGGGCACCGCAGGCCGGCGCAGGTGCTCAGCCTGGCGAGCATGACCGTCACGGGAGCTGCCGGGTTCGTCGGCGGACACCTCGTGCAGGGCCGGGCCGTCATGGTCAACCGGGTGGCGACGTCGACCGGGCCCACCCGCTGGGTGCGCGCGGTGGAGGACACCGCCCTGGAGGACGGGATCCCGGCAGGCGTCGAGGTGGACGGCCGCAAGGTCCTGCTCTACCGCACGAACGGTGACCTCTACGCCATGGACAACACCTGCAGCCACGCGGGCGGGCTGCTGTCGCGCGGCCAGTTCGACGGATGCACGGTGACCTGCCCGCTGCACGAGGCCCGCTTCGACCTCCGAGACGGGCGCATCCTGCGCGGGCCCGCCCACACCCCCCAACCGGTGCTCCCGACGCGGATACGCAACGGGTGGATCGAGGTACGGGGCTCCCTGCCCCGATCCCGGCGCGCGACGAACTGAAGGAGAACACACCATGGCGTGGGAAGCGGTAGCCGATCTCGACCAGCTCGAGGAGGGCGACATGATGGTCGTCCAGCTGCGGGGCGAGCCGGTCTGCGTGGTCCGCCTCTACGAGGACGAGGCCGTCGCGGTCCACAACACCTGCACCCACCAGCAGCAGCCCCTCAACGAGGGCTACCTGCAGGAGGACGACACGCTCATCTGCCCCGCGCACAACTCCTGTTTCGACCTGCGCACGGGCGAGCCGCGCGGCGTCCCGGCCGTCGCCCCCATCCCGGTGTACGCGTGCAAGATCGACGACGACGCGATCTGGGTGGACATGGACCAGCAGCTCAACGAGGCCGAGATCCCGCACAAGCCGTTCCACTAGGTCCTGGTCGAGGCGGGGGCCGGATCCTGGCCGGCCCCGCCTCCCCTTCGGCGGCGGTGGGCTTCCACGTCGGCTACTGCCGCCGGTTCCGGTCCTCGGTGCCGGCGGGGGGTTCGGGCACCCCGGCGGCCTCCTGGCGGTTCAGGTGAACCGGTCCGGGAGTGGTCGGCTGCTACCGGAGTGCTGCCGCGCCGGTGTCGCTTCGCGGCGCCGGCGGGGTTCGGGTGCCTCGGCGGCCGCCTGGTGGGTCAGGTGAACCATTCCGTTCCGGGTGGGAGTGGTCGGCCCCTACCGAAACGCTGCCGCGCCGATTCCGCTGCGCCGGCGCGCCGGGTCGGGGTTCCGTCGACCTTCCGGCGGTTCAGGTGAACCGTTTCGGGGGTGGTCGGCTTCTACCGACACCGCGACCGGGCCGCCCGCCGGGTCGGGTGGGGCCAGGTTTCGGGCGTCTCGGCGAATCTTCCGGGTGGGGGTGGTCGGCTTCTACCGATGTGCTGCCGCGCCGATTCCGTTCCTCGGCGCTGGCGCGCCTGCGGTACGGATCGACTTGCCACCGAAAGACCCTCCCTCGATCCCCGTAGCCGGTCGGGTCGGCCGCTCCCGTACGGCGTCGATCTCCCGTCCGGTGGTGGGTCGCCGAGTGGTCGACCTCCGTCGGTCGACGGTACCAAACGTGCAGCTCATCAGCGGTACAGTAGAACACATGTTCCCATCCGTCGCCGCGCCCTACGCGCCCGAACCGGACGCGCCCGAACGGGACGCCGCCGAGCCACCGCCGACGCTGGCGGACACGCCGCCGTCGGGGGTGTTCGCCGCCGAACTCGACTTCGCCACCGGGCACCCGGCGGCCCTGTCGGATGCCGAACTGGTGGATGCGGTCGTGGGGTACGAGAGGTTGGCCGCGTGGGCGGCGGCGCGGCAGGCCGCGGTGCTGGCCGAGTTCGCCGCCCGCCCCGCCGACCACCCCTCGGTACCCGCGGCGGAGGTGCGGCAGTGGGCCGCCGACGAGATCGCCCTCGCGACCACCGTGTCCCGCGGATCCGCCCACGCCCGGATCGCCCGCGCCGTCCGCCTGGACGGGGTACTGCGCCCCACCCGCGACCTCCTCGAAACCGGACAGCTGGACCCCTCACGGGCCCGGTTGATCTGCGACCGCGTCGAACACCTCGACGACGACCTCGCCGCCGCCGTGCAGCACCGTGTCCTGACCCGGGCGGCGGGGCAGACCTGGGCGCAGCTCGACGCCGCCCTGCGCCGCGCCATCCTCGCCGTCGACACCGACGGCGCCACCACCCGACACCGCAGCGCGAAACAGGCGCGGCGGGTGGACGTGTTCCCCGGGGAGGACGGCATGGCCACGCTGTGGGCCCGGATGCCCGCACCCGACGCGGCCGCATCCTTCGAATGGCTCACCCGCCTCGCCCGCGGCATGGGCGCGACCGATCCCCGCACCCTCGACCAGCGCCGCACCGACCTGCTCGTCGCCGCACTCACCGGGAAACTGGTACTACGCGACCCGAACACCGAACCGGGCGAGGCGACCGCGACGCTGCCGGTCACCCCCGGCAAACCCCTGATCACCGTCATCGTCCCGTACTCCACCCTCACCGGCGCCGACGACCAGCCGTGTGAACTGTCCGGGTACGGCCCCATCCCCGCGCACCTGGCCCGCGACATCGCCACCGACGCCGTCTGGCGGCGCCTGCTCGTCGACCCCGCCTCCGGAACCCTGCTCGACTACGGGCGCACCGTGTACCGAC
>NZ_JAJCYB010000056.1 GCF_029263155.1 Pseudonocardia sp.
TGCGCGAGTGCGTGGGGTGTGCGACCGCGGGGGCCGGTGCAGGCCGGCCGGGCTAGGCCTCCGTGACCGGGCGGCCCGCGCCATGGGCGGGGCAGCTGGTGCGGACCGGGCAGCGGTCGCAGTCGGGGCCCAGGCGGGCGACGAACAGCGACCCGGACGACTGCTCGCCCACCTCGCGCACCACCGCGCGCCAGTGTGCGACGGCGTCGGCGTCGAGCGGGGGCTGCACGGGCTCCTTGACCTCGCCGCTCGCGCGCCGGTCGGCCACGTACACCAGCCGCGCACCACCCGGGCCCGCCGCGGCGTCGACGAGGTCGCCGAACGCCCCCAGCGCCGCGGCCAGCTGGTACACGGCGAGCTGCGGGTGCTCGGCCGCGGCGCGCGCGCTCACCGCCGTCTTCCCGGTCTTGACGTCGATCACGACCGGGCGGCCCTGCGCGTCGGCCTCCAGCCGGTCGACGCGGCCCTTGAGCCGCAGCCACGGCCCGGCGGTGCCGACGTCGACGTCGTCGGGCGGGAGGTCCAGCGCCGCCGGTTGCTCGACGGCGACCAGCCGCAGTCCCTCGGCGCGGCTGGCGCGCACCCACTCGTCGAACGCGGCGAGCATCCCGCGCACGCGGGTGAGCTCGCGGCGGCCGAACCACGGCGCGCCCGCGTCGAGCCGCGCCCACGCCGACCGCAGCGCACCCTCCAGCTCGGCCGGCTCGGCGCCGGCCGCCGCCGCCTGCACGAGCGCGTGCACGAGCGAGCCGGTGACGGCCGCGAGCGCGCCGGAGTCGCCTCCGCCGTGCCGCTCCAGCACCCAGCGCAGCGGGCAGCGCAGGACCTTCTCGACGTCCGACGGCGACACCGGCACCACCTCGCCGGGCACGCGCAGCGGGGTGTCCGACGACAGCGGCGCGAGGCCGTACCACTGGTCGGGATGCGCGGCGGGGACGCCCGCCTCGGCGAGCCGGGCCAGGGACGCGGCCGCGCGGTCGCGCCGGGCGGGGTCGGCGTCCGGTGCGCACACGGCCCGGCGCAGCTCCCCGACCAGCTCGGCGAGCACCAGCGCGCGGCCCGGTCGGTGGACCGGACGCTCGGCGCGCTCGGCGGGCAGCGGGTCGAGCTCGTCGAGGAATCGGGAGGGCAGCTCGTCCTCCCCCTGGCCCTGCCCTCCGCCCACGGCGCTGACCAGCAGCATCGTGCGCGCCCGGGTGCACGCCGAGTAGAACAGACGCCGTTCCTCGGCCAGCAGCGGCGCCATCCGCGACACCGTCTCCTGCGGGCCCGCGATCCCGGCGACGAGGTCGACGAGCCGCTCGTTGCCGAGCAGGCTGCCGCGCAGCCGCAGGTCCGGCCAGGCGCCCTCCTGCACGCCGGGTACCGCGACGACGTCCCACTCCCGGCCGCGCGCGGCGTGCGCGGTCAGCAGCACGACCGCCTCGCCCTGCGGTGCGCGGGCGGCGAGGGTGTCGCCGGGGAGGTGCTGCTCGGTGAGGTACTCGGTGAACCCGGCGACACCCGCGCCGGGCAGCCGGTCGGCGTGCCGGGCGGCGGCGTCGAAGAGGGCGAGCACGGCGTCGAGGTCGCGGTCGGCGGCGGCACCGGCCGGGCCGCCCCGTGCGCTCGACTCGCTCCAGCGCACCGCGAGCCCGCTGCGCTGCCACACCCGCCAGAGCACCTCCTCGGCGCTCTGGCCCTCGCGCACGGCGTCGCCCGCCACGGCCAGCAGCGCCCCGACACGGCGCAGCGGAGCGGTCTCGCCGGCCGGGAGCGCGGCGAGCGGGTCGGGCCGGCCGCGGGCCGCG
Organism: Pseudonocardia sp.; assembly: GCF_029263155.1. Lineage (GTDB taxonomy): Bacteria > Actinomycetota > Actinomycetes > Mycobacteriales > Pseudonocardiaceae > Pseudonocardia. The sequence goes on from NZ_JAJCYB010000056.1 coordinate 1,791, forward strand.
GCCTGCAGGGCCTCGACGAGCAGCGGATCGCTGCCCTCGACGTCGGCGTCCGCGACGCCCGCGTGCAGCCGCAGCAGCCCGCGACGCAGCCGGCGCATGCGCATCGGGTCGGCCGAGCCGAGCGACGAGGTGAGCAGGGCGGTGGCCGCGTCGGCGTCGAGGTCCTCGGGGCGCGCGGCGTAGCGCAGCACCATCAGCAACGGGACGACGGCGGGCTGGCGGGCGGTGGGCAGCTCGTCGGGTGGCGCCGCGATCGGGACCCCCGCGGCGAGCAGTGCCCGGCGCAGCGTCGGCAGCGAGCGGCGGGTGGAGCGCGACAGCACGGCCATCCGCGACCACGGCACACCGTCGGTGAGGTGCGCGCGGCGCAGCCGGTCGGCGACCCAGCCGGCCTCCTGCGCGGCCGAGGCGAAGATCCGGACGTCGACGAGCCCGGCGTCCGGGTCCTCCCCCGACGGCCCGGTGCGGCGGCGGCCCGGACCCGATCCCGGCAACCGGGCCGCGAGCCGCGCGCCGGCCGCGCGGACCCGGGCCGCGCCGCGGTGGTCGGTGGTGAGGACGACGGTGTCGGCCTCGATCGCGTTCATGCCGTCCGGATCGGCGCCGCGGAAGGTGAGCACCGCCTGGTCGGGGTCGCCGGCCAGCAGCACCGTGCGGGCGGTGGAGCCCAGCGCGCGCACCAGCTCCATCTGCTGGGGGTCGAGGTCCTGGGCGTCGTCGACGAGCAGGTGCTGCACGCGGTGCCGCTCGACGGCGAGCAGCTCCGCGTCGGAGGCGTGCGCGTCGAGCGCGGCCGACACCAGCTCCGCGGCGTCCAGCGCCGGGGCGGTGGCCTGCGGTGCGCTGCGGCCCGCGGCCCCGCGCAGCAGCGTGACCTGCTCGTAGGTGCGGAAGAACCGGCCGGCCGCCCGCCAGGCATCCACCTCGTGCATCTCGCCCAGCCCGGCGAGCTCCTCGGGACCCAGCCCGCGCTCGGCGGCCCGCAGGATCAGCTCGCGCAGCTCGGCGGCGAAGCCGGGCAGGCCCAGCGCGGGGCGCAGCCGGGCGGGCCAGCCCGAGTCGAGGGCCTCCGTGGACAGCTCACCGCCCAACAGGTCGCGCACCACCGCGTCCTGCTCGGCGCTCGCCAGCAGCCGCGGCGGCGGGTCGCCGTGGCGCGCCGCGTGCAGCCGCAGCACGCCGAACGCGTAGGAGTGGACGGTGCGCACCAGCGGCTCGCGCCGCGTGCGCTCGGCCCCCTGCGCGAGGTCGGCCAGCCGTTCCCGGAACTCCCCGGCCGCGCGCCTGCTCCCGACCAGGAGCAACGTGCGCGCCGGGTCCTCGCCCGCGGCCACCCGCTGCGCGAGCGCGGCCAGCAACAGCGTGGTCTTGCCCGTGCCCGGACCGCCGACCACCCGCAGCGGTCCCGCGTCGTGCGCGAGCACCCGCAGCGCGCGCTCGTCCCAGGCGGGCGCGGCGCCGCCGGGCCGCGGGGCACGCACCAGCCCGGGCGCCACGCGGGCGGGGTCGAGGGTCCGGGTCACGGGGGGATGCAACCACGCACCCCCGACAGTCCCGCCGCCGCATTGCAGCAAGGCCACCTTCATGCAACGTGGTTGCGTGAAGGTGGCCTTCCTGCAACGTGGGGAGGCCGTGCGACGATCCCGCCGTGAGCCCCCTGCACCTGCACTCGTTCGGAGACGGCGCCCCGGCGCTCGCCCTGCACGGCGTCACCGGGCACGGGCAGCGCTGGCGGGTGCTCGCCGACGCCCTCCCGCAGCTGCGGATAATCGGGGCCGACCTGCGCGGTCACGGCCGTTCACCGTGGACGCCGCCGTGGGGGTTCGAGCAGCACGTCGCCGACGCACTCGCCGTCCTCGACCGCGAGGGGCTCGACCGGGTCCCCGTCATCGGGCACTCCTTCGGCGCCGCGATCGCCGTGCACCTGGCCCGCGCCGCACCCGAGCGCGTCGAGAAGCTCGTCCTGCTGGACCCGGCGATCGGGCTCGACGCCCAGGACATGCTGGAGACCGCCGAGGAGACCCGCGCCGACGAGTCCTATCCCGATCGTGCCACCGCCCGCGCCGACCGTGCCCGACGCTGGGCGGGCATCGCCGACGACCTGGTCGACGCCGAGCTGGCCGCGCACCTGGTCGCGGACGGCGACCGGTTCCGCTACCGCTACTGCCGCGCGGCGGCCGTCGCGGCCTGGAGCGAGATGGCCCGCCCGGCCGTCACCCCGCCCGCGGGCCTCCCGACGCTGCTGGTGCCGGCCACGAAGGCCGACTTCGTCGCACCCCACTGGGTCGACGCCTGCCGCGCCGCCCTCGGCGACGCCCTCACGGTGGCGCCCGTCGAGTCCGGCCACATGGTGTTCCTGGAGCGCACCGACGAGGTCGCGGGCCACCTCCGCGCGTTCCTCTAGCCGGCGACATGGACGAGGAGACCCTCGAACGGGTGCGGGAGGTCGTCCGCGCGATCCCACCGGGGGAGACGAGCAGCTACGGCGAGGTGGCCGCCCGCGCGGGCCTGCCGGGCCGGGCGCGGCTGGTGGGGCGGATCCTCGCCGAGGACGGCCACGACCTGCCGTGGCACCGCGTCCTGCGCGCCGACGGCAGCTGCGCCCCGCACATCGCGCGGGAGCAGAGCGCCCGCCTCCGGGCCGAGGGTGTCCTCCTGGTCGACGGCCGTCTCCCCCGTCGCTGACCCCGCTCGCGTGTGGCCGAACGTCAGGCCGTCCGCGCGGTCACCGCACGCGCCGCCGCGTAGCGGGCCAGCACCAGGTCGACCACGGCGTCGTGCGCGGCGAGGGGCTCGGCCACGGCGTCCGCGCCGCACCCGGCCAGGGTGCGCTGGAACAGCCCGGGAGCCAGCAGCCAGGACGCGACGGCCACCCGCTGCGCCCCCGCGGCCCGCAGCCCGGCCACGGCGTCGGCGACCCGCGGACCGCCCGTGGCGATGGTCGCGAGCGTGACGGGCCGGCCCAGCTCGCGCCCGAGCCGCCGCGCCGCCAGCGCACCGTCGGCCCGGGCGCACGGATCGCTGGACCCGGCGACGGCCAGCACCACCGCGTCGCCGCCGCGCAGCCCGGCCCCGCGCAGCCGGGCGGCCGCGGCGGCCACGAGCAGGGGGTCGGGCCCGAAGGTCTCCCCGAGCAGCACGTCGGGATGCCCCCGCAGCTGCGCGGGGACGTCGACTCGCACGTGGTATCCGGCGGCCAGGAACATCGGCACGGCGACGCACGGGCCCGGCATCCCGGCGAGGGCGTCGGCGGGGGTCGGCCTGCGGACGTCGACGTAGCAGGCCGCCACCCGCACCCCGAGCGCCGCCCGGACCCGGGCCGCCACCGCCTCGGTGACGACGGCGCCGGCCGGATCGCGCGTGCCGTGCGCCACGAGCAGCAGGTTCACCGGTGGTCCCCGTGCACGCAGTGGCCGCCGACCGGAACGGGCCCGGCGGCGGGATCCAGCGCGAGCCGGTATCCGCGCTTCACGACCGTCTGCACCAGCCGCGGGTTGCCCAGCGACGTGCGCAGGCGCGCCATCGCGCTCTCGACGGCGTGCTCGTCGTCGCCCCCGCCGGGCAGCGCCCGCAGCAGGTCCGCCCGCCCGACGACCCGGCCCGGGCGCCGGGCGAGGCACCGCAGCAGGGCCATCCCGGCGGGCGGGACCGCGCGCAGCTGCCCGTCGACGAGCACGGCGTGGCCGCGCAGCTCCAGCCGGTGCCCGGCGACGGGCAGCCGGCGGGCCCGCGCCGGCATCTCGGCCTCCAGCCGCCGGACCATCGCGCCGAGCCGGGAACGCTGCGGCTGCACGGTCGCGACGTCCTCGGCCTCCAGCGGCGCCGCGGTGACCGGCCCGACGCACAGCGCCAGCACCGGGCCGCGCAGTGCCCGCAGCAGCTCGTCGCGCACGCCGCGTTCGGCACACCGCGACATCAGCCCGGCCGCGGCGGGGGCGCTGGTGAACGCGAGCGCGTCGACGCCGCCCGCGAGCACCGCGTCGATCAACCGGTCCAGCGGCACGATGTCGGCGGGCGGCAGCCAGCGGTAGACCGGCACCTGCACCACCTCGGCCCCGGCGATCTCCAGCGCCTCGACGACGTCGGGCAGCGGCTCGCCGTGCAGCTGGACCGCGATCCGCTTCCCGGCGAGGTCTCCGGCGAGCAGGTACTCCAGCACCTCGGCCGAGGACTCCGACGGCGGCGACCAGGCGTCCACCAGCCCGGACGCCCGGATCGCGCCGCGCGCCTTGGGCCCGCGCGCGAGCAGCGTGCCGGAGCCGAGGGCGGCGAGCAGGTCCTCGCCGACGCCCCAGCCGTCGGCGGCCTCGATCCAGCCGCGGTAGCCGATCCCGGTGGTGGCGACCGTGATGTCCGGCGGCGCCGCGATGAGCCCGCGGGTGGCGGCGAGCAGGTCGGTGTCGTCAGCGACGGGCACGATGCGCAACGCGGGCCCGTGCAGCACGACGGCGCCGCGGCGCTCCATCATCGTGCCGAGCTCCTCGGCGCGGCGCGCGGCGGTGACCCCGACGGTGAAGCCCGCGAGCGGTGGCACGGCGGGGGACGTCTCGACGGGGCTGGTCATCGCGGCTACCACGGTAGCCCGATCTGCACCGAGCCGTCCGTGACGCGCACCGGGTAGGCCGGTACGGCGACCTCCGGGTCGTCCAGGCACTGCCCGTCCACCAGGCCGAAGGCCTGCTTGTAGATCGGCGACGCGACGGTCGGCACACCCCCGCGATCGCCGACGATTCCGCGCGAGAGCACCGCGGCCCCGGAGAACGGGTCGACGTTGCCGATCGCGTACACGGAGCCGTCGTGGGTGCGGAAGACGGCCACCTGGACGTCACCGAACAGCGCGGCGACGCCCCGCTCGGGCAGCAGCCGGTCGTACGCGCACGCGGTCTCCCACCGCACCGTCATTGCAGCAAGGCCACCTTCATGCAGCCTCATTGCGTGAAGGTGGCCTTGCTGCAAGTCCGTCACTGCCCCACCCCCGGCATCCCGAGCCCCACCGGGACGCGTTGGCCGCGTTCCTCGGTGAAGGTGATGGTCGGGTCCGGCGTCTCGGGAGTGTTGACGAAGCTGACGAACCGCGCGAGCTTCTCCTCGTCCTCCAGGACCCCCCGCCATTCGTCGGTGTAGCTGCCCACGTGCGCGTCCATCGCGGCCTCCAGGTCGGCGCAGATCCCGAGCGAGTCGTCCACGACCACCGCGCGCAGGTGGTCGAGACCGCCGTCCAGCGAGGAGATCCACGGCGCCGTGCGCTGCAGCCGGTCGGCGGTGCGGATGTAGAACATCAGGAACCGGTCGACGTAGCGCACGAGCGTCTCGGTGTCCAGGTCGGAGGCGAGCAGCTCGGCGTGGCGCGGGGTGAACCCGCCGTTGCCGCCGACGTAGAGGTTCCAGCCGTTGTCGGTGGCGATGATCCCGAAGTCCTTGCTGCGCGCCTCCGCGCACTCCCGGGCGCACCCCGAGACCCCGGACTTGAACTTGTGCGGTGCCCGCAGCCCGCGGTAGCGCAGCTCCAGCGCGACGGCGAGCCCGACGGAGTCCTGCACGCCGTAGCGGCACCACGTCGTGCCGACGCACGACTTCACCGTGCGCAGCGCCTTGCCGTAGGCGTGGCCGGACTCGAACCCGGCGTCGACGAGCCGGCGCCAGATCGCGGGGAGCTGCTCGACGCGGGCGCCGAACATGTCGATCCGCTGCCCGCCGGTGATCTTGGTGTAGAGGCCGAAGTCGCGGGCCACCTCGCCGATCGTGATCAGCTGGGTCGGGCTCACCTCGCCGCCGGGCAGCCGGGGCACGACCGAGTAGGTGCCGTTGCGCTGCAGGTTGGCCAGGAAGTGGTCGTTGGTGTCCTGCAGCGCGGCCTGCTCGCCGTCGTGGACGTGGCCCGTACCCACCGAGGCGAGGATCGACGCGACGGCGGGCTTGCAGATGTCGCAGCCCCGCCCGGTGCCGTGCCGGGCCACCAGCTCGGAGAACGTCCGGATCCCGGCCCCGGCGACGATCTCGTACAGCTCCGCGCGGGAGAACGCGAAGTGCTCGCACAGCGCAGTGGAGACCTCGACGCCCGACTGCACCAGCAGCGTCCTGAGCATCGGCACGCACGACCCGCAGCTCGTGCCGGCCCGCGTGCACGCCTTGATCGCCGGCACCGTGTCGGCCCCGTCGCCGATCGCGGAGAGGATCGCGCCCTTGGTGACGGCGTTGCACGAGCAGACCTGGGCGCTGTCGGGCAGGGCGTCGGCGCCCAGCTCGACCCCGCCCGGCGCGATCATCGCCACCGGGTCGGCGGGCAGCGCGGCGCCCACCAGCGGGCGCAGCGAGGCGTAGCGCGAGGCGTCCCCGACGAGCACGCCGCCGAGCAGCGTCCGCGCGTCGTCGCTGACGACCAGCTTGGCGTAGGTGCCCGCGACGGGGTCGTTGACGACGACCTCGAGCGCACCGGGCGTGGTGGCCTGCGCGTCGCCGAAGCTGGCGACGTCCACGCCGAGCATCTTGAGCTGCGTGGACATGTCCAGCTCGGCGGGGGTCATCGTGGCCGGGCCGCCGAGCAACCGGTCGGCGACCACCTCGGCCATCGCGTACCCCGGCGCCACGAGCCCGTAGGTGCGGCCCTCCAGCGCGGCGACCTCACCGATCGCCCAGATGCTCTCGTCCGACGTGCGGCAGCGGTTGTCGACGAACACCCCGCCGCGCTCCCCCACCCGCAGGCCCGCGGCCCGGGCCAGCGCGTCGGCGGGGCGGATGCCCGCGGAGAACACCACGATGTCGGCGTCGAGCTCCACGCCGTCGGACAGGGTCGCGGTGAGCCGGCCGCGGTCCTGCGCGATCCCGTTGACCGACACCCCACAGCGCACGGCGAGGTCCGACGACTCGACGAGCCGCCGCAGAAGCGCCCCGCCGCCCTCGTCGACCTGCACCGGCATCAGCCGCGGCGCGATCTCGACGACCTGCGGCGAGAGCCCCAGCGAGCGCAGCGCGCGCGCCGCCTCCAGCCCCAGCAGCCCACCCCCGACGACGACGGCCGAGCGCCGCCCCGCTCCCGGCAGCGCCACGGCGGCCGCGGCGGCGGCCCTGATCGCGTCGAGGTCGTCGAGCGTGCGGTAGACGAAGCAGCCCGGCAGGTCGCGACCGGGTACCGGTGGGACGAACGGCACCGAGCCCGTGGCCAGCACCAGCGCGTCGTAGGGCAGCGTGCGACCGGCTTCCGTGGTGACGGTCCGCGCGTCCCGGTCGATCGCCGTGGCCGGGTCGCCGAGGTGCAGGTCGACGGTGAGCGAGGGCAGCGTCAGGTCCTCGGCACTCACCCCGTCCACGTAGGACGACAGCGCGACGCGGTCGTAGGCGGGCCTGCTCTCCTCGCCCAGCACGGTGATGTGCCACTCGTGCGCGCTGTCGCGGTCGCACAGGGCCTGGACGAGCCGGTGCCCGACCATCCCGTTCCCGATGACGACGAGTTCGCGGGTCATGCAGCCTCCTCGGTCCGGGGATCGGCTTCGGCGAGCCAGGTACAGATGCCGCGCACCGCGTCCCCGCAGCTCCCGCAGCCGGTGGTGGCGCGGGTGGCGCGGGCGAGCGCGGCCGGGTCGGTGGCGCCACCCCGCCACGCGGCGACGAGCGCGCCCTTGGTGACGGTGTTGCAGCGGCAGACGACGGCCGCGTGCGGCAGCCGGCCCGGGTCGGCGGTCTCGACGGCACCGGGCAGCGCGCGGCCCAGCAGCAGCGCCAGCCGGTCGCCGGGTGCGATGGGGATGCCGCCGTCGAAGAACTGGATCATCGACGCGGCGGCGTCCGGCAGCCCGACCACCGCGCCGGCCACCACCTGCTCGCCGGCGAACGCCAGCGCGGCGTAGCGCCCGCCCGCCGGGTCGGAGAACCGGATCACCTCGGGGGCCGGGGTGGCGGAGTCGGAGGCCGGATCGGTGAGCAGCGCCGGGTCGCCGAACGCGGCCAGGTCGATGTCGCGGGCCTTGAGCCGGGTGACGCCGCGGGTGCCGCGGTAGCGGGCGGCCGGGTCGGACCCGGTGAGCAGGTCGGCCAGCACCGCGGCCTGTTCCCAGCCCGGCTGCACGACCCCGGCCACCGCGCCGGCGTGCTGGGCGCAGTCGCCGACGGCGTGCACGCGGTCGTCGGAGGTGGCGAGCCGGTCGTCGACGACGACGCCGTGGTCCACCGCGATCCCGGCATCGGCGGCGAGCGCGGTCTCGGCGCGCACCCCGGTGGCGACGACCAGCGCGTCGGCGGCGACGAGGCCACCGTCGGTCCGGATCCCCGCGCCCGGTTCCCACGCGGTGGCGCGCACGCCGAGGCGGGCGTCCACGCCGAGCCGCCGCAGCGACGCGGCCAGCACCTGCCCAGCACCGGGGTCGATCTGGCGCTCCATCAGGTGCGTGCCGCGGTGCAGCAGCGTGACGCGCGCCCCGCGCCCGGCGAGGCCCCGCGCGGCCTCGCACCCGAGCAGCCCGCCGCCGAGCACGGCGAACCTGGTGCCCGGGCGGGCCAGCGACAGTATCCGCTCGCAGTCGGCGAGGTCGCGGAACGCGGTGACGCCGTCCTTCTCGATCCCGTCCAGCGGCGGGAGGTGGGCCCGGCTGCCGGTGGCGAGCACCAGCTCGTCATAGGGCTCCAGCCCGCCGTCGTCGGTGTGGACGACCCGCGCGGCCCGGTCGATCGCGACGGCCGCGACGCCGGTGCGCAGGTCGATCCGGCGCCGCGCCGCCCAGCCGCCCGGGTAGAGCCCGATCGCCCGGGCCGCCAGCCCGCCGGCCAGCACCGTGGACAGCAGCACCCGGTTGTAGGCGGGCCACCGCTCGGCGCCGAGCACGGTGAGCCGCACGCGACGGCCGTCGGGGTCGCGGCGGCGCACCTCGTCGCAGAACCGGGCCCCCACCATCCCGTTCCCGACCACCACCACGCGCCGACCCATGCGGGCGACGGTAGGTAGCCGGGGTTACGCCCGTGCGGCGCGCGATGACGCCGGGGTTACGCAGCTCGCACACCGGCAGGCGGTGGCGGTGAGCCGGGCCCGCCGGGTCCCGCGATCGGGTCGACCCCGCTCGGGACCGGTTCGCCGGCGGCGTGCTGTTGTACACCGGATCCCAGGCTGTACACCGGTTCCCGGGCCGCCCACGTCGACGACCGCATCCACCTGCCCCGATCGACAGCCCGCGGCAGGCATGATCGCGGATCTGATCACGGAGAGTGGGATTGTGACGGAGCGGAGTCGGTAAGAAATGTGCACCTGTCAACGGTCGACGGGCTCCAGCCGCACCGCGCAGGCCTTGAACTCCGGCATCCGGCTGATCGGGTCCAGGGCCGCGATGGTGACGTTGTTGGCCGCCTGCGCGCCCCCGAAATGGAACGGCAGGAACACGGTGTCCGGCCGCAGCGAGGCGACGCACCGCACCCGGGCCTCCGCGACGCCGCGCCGCGACACGACCCGCGCCCACGCCCCGTCGACGAGACCCGCGCGGGCGGCGGTGTCGGGGTGGCACTCCACGAACGACTCCGGCTCGATCCCGGCCAGCTCCGCGACCCGCCGGGTCTGGGCGCCGGACTGGTAGTGCACCAGCACCCGACCGGTGGTGGCGCGCAGCGGGTGCTCGGCGTCGGGCGGCTCGGCGGCCTCCGTGTGGTCCACCCCGACCAGCCGGGCGCGGCCGTCGGGATGGGCGAAGCGCTCGTCGAACAGGCGTGGGGTGCCGGGATGTTCCTCGGTGGGGCACGGCCAGTGCAGCGCCTCGCCCGCGTCGAGCCGGGCGTAGGAGATGCCCGCGTAGTCGGCGGGCCCGCCCGCGGACGCGAGCCGCAACTCCTCGAACACCTCCCCGGCGTCGGCCGGGAAGCCCGTGACGTCGAGCCGGCCGGCCAGCCCGGAGATCACCTCCAGGTCGGTGCGGACGCCCGGCGGGGGGTGCATCGCCCGGCGCCGCCGCAGCACCCGCCCCTCCAGGTTCGTCATCGTGCCCTCCTCCTCGGCCCACTGGGCCACGGGCAGCACGACGTCGGCGGCCATCGCGGTCTCGCCGGGGAGGAAGTCGGCGACGACGAGCAGGTCCAGCGCGGCGAGCCGGTCGCGCACCGACTCCGCGTCCGGTGCCGACACCCCGATGTTGGACCCGAACACGAGCAGCGCCTTCGGCCCGCCGGGGCGGCCGAGCGCGGCGAGCAGTTCGGAAGCGCTGCGCCCCGGGCCCGGCAGGGACCCCGGATCCACGCCCCATACCCCGGCGACGTGTTCCCGCGCGGCCGGGTCGGTGATCATGCGGTAGCCCGGGAGCTGGTCGGCCTTCTGGCCGTGCTCGCGGCCGCCCTGGCCGTTGCCCTGCCCGGTGATCGTCCCGAAGCCGGACCCCTCGCGCCCGGGGAGCCCGAGCGCGAGGGACAGGTTGATCCACGCCGACACCGTGTCGACGCCGTGCGCGTGCTGCTCGGCGCCGCGGGCGGTCAGCACGTAGCGGTTGGCGGCGCGGGCGAGCCAGCCGACGACCGTGCGCATATCCGCCGCCGCCACCCCGCACACGCGCTCCGCCCGCTCGGGCCACCACTGCGCCGCGACGCTCCACGCGTCGTCGAAACCGGTGGTGCGCCCGGCGAGGTAGTCGAGGTCGACGTGCCCGTCGACGACGGCGGCGTGCAGCATCCCCAGCGCCAGCACGAGGTCGGTGCCCGGCGCGGGTGCCAGGTGCAGGCCGCCGGAGGCGACCGCCCGCTCGGCCGTGGGAGTGCGCCGCGGGTCGATCACCACGAGCCGGGCGCCGGTGAGGTGACCCATCAGCGGCGGCATCGTCTCCGCCACGTTCGCCCCGGCCAGCACCACCACCTCCGCGCCGTCGAGGTCGGTCACCGGGAACGGCAGTCCGCGGTCCACGCCGAACGCCCGGTTGCCGGCCGCGGCGGCCGAGGACATGCAGAACCGGCCGTTGTAGTCGATCTGCGAGGTGCCCAGCGCCACCCGCGCGAACTTGCCCAGCAGGTAGGACTTCTCGTTGGTCAGCCCGCCCGCGCCGAACACGGCGACGGCGTCGGCGCCGTGCCCGGCTCGCAGCGCACGCAGCCTCGTGGCCACGTGCGTGAGTGCGGTGTCCCAGCTCACGGGGGTGAGCGGGGCGTCGCGGGAGGCGCGCAGCAACGGCGTCGTCAGCCGTTCGGGATGGTCGAGCAGCGATCCAGCCGTCCAGCCCTTCTGGCAGAGCCCGCCCCCGTTGGTCGGGAACGCGCGGGCGTCCACCGCCCCGGTGTCGTCGACCCACTGCCCGCACTGCAGCGCGCAGTACGGGCAGTGGGTGGCGGTGCGCCCGGACGTGGTCACACCCGGGCGTAGGCCAGCTGCGAGCGGCCCGGGACCTCGGCCGGGGCGGCGCGCAGGTACAGCGCGTAGGTGATGGCCGTGCAGACCAGGTAGAAGACCAGGAACCCCCAGAACGCCGGGACGCCCGAGGCGGTCGAGGCGAACGACTGCCGGAACGCCAGGTTGATCAGCAGGCCGCCGAGCGCGCCCACCGCGGAGATCAGGCCGATCGCGGCGCCCGACACCCGTCGTGCGTCGTGGAACGCGCGCACCTGGTCGGCGCCCTCCGCGATCTTCGCGACCGCCCGCCTGCGGAAGATCGCGGGGATCATCTTGTAGGTCGAGCCGTTGCCGACACCGGAGAACACGAACAGCCCGATGAACCCCATGGTGAACAGCACGAGCGAGTCCGACCCGGAGGCCATGATGCACACCAGCGTGCTCAGCGCCATCGCCAGGAAGTTCCAGAACGTCACCCGGGCCCCGCCGAGCCGGTCGGACAGCCACCCGCCGACCGGGCGGATCAGCGATCCGAGCAGCGGGCCGACGAAGGTCACCGCGGCCGCCTCCAGCGGCGTCCGACCGAACTGCGTCTGCAGCACCAGCCCGAACGCGAAGCTGTAACCGATGAACGAGCCGAACGTCCCGATGTAGAGGAAGGACATGACCGACGTGTGCGGGTCGCGCAGGGCCATGCCCGCCGCACCGGTGTCGTTGCGGACGCTGGACAGGTTGTCCATCTTCAGCGCCGCCCACACCGACACGACGACGATCAGCGGGATGTAGATCGCCAGCAGGATCCGGGGGTTCGATGTGCCCGCCACGGCGATCACGCCCAGGGCGAGCAGCTGGATCACCGCGACACCGATGTTGCCGCCGCCCGCGTTGAGGCCCAGCGCGAGACCCTTGCGGCCCTCCGGGTAGAAGGTGTTGATGTTCGTCATCGACGAGGCGAAGTTGCCGCCACCGAACCCGGCCAGGGCCGCCATCAGCAGGAAGGTCGAGTAGGACGTGCCCGGCTGCAGCACGAACGCCGCCGCGACCGTCGGCACCAACAGCAGCAGCCCGCTGATCACGGTCCAGTTCCGGCCACCGAAGCGGGCCACCGCGAACGTGTAGGGCACCCGCAGCACGGCCCCGACCAGCGACGCGGTGGAGACCAGCAGGAACTTCGCCGCCGCGTCGAGCCCGTACTCGGGGCCCATGAACAGCACGAACACCGACCACATGGTCCAGACCGAGAACCCGACGTGCTCGACGGCGATGGACGCCCACAGGTTGCGGTTGGCGACCTTCGCCCCCGTCCGCTGCCAGAAACCCGGGTCCTCCGGTTCCCAGTCGTCGATCCAGCGGCCTGCGAGGACCGAGCGGGTGGGGGGTGTCTGCGGTGCCGTCGCCGTCACGCCGGTCCTCTTCTCAGCTCGCCGTATTCGGTCGAGGGCGACGCTAGGAAGGAGGCGTTACCGTGCGGTCCGGATCGTGTGACGTCGGCGGAAACCGGTGCTCACGATGCCCGGGGCGGGGTGTGAGATCAGGCGGGCTCGCCGAGGATCTCCTCGACGGTGATCGCGACGGACGGCAGCAGGGTGGGCCGGAGTTCCTCACCCCGGTGCACGGTGCGGATGAGGCGGTACTCGCCGTCGGCCGGGTCCGTGTGCACGTGTACCCGGCCACCCCCGATGTCGACGATCCAGACCTCAGGAATCCACTCACGTGCGTAGATGGGCACCTTGACCAGGCGATCACGCCGGAGCGACGAGTCCGACACCTCGATGACCAGGAGCACGTCGGAAGCCGTGGGGTGGGCGGACCCGTAGAAGTCGGCGCGCTCCGAGGCCAGGACGAAGTCGGGTTCCGGTTCCGAACTCGGAACGAGCCGAAGGGGGTTCTGCACGACGACCAGAGCCTGCTCACCGACCCTCCGGACGAGGATCCGGTTCACCCGGTTGACCACACTCGAGTGGGGCGGGCCGATCGGTGACATCTCGACGATCTCCCCGTCCAGCAGCTCGACCCGTGACTCGGGGCGGAGGATCCCGACCTCCGACATGCGCTCGTAGTCCTCGACGGTGAAACGCACCGTGGTGAGAAGCGGCTCCGCGGTCATGGGCCAAGAGTAGCGCCGACCACCGACGGCCGGGCCCGCGTCAGAGCAGGGCGGTGACCAGGCCGGCGGCCCGTTCCAGGCCGGGCAGCGTGCGCGTGGAGGCCTCGGGGTGCTGGGCGTGCAGGGCCAGGCGGAACAGCGCGGCGCGCAGCAGCATCTGCGGCCACTCGTCGAGGTGCGCCCACCGCTGCGGCAGCTCGTCGTCGGCTCCGCCCCAGGCCAGCGCGTCGACGACGACCACTGCGGCCGCCCACTCCCTGGGCCGCCACGCCGGGACGAGGTCGATCAGGGCCGGCACGTCCTCGTCGAACAGCACCGCGCCGAACAGCTCCGCGTGCACCACCTGCGGGGGGAGCCGCACGGCGGTGCGGTAGGCGGCGAGCTCGGCGTAGAGCGTGCCGCCGGTGGCCGGGTCCAGGGTGGCGCGGCGCTCGCCCCACGCGGCCGCGGCCGAGCGGGTGAGCAGGTCGTCGCGGTCGTCGAGGACACGCGGCCGGGCGAGGCCCGCGGTGGCCGCGTGCAGCCGGTTGGCCGCCTCGATCACCGCGTCGTAGCGGGGCTCCAGCGCGCCGGGCACGAACCTGCTCGCGGCCCACCCGGCGACGACCCAGCGCCCGTCCGAGGACCGCACGGGGCGCGCCAGCCGCAGGCCGTCCACCTGCAGACCGTCCAGCACCCCGGCCGACCAGGCGGCGACCGCGTTGTCGGGCACCGGCCGGACGAGGACGTCGCCGCAGTGCCAGGCCCGCCTGCCGGCCCAGACGACCGGCCGCGGCTCGGCGTCCTGGACACCGAAGGCGGTGCGGACGTGCGGCGGCAGGGTGGTCCCGGTGGGTCCGCTCGGGAGGACGGGTGCAGCGGTCACGATCGGGCACGGTACCTGCGCGGGGCGCGCCACCGACGGCGCCACGCGGGACCGTTCGGCGCGCTGTCGCCGCGGCCGGGTCAGGTCCGGTCGGCCGCCGGGTTCTCGTAGCCGTCGACCGCGTCCTCGTCGTGGTCGTCCTGATCGTCGTGGTCGTCCTGGTCGTCCTGGTCGTCCTGGTCGTCCGGGTCGTCCTGGTCGTCCTGGTCATCCGGGTCGTCGTAGCCGTCCGGGTCGTGGCCGGCCACGTCGTCCTCGGTCGATTCGCCTTCGGCCGATTCGTCGTAGGAGCTGCCGTCGACGGCGGCCGGGTCCTCGTCGGCCGCCTCGTCGTCGCCTGCGTACCCATCGCCTGTGTCGTCGCCTGCGTACTCGTAGTGGGTGGCGTCGTCGTCGATGGCGTCGTCGTCGATGGCGCCGTCGTCGGTCGCGCCGTCGTCGGTCGCGCCGTCTGCGTGCTCCGCGGCCCCGTCGTCGCCTGCGTAGCCGTCGGTGGCGTCGTCCTGGGCCGCGTCGCCGTCGGGGCCGCCGTCCTCGGCGTCGGGGCGCTCGTCAGCGTCTGGGGTAGGAGCGTCGGCGTCCCCGGCCCGGTCGACGTCGGCTGTGTCGTCGTCCCCGGTGGTCTCGTCGCCGGCTGCCTCGTCGCCGGCTGCCTCGCCCACGCCGGAGACGACCTCGGCCGAGTCACCCGCGACAGGGACCGGCTGCGCGCCGGAGCCCTCGTCGCCACGGTCCTGCCCCGCCGAGCCGTCCTCGGGTCCGGCCTGCCCGGTGCTGGCCGCGACCTCGTTGAGCACCTCGAGGTCGAGGTCGTCGAGCTCGTCGAGGCGGTCGTACAGCTCCGGGAGGTCAGCCGGGTACCCGGAGCCGTCGACCACGGGGTCGGGCGCCCCGTCCCGGGGGTCCGGCCCGACCGGCTCGCCGCCTGCGCTGTCCGCCTCACCGATGGTGCGGGCCGGCTCGTCCGCCGTCCCGGGGTCGGGCCGACCCGTTGTTCCGGTGTCCGTGGCGACCGCCCGCCCCGCCGCCTCCGCCTCGGCCTGCTCCAGCGCGGCGGCGACCGCCGGGGCCGCGATCGCTCCCCCGGGCACCGATCCCAGCACGTCGAACGCGAGCGCCGACGCCGCCGCCAGAGCGACCTGCTCGTCGGTGCGGGGCGCCGTGCCGGGAGACCCGCCGGTGGGGCCGCGGTCGCCGGCACGCAGATCGGCCGCCGGGGCCGCGGGCTCGGCCGACACGTCCGCGTCCGGGTAGCGATCGTCCCGGACCGGCTCGGCGGGGTCCAGTACGTCGATGACCGGCATGACGACCGGCTCCAGCACCGCGACCGGCCCGTCGGCGTCGACCTTGTCGCTGCGGGCGGGTCCGCCGGGACCCTGGTCCCCCCGGCCCCGCTCGCGCTCCCGGTCGCCCGCCCGGTCGGGCCCGTCGACGACGTCCTGCACCGTGTCCACGACGGTGTCGACCGGACCGCCGCCCGGCGCGCCGGGACGCTCGGGGCCATCGACGACGTCCTCGACGGTGTCGACCACCGTCTCGACCGGCCCGTCGTCGCCGTCCTCGACCGACGCGGGCGACGGGCCGCCCCCGGCGGGAGGTCCGGGGTCGCCGCCGCTCACGACGTCGTCCACGGTGTCCACGACCGACTCGACGGGTCCGGGGTCCTCCGCGCCGGACCCGGCGGGCCCCTCGGCCGGCCGGTCGGGCGCCGGGTCGCCGGGGCGCTGCGCCGATCGGTCCCGGTCCCGGTCGCGCCGGTCCGGGCCGACGACCGCCTCGACCGTGTCGTCCACGGCTCCGGCGACCCCGTCGAGCGGGCCGTCCGCCGGGGGTGCCGGGTCCGGGTCCGGGGCGTCGGCGCGGGGCTCGCCGGTGTCCTCGACGGTCTCGTCGCCGGGGCCGCGGGGGTCCGGTGGCCCGCTGGTGTCGACGTCCTGACGCGGACTGCCCTCCTGCTCGTCGCGGCCGCCGACGACGTCGGGCTGCTCGGGTACCGGATCCGGCGTCGGCTCCGGATCGTCGGTGCCGCGGATGACGTCGAGGACCTCGTTGCCGACCTCGGTGGTGACGGCGACGTCGTCGGGCAGCGGCCGCGCGGCGGCGTCCTGCACGCCTCCCTCCAGTGCGGCCAGCTCGGCGGCGCGGGCGTCGCGCTGGCGCAGCCGCAGGTCACGCTGCTCGTCGAGCGCGGCGAGGGCGGCGGCCTGCTCGGCGCTGCGCTGCGGCTCGGTGGGGGCGTCGGCCAGCGCCTCCTCGACGGCGGCCAGGTACTGCTCGGACTCGGCCAGCTCCGCGCGCACGTCGTCGAGCGAGTGGTAGGAGTCGAGCTGGGAGACCAGCGTGGCCCGGCGTCGTTCCAGCAGCTCCTTGCGCTCGGCGAGCGCCCGGACCGGGGCCGCGGGCCGGGCCTCGCGCTCCGCCGCGGTGAGGCCGAACCACTCGGCCTCGACCTCGGCGATCGTGTCCAGCTGCCGGTTGACCGACGCCAGCGCGATCTGGGCGCGGTTCGCCCACTCCTCCCCGGTCCGGCCCTCCGGGACGACCTGCGCGGGCGCGACCGGGACGGGCGGCTGCGACGCGGTGACCGCGTAGCCGCCCACGAGGATCCCGGCGGCCCCGATCACGGCGAGGGCTCGCCGACGGCGCGGCAGCGGCGCGTTCAACCCGGCGGTGCGGGCGCGGGCCCGGGCCGCGAGGGCGGCGTCGGGAGCGGGCTCGCCGCGCCGCCGCGCCGCCCGCGACCGCGCCTCGTCCACCCGGGGTGCGGACTCGGCGTCGCGGGCCCGGGAGGAGGCGGGCCTCTCGACCCGGTCGGCATCGGGTTCCCGCAGCCACGGCAGCGTGGCCGCCAGCTGGGACTCCGGCCCGCCCTGGAGCGCGGCCCGGCGGGCCTGCCGGGCGGCGGACCGGTGGGCCGCCGTGCAGTAGCGGCGAGCGGGGCGGCCCTCCACGTCCTCGATCGCGACGTCGCACCCGGGCAGGGCACACCGTTTCGGGTTCACGTCCACCGCTGCGCCCCCATCGCCGGCGACGGGCGTGCGCGTACCTACGCGCCATCGCCCGTCTGGCCGCCGTGGCTGCGCGTCGCGCACCCCAACGCCGCGGCGCCATGGTTCGATTTGATCTTCCGGGGAGCGAACGCTACTCGGACCCTGCCCACGTTGTCACTGCTCCAACTGGGACCATTCGCCCTGGTCAGCGTGACGCTGCGTGCATTCTCGGAAGGATCGTGACGCTCCGTCCCCGATGCGGGGCGCGGCGGGCACAGCGCGCCACGGCGCACGCCGTGGACCGGATCGAGCGGTGCGACCGGGCCGCCGGGGGCACGCGCCGGTTCTCGCGGAAGGCGTAGCGGGTGGGCCGGTGCCGCACCGGGGGCACCGGCCCGTCGTCGCTCAGTAGGTCGGCAGGCTCTGGTCGACCTGGTTGGCCCAGGCCAGCACCCCGCCGCCGACGTGCACGGCGTCGGAGAACCCGGCCTTGTGCAGCGCCGCCAACGCGTCGGCCGACCGGGCGCCCGACTTGCAGTGCAGCACGACCGGGCGGTCCTGCGGGATCTCCTCGAGCGCCTCGCCGGAGAGGATCCGGTCCTTCGGGATCAGCACCGCGCCCGGGATCGAGACGATCTCGTACTCGTGCTGCTCCCGGACGTCGATGAGCGCGAAGTCCTTGCCGGCGTCCATCATCTCCTTGAGCTCGGTGGCCGTGATCGTGTGCCCGGCCGCCGCCGCCTGCGCGTCGCCGGACACCACGCCGCAGAACGCGTCGTAGTCGATCAGTTCGGTGATCTTCGGGGTGTCCGGGTCCTTGCGGATGTTGATGGTGCGGTAGCTCATCTCCAGCGCGTCGTAGACCATCAGCCTGCCCAGCAGCGGCTCCCCGATGCCGGTGATCAGCTTGATGGCCTCGTTCACCATGATCGAGCCGATGGACGCGCAGAGCACGCCCAGCACGCCGCCCTCGGCGCAGGACGGGACCATCCCGGGGGGCGGCGGCTCCGGGTAGAGGTCGCGGTAGTTGAGCCCCTTGCCGTTCGGGGCGTCCTCCCAGAACACCGACGCCTGGCCCTCGAACCGGAAGATCGAGCCCCAGACGTAGGGCTTGCCCAGCAGCACGGCGGCGTCGTTCACGAGGTAGCGGGTGGCGAAGTTGTCGGTGCCGTCGAGGATGAGGTCGTAGTCGCCGAAGATGTCGAGCACGTTCGTGCTGTCGAGGCGCACCGGGTGCAGCCGGACCTCGACGAACGGGTTGATCTCGGCGATGGAGTCGCGCGCCGACTCCCCCTTGGGCCGCCCGATGTCGGACTGGCCGTGGATGACCTGGCGGTGCAGGTTGGACTCGTCGACCTCGTCGAACTCGGCGATCCCCAGCGTGCCGACGCCCGCGGCGGCCAGGTAGAGCAGCGCCGGACTGCCGAGCCCGCCCGCCCCCACGACCAGGACCTTCGCGTTCTTGAGCCGCTTCTGACCGGTCATCCCCACGTCCGGGATGATCAGATGGCGGCTGTAGCGCGCCACCTCGTCCTTGGTCAGCTCGGCGGCCGGCTCCACGAGCGGCGGTAGCGGCATGGGAGATGCTCCTCGTGTCGAAAGGCGTTCTGTCTGCGCAACGTCGCGGTCAGGCAGGATCTTCCCAGGCGTCCCACAGTTCGCCCACGGCCGCCGCCACGGCGTCCGGCGCCTCGATCTGGGCGACGTGCCCGATCCCGGGCAGCATCAGCAGCCGGGAGTCCGGGAGGGCGGCGGCGGTGCGCGCGGCCAGCCGCGGCGAGACCAGCCGGTCCCGGTCCCCCCAGACCACCAGCGTGGGTGCCCGCACCCGCCGGACCGTGGACCACAGCCTGCCCAGCGCCCAGCTCGCGATCATGTCCGACCCCGTGCGCAGCACCGCGTCGCGGGCCCACGGCAGCCGCCCGCGCGCCGCGATCTCGGCGGTGAACTCGGCGAAGCGCTCGGGCGGGACGCTCGCGGGGTCCCCGAAGCAGATCTGGACCATCTGCTCGGCCCGCTGCTCGGGCGTGAGCGCCGCGATCTGCGCCCGTGCCCGCCGCCCGAGCACCGGCAGCAGCGCGAGTGCCATCCGCGGATCGGAGATCCGTCGCGGGTCGGGCCTGCGGTCGGGCATGGCCGGGGACACCAGCGTCAGGGTCGCGACGAGCTCGGGCCTGCGCGCGGCCACGCTGATCGCGAGCGCTCCGCCGAACGAGTTGCCCAGCAGGTGCACCCGCTGCCCGCGCCCGGCCAGGTAGCACAGCAGGGCGTCGGCGTGGGCGTCCACCGAGTAGTCGGCGGTGGGCAGCGGGCGCGAGAGCCCGAAGCCCGGCAGGTCGAGCGCCGTGCCCGCGGCGCGGGTCGAGAGCAGGCCGGCGAGGTCGGTCCAGTTGGTGGCCGACCCGGACAGCCCGTGGACGTACACGGCCGGCACCCCGCCGGGTCCGGGCGTCTCCCGCACGTGCAGCGTGACCCCGCCGGAGGTGACCGCCCGGCCCGGCCACGGGCGGCGGGTCCCGTCCTCGTCGGACGCGCGGGCGAACGGGGTGGCGGTCGAGGTCACGCCATCGAGGATCACCCACGAACGGGGTCGATGGCCACCCCGGTCGGCGGACTTGCCCACTGCTCGACCTACTGTTACCGTTGGTAACGGTACGAGCCACGCCACGGGCGACCGTGGTAGCTTCCGGCGCCACCGGGCGCCGTGCCGCCCGTCGTCGCACCGAGATGCGGAGATCCGCCGTGCCCAGCGAGACCACCCCGCAGCCGGACGGGCTCCCGGGCCGCGCCGGGTCACTGGTCGGGGCGGCCGGGTCGTTGGCCCGCTGGGCCACCCGCACCAGCACCGACCTCGCCCGCAGGCTGCCCGGTGCGGCCGCGATCGAGTCCGAGCTCGTACAGCTCGAGCGGGTCGTGCTCACCGAGCTGCGCCGCCGGCTCGACAACGTCGACCCGCTCGGCGGCGGGCGCCCCGGCGACGGCGAGCCGGTGGACAACCCGACCCGCAACCCGCCCCCGCCGAAGCAGACCGAGCCGCTGCGCGTGGCGATGGCCGAGCTGCTGATGCGCTCGCTGGAGCAGTCCACGCAGCGGGCCCGGGAGTACCTCTACCTCTCGCTGCTGCGCCAGCTCGTGCCCGACGAGGCGCGCATCCTGTCCGCACTGGCCGACGGCAGCGTCTACCCGGTCGTGCACGTCGACGTCCGCACCGGGGTGTCCGGGTCGCGACGGCTGCTGTCCAACGCCTCCTCCGTCGGCCGCGCGGCGGGGGTGGCGGTACCGGCGTCGGTGCCGCGCTACGTCCAGCGGCTGCTGCACTTCGATCTCGTCGAGATCGGCGCGCACGATCCGGAGCTCACCGTCCAGTACGACATCCTCATGACCGACCAGACGCTGCGCGAGGCCGAGGAGGCGGCGCGCACCCAGGGCCGCGCCCGGTTCGTGCGCCGCACGCTGCGCATCGCGCCGCTGGGGCGCGACCTGTGGGACGCCTGCCACCCGTACGACGAGCCGAGCACGTGGCCCGACGCCGCCCGCCACGTCCCCACCGACGCGCAGCGCCGGGCCTGGGACGCCCTGATCGCGGAGGAGGAGCAGATCGACCCCACGACGGCCGCCGCGTCGGGACCGGGGATCGGCCCGGCCGCGGCGGCCGCCGCGGCCGCGACCCGCACGCCTCCGCCCGCGGGGGCCGTCCCACCCGCGGTGCCGAGCCGCGAGCCGGGGCCGGCCGCACCCGTCCTGCCGCGCGCCGTGCACGTCCCCTCCCCCGAGACGCCGCCCGCCCGCAACGGGCGGCACCCCGCTCCCTGAGCGCGCGGCGTCGGCGGGCCGGACTCACACGGAGTAGTGCACGACCACGTAGGACTGGAGCTCGCCGACCGCCGCGCCGAGCAGGGCGCCGACGGTGATCAGGATCCACTCGTCCTGCTCGAACGCGGGCCGCAGCAGCTTCTCGAACTCCTCGGGGGGCATCTGCTGCATCTTGGTGACGAGGATGTTGCGGATGTCCATGGCGTCCTCGGCGTAGTCCTCCATGTAGGACATCGTCTCGGGCAGCGCGGCCATCACCTGCGCGCTCACCACCCGCTTCATCTCCTGGTAGCGGGTGCTGCCGACGGCGAACACGAGCAGGGGCTTGACCATCCCGGTCTGGGTGTCCAGTACCGACTGGACCTCCTTCTGGACCATCGAGAACAGCCGGTCCGACATCGGCCCGGTGAGCACCGCGGCGATCACGTTGTGCGGGGTGATGATCTCCTTGGCGACCAGCGACCCGTAGGCCTCCGCCACTTCCTTGTGACGCTTGAGGAACAGCCCCTGCCACTGGAAGGTCCCGAAGTAGCGGGTGGGCCGCTTCGGATTGAAGATCATTTTCAGGGCGAGCCAGTCGGTGAGCCAGCCGGTGATCAGACCCGCGATGGGCATGATGATCGGCAGCTTGAGCAGCGCCCAGGCGATCATCTGCAGGACGCCGATCACGGCCCCGAAGTAGATGCCGGAGTAGCGGATGAACGCGAACTCCTTGGCGCCCGCCTCCTTGAAGATGCGGTTGATCAGCGCCTTGTCCTTGACCAGGTTGGTGACGACCATGTCCTTGAGATCGAAGACACCGTCGATGTCGTCCCGGATCGCCGTCATGATGTGCTCGACGATCTGCGGGGCCTGCCGCTGCACGCGCCCGATGACGATCCGGCGCACGGCCTCGGGGATCGACTCCCACAGCCCGGGCTGGAACTGGCCCGCCACCTGCCTGGTGATCTCCTCGATGTTGTCCAGGAGCGGTTTCTCGATCTCCTTGGCGACCCGCTCGGCGTCGAGCCGGTCGAAGATCTCCTCGGGGCTTATGAGCTTCTCGGTCATCGTGTCGCAGACGATGCTCGCCATGCGCGCCGCGCGGCGCGGCACGATGCCCTGCCAGCCGAGGTAGGGCCGGACCCCCCGGAACTCCAGCGGGCGGAACATCATCTCGATCGCGACGATCTTCGTGACGTAGCCGATCACGGCCGCGACGATCGGCATCGACGCGTAGATGATCCAGTTGCGGCCGACGTCGGCGAGGATGGCCTCCATCGTGCCCCCTCCGCCTCGCCCGGTCCCACTACGCCGTTCGGCTCAGCCCCGGGACGGCCCGGGCAGAGTACTCATCCGGACGTGGGCCCGACGCACCACCTGCGCGTCAGATCAGACCCGCGCGACGCCACAGCCACGTGAACGGCCCGCCGAGGATGCCGACCTCGCGCAGGAACGGCGTCAGCCTGCGCGCCGACCACGCGATCGTGTCGCGGTGGTGGGGGTTGGCCAGCGCCACCTTCCGGGCGGCCCCCGGGTCCAACCCGACGCTCGCGTAGACGTCGGGATGGATGTAGTTGCGCACCACGACGAACGACACCAGCGGCGTCAGCGCCCGGGCGAGCTCGCGCTGGAACGGGGTCAGCCGGGGCATCAGGCGGGCCAGCTCCTCGCGGGCGTAGCGGACGTGCCGCGCCTCCTCGGTCACGTGGATGCGGCTCACCATCCGGGACAGCGGCTGCACCCGCTCGTCGCGCATGGCCTCGCGCTGGAGCTGGTCGAGGGTCTCCTCGGCCACCAGCACCGCGGCGAACATCGACGGACCGGCCCCGGTGGCCTTGTAGAGGCGGCCGAGCTGGTGGGTCAGCCACCGCGGCGCGTAGTCGGGCACGCCGTAGCGCTCGGTCAGCCTGGCGAACATGATCGAGTGCCGGCACTCGTCGGCGATCTCGGTGAGCGCGTACCGGACGTGGCCGGTGCGCGGGTCACGGTCGTAGGCGTACCGCAGCAGCATCTGCATGAGGATCATCTCGAACCACAGCCCGACCCGCGCGATGCTGCAGAACTCGTGGATCGACAGCGTGACGCGCTGCTCCTCGGTCAGCCCCTCCCACAGCTGCGTGCCGAACAGCGAGCAGCGCTCGGGCGGCATGCCGAAGCAGCCCTCGACCAGCTCCGCGTCCCAGTCGATGTCGATCGACGGCTCGTAGGAGTGGGCCAGCGAGGACCGGAGCAGGCGCTCGGCCACGGTCTCCCGGTCGGTCAGCCCGACGCTGCCCCTGTCCCGCTCGCTCATCCCGGCCCCTCACCCTTGAACGGCTCGCCCGTTACCGGCGGTTACTGTTACCAAAGGTAACGCAAGCCGGGCCTCGGTTGTCAAGACCTGGGCGCCACCCGCGGACCACGCGCGCGTTGAACGGGTATGAACACGGCGGTGCGAGCGATCGGCCACGCCGTGGCACTCGCGCTGGTCTTCGGCGCCGCCTGGGGCGTCGGTACGGCCGTCGGCGATCCGGAGCCGATCCCCGCGGTCGCCCCGCCCGCCCACCGCGGGGACCACGAGCACGGCCCGCCGGTCGCCGCCTCCGACGGGCTCTCCGCGACCGCGGCGGGCTACACGCTCGTGCCGCGGGAGGACACCCTGGCTCCCGGCGTGCCCGCGGAGTTCGCCGTCACCGTCACCGGCCCGGACGGCCGCCCGGTCACCGGCTTCGACGTCGTGCACGGCCGGGCGCTGCACCTGGTCGTCGTGCGGCGTGACGCCGTCGGGTTCCAGCACCTGGACCCCGTCATGGGACCCGACGGCACCTGGCGGGCGCCGCTGCTGCTCCCGGCCGGGGGTGTCTACCGCGTCTACGCCGACTTCGTGCCCACCGGGGGACCGGCCCTGACGCTGGGCACCGACCTGTTCGCCCCCGGCGACTTCACCCCGATCCCGCTGCCACCCACGCGGGTCGCCCGGGTCGAGGGCTACCAGGTCCGGCTCGACGGCGAGCTGGTACCGGGCACCGACGCACCCGTGTTCGCCACCGTCAGCCGGGACGGGGTGGCCGTCACCGACCTGGAGCCGCACCTCGGCGCGTTCGGGCAGCTGATCGCGCTGCGCCGCAGCGATCTCGCCTACCTGCGCATACGACCCGCCGCACCGGCGCCTGCCGCTACCGACCGGTCCGGCCCCGGCATCGCCTTCACCGCGCGGGTCCCCTCGGCCGGCGGGTACCGGCTGTTCCTCGAGTTCCGCCACGGCGGCGTGGTCCGGACCGCCGAGTTCACCGTCGACACCCCGGCGGGCTGAGTCGCGGCCACCCGGTTCCCGGCGGCGCTGCCCGCCCTCGCGCTCGCGGCTCCGGTGGTCGCGCTGTCGTGCGTGCCGTCGTGGCAGTTCCGGCACTGGCAGTGGATCGCGCTGGCGCTCGCCGCGCCGCTCGTCGGGTGGGCGGTGCGGCGCGCACCGGCGGGGCCCCTCGGCGTCCTCGCCGTGGCGGGGCCGGTCGCCGCCCTGGGCTGGTCGGTGTACCTCCTGCTGCTCGGCGGGGCGGGGGCCCCCGGGAGCACCTGGTCGCCCGCCGACGGCGCCCCCCTGGCCACCGCCGCCGGGCTCGCGACGCTCGCGCTGCTGGCCGGCGACACCCGCCGTCCGGTCGCCACCTGCGGGCGTGGCGCCCCGGGACCCGCCCCGCCCCGCGCCGACGCGACGCGGACGGCCGAGGTGTCGGCCGCGCTCGTCGCCGGTGCCACGACGGCCGCGCTCGGCTTCGGGCTGGGCCGCGGCACCGGCCCGGCGGCCGTCGCCGCCGCCGTCGCGGTGCTCGCCGCAGGTTCTCCGGTCGCGCTGCTGCTGGCCCCGGGGCGCCCCCGCCGGCTGGACGCCGTGGTCGTCCCGCAGGCCCTGCTGACCACGGGGGAGCTGGAGGTCCGGGCCGTGCACCCGCACGGCGGGGCCGACGAGGCGACGGTGCGGCGGTTCGCCGCCGCCCTCCACGCCGCCGCCCTCCACGCCGCCCTCGACGCGACCGGGACGACCGGCGCGACCCCGCCCGGCACCGTGCCGCCGGACACCGGGTCGGACGGCACCACCCCACCCGGCGCCGAGCCGCCGGGCACCGAGCCGCCCGACACGACTCCACCCGACACCGGTCCGCCCGGCGGCACTCCACCCGGCGGCGGGCCACCCGACACCGAGCCACCCGACACCACCCCGCCCGACACCGGGCCGCCCGACACCACTCCACCCGGCACCGGGCCGCCCAACACCGGTCCGCCCGACACCACTCCACCCGGCACCACTCCGCCCGAGAGCGGGCCGCCCGGTACCGAGCCGACCGACGCGGGGCCCGGCGCCGTGCTCGGCCGCGCCGTGGTCGCCGCGGCGACCGGACCGCTGCCGGGGGTGTCGGATCTCGACGGCCACCCCGACACCGGGCTGCGCGGCGTCGTGTCCGAGCTGCACGCGGACCGGGTACTGGCCCACGCCGTCCTCGTCGGACCACCGACCTGGCTGGCCGAGCACGGGGTGGCCGGGCCGGACGGGACCGGCGACCTGGCCATCGCCTGGGACGGCGTCGCGCGCGGGCGGCTGGAGATCGTCGCGACAACCCGCCCCGGTGTGACGGGGACGACCGCCGCGCTGCGCCGCCGCGGCGGCGACGTCGTGGTGGCGGGCCCCGATCCCGACCGCGCGGTCGATCGCCTGCGTGCGGCGGGCCGGGCGGCCGCCCTCGCCGC
Source organism: Pseudonocardia sp. (assembly GCF_029263155.1). Taxonomy (GTDB): domain Bacteria; phylum Actinomycetota; class Actinomycetes; order Mycobacteriales; family Pseudonocardiaceae; genus Pseudonocardia. Next base: position 27,551 of record NZ_JAJCYB010000056.1, read on the forward strand.
CACCCCGGACCGGGACCTCGATGCGGTCGCCCACGAGGTGCGGCGGCAGCACCGGGGAGCACGGCTGCGGCAGGTGTGCCGGGCCGTGGCGGCGGCGGCGGTGGTGGGTGGGGCGGCGGCGGCACTCGTCGGGCTGCTGAACCCGGGGACCGCACCGGTCGTGCCCGTGGCCTCGACGGTGCTCGTCCTCGCGACGAGGCCGCGTCGCCACCACCCGTTCGGGGCTACCGCCTAGTAAGGTGTGATTTCGTCCCTGATCGGGGCGCATGAACGGAAGGCCGCGCCGATGCACACATCGCCGATGTTCGACTCAGACACATGACCGAGGCGACGGCACCCGCCCATCGCGGGGCCCGCCTCTCCCGCACCGCCCGCCGGGCCCAGCTCCTGGTGGCCGCCCGCGACGTATTCGCAGCCCAGGGGTACCACGCCGCGGCGATGGACGACATCGCCGAGAAGGCCGGCGTGAGCAAACCGGTGCTCTACCAGCACTTCCCCGGCAAGATGGAGCTCTACCGGGCGTTGCTGACCACCTACGCCGACGAGCTCGTCGACCGGGTCCGCGCCGCCATGGCCCACCCCGGCGACAACCACGAGCGTGCGCAGGCCGCCGTCGCCGCGTACTTCGACTTCGTCGCCGACGAGGGCAGCTCCTACCGGTTGATCTTCGAGTCCGACCTGCGGGGGGAGCCCGAGGCCGCCGCTGTCGTCGATGCCGCACTGCGCCGGTGCATCGACATGGTCGCCGAGGCCGTCACCACCGACGCCGGTCTGGACACCCCCCGCGCCCGGCTGCTCGCCGTGGGGCTCGTGGGGCTGAGCCAGGTCACCGCCCAGTACTGGCTCGACTCGGGCAAGACGGTGCCGCGCGACGAGGCGGTGGCCCTGATGTCGGGACTGGCCTGGCGCGGCCTGGCCGGATTCCCCCTCATCCACGGCTGAGCCCGGTGCCGGTTCGGTCCGGTTTGTCGCGGTGGCCGGGTCCGGTCATGCTGGCCCGGTGAGCGGACGCGGCACGGACGGGACAGCGGGCGCGGGGTCCGCGGCCGGCGGCGAGGAGCCGGCCCCGACGGTGCGACCCACCGCCGGTCGCCTGGTCGCCGCGGCGCTGGTGACGGCCTCCGCGGTCCCGCTCTTCGGCCTGCAGGAACGGCCGATCGGGTACGCCGTGCTGGTCGCCGGGCTGGTCGTCGCCGCCGCGGTGGACCGCGCGCTGCTGCGGCACCTGCTGCTCATCGCGGCCGGCCTGGTGGTCATCAGCACGATGTCGCTGGAGGCGGACCTCAGCGACGGCGGGATGGCCCGATTCGCCGTCACCCTGACCGCCGCGGTCGCCCTGCCCTACGCCGTCTCCCGCTGGGTGTACCGGGAGGACGTGATCAGGTTCCCGATCGGCACCGGGAACCGGTGGAGCCGGTTCGAGTTCGGCTACCTCGCCCTGGTCGTCGTCGGCGGGTACCTGATCCTGCCCGTGTACTTCCTGGGCTCGGGCGCGTACCTGAACTGGCCGGAGATCACCGGGACCGACGAGATCGTCCGGCTGTTCATCGGGGTCAACGGGGTCGGGCTGTGGGACGAGCTGTTCTTCGTCTGCACCGTCTTCGCCCTGCTGCGCAGGCACTTCCCGTTCTGGCAGGCGAACCTGCTGCAGGCCGTGGTGTTCGTGTCGTTCCTCTGGGAGCTGGGATACCGCGGGTGGGGCCCGCTGCTGACGGTGCCGTTCGCGTTGCTGCAGGGCTACATCTTCGCGCGCACCCGCTCGCTGCCCTACGTGGTCACCGTCCACCTGACCTTCGACCTGATCATCTTCGGCATCCTGGTGCACGCCTACAACCCCGCGTTGGCGGACGTCTTCATCACCGATCCGCGCTAGTGCCCGCCCGGCGCCGCCCGAGGAGCCGCGGCGGCGCCGGGGAGGTTCAGCAGGCCCGCCGGTCGGACCGCGCCGCACCCCGGACCAGCGCGCCCAGCCGGCCCGACACCGCGGCCACCCGCTCCAGCGGCACCATGTGTCCCACGTCGGGGAACACCGTCAGCTCGGCCGAGGGCAGGGCCCGGGCGATGCGGCGCGACGCGGGCACCGGGGTGAGCCGGTCGCGCGACCCGGCCAGCACGACGGTCGGGATCGCGGCGAACGCGGCCAGCGCGGCGTCCCGCTCGTGCGCGGCCAGCGTCGGGCGGAATCCCGAGAGCGTCTGCGGGCGGCAGGCGGCGAACGACGTCGCGGTGATCCGGACGGCCTCCGCATCGGCTCCGGGACCCAGCAGCAACCAGCGCGACGCCGGCGTCAGCACCCGCGGGCTGCCCAGCCGAGTGGCCCGCGTCGTCGCCAGCGTGCCGAACAGGCGCTCCTCGGCCCGCCGGATCAGCGGCGCGGTCGCCGCCGGCAGGCCGAAGGTCGTGCTCGCGAGCCCACCCGCCGCGGTGGCGACGAGGCCGATCCCGGCCGCCCGCGCCACGACGTCGGGGTGCCGCTCGGCCAGCGCCATCAGCGTCATGCCGCCCATCGAGTGCCCGGCCAGTACCAGCGGGCCGGTCGGGGCGACGTCGGCGACGAGCTCGGCGAGGTCGTCGGCGAGGCGTTCGAGTGTCATCGAGGCGGGGTCGGCCGCTCCGGAGCGTCCGTGGCCGCGGTGGTCGTAGCGCACGACCCGGGCGGCGGGCCCGGCCAGCGCCCGCGACACCGGCGCCCACGTGGACGAGTCCAGCGTCCAACCGTGGGCGAGCACGACGGTGACCGGCGCCGTCCGCGGCCCGTCCACCTCGACGTGGAGGGCGACCCCGTCAGCGGTTCTCGTCATCGGATCAGGTGCGCCTTGCGCCACAGGATCTCCGTGGGCCCGCCGACGAGCTTCTGCTCGCGCAGGAACGGCACCAGCTTGCGGGCCGACCAGCGCAGCATCTCCCGGTGGTGCGGGTTGGCCTGCGCGGCGCGGTACCCCACGGCCGGGTCGATCCCGACCGAGGCGTACACGTCGCGGTGGATCAGGTTCTTCGCGACGACGTAGGCGATCCGCGCGGTGAGGTAGTTGGCCAGTGCCCGCTCGGCGGCGTTCGTCCGCGGCATGAGCCGGACCAGCTCCTCGCGGGCGTAGCGGACGTGCCGCGCCTCCTCCGTCACGTGGATCTTGTTGACCATCCGGGTCAGCGGCTGCACCGTGTCGTCGCGCATCGCCTCGCGCTGGAGCTGGTCGAGGATCTCCTCCACGAACAGCGTGCCCGCGAACATGGCCGGGCCCGACGCCACGGCCTTGAAGAACCGTCCGAGCTCGTGCACGAGCCGGCGCGGCCGGTAGTCCGGCACGCCGCAGTGGGCGTTCATCTTCGCGAACATGATCGAGTGCCGGCACTCGTCGGCGATCTCGGTCAGCGCGTACTGGATGTGCCGGCTGCGCGGATCGCGGTCGTAGGAGTACCGCAGCAACATCTGCATGAGGATCATCTCGAACCACAGGCCGATGCGCGCGACGCTGCACAGCTCGTGCACCGAGAGGGTGCGCCGCTGCTCGTCGGTGAGGGTGTCCCACAGCTCGGTGCCGTAGAGCGACACCCGGTGCTCGGGCACGCCCCACTTGCCGTCCAGGAGCGGTGCGTCCCACTCGATGTCGATGGCGGGCTCGTAGGAGTGCTCCAGCGACGACCTGAGCAGGCGCTCGGCCGTGGTCTCCCGGTCCCCCACCGTCCTGGCGGCCTTCGCGAGTCCGGCGGTCATGGCACACTCCTCTCGACGGAACGCTTGCTGTTACCACTGGTAACTGTTACCACTGGTACCGTGCCGCCCGAACAAGCCCCTGTCAAGCCCACCGCCCGCCAGGACCGCCGCTCGCAGCGGCGCGCCGAGATGGTGCAGGCCGCGATGGACGCGGTCCGCCAGCACGGGCCCGGCGTGTCCGTCGCCGACATCGCCGCGCAGGCCGGGATCACCAAACCCGTCCTCTACCGGCACTTCGACGACCGCGCCGACCTGCACCGCGCCGTCGGGCGGGAGGCGGCCGGGCTGCTGATGGCCCGGATCGCTCCGGAGCTGGAACACGATCGCGAGCCGGCCGAACACATCCGGGCGATCGTCGACGCGTTCCTCGGCGGCATCGAGGACGAGCCGGAGCTGTGGCGGTTCGTCGTGCACAACCCCGGGGAGCACACCCCGGGGGCGGAGGTCGTCGACGACGTCCGCCAGACGATCGCCAGCCTGCTCGCCACCCTCATCGGTGAGCGGCTGCGCGCCCTGGAGCTCGACTCGGGCGGCGCGGAGGCGTGGGCGCTGGGCCTGGTCGGCATGGTGCAGAGCACCGGGGACTGGTGGCTGGAGCGGCGCACGATGAGCCGCGGCGCTCTCACCGACTACCTGACGACGTTGATCTGGGGCGGGGTGAGCGCGGTGCTGGGCCGGACCGGGACCGGGACCGACGCACCCCTGACGCTGCTGCGCCGCGCCCAGGGCGGGAGCGACCGGTGAGCGACCACGACGAGGGCTACGCGGGTCCTGCCACGCTGAGCGTCGACGGCCGCGAGGTGCCGGTGACGGTCCTGCTCGACGCGCGGCACGAGCCCCAGGACGGGCGGCTGCACTGGTTCGGCCGCCTCACCCTCGACCCCGCCGTGGACGCGGGCGTGCTCGCCGCGCTGTCGTCGTCGACGAGCCGTCTGGAGCTGTGCACCGACGGCGGCCGCGCACCCGCCCGCCTCGGCGACATCGACCCCTGGGGCCGCTACCGGGTGACCGGCGTCGGGCCACCCCCGTACCCGCTCGACGAGCCGGACCTCGACGGGGACTGACCACGGCACGGGAGCCACCTTCGCGCGCCGGACGGCGCTTCGCGCGCTGTCGGCAACGCGCGAGGCACCGTTGCGCGCGCGAGATGTCCCGGCTCGGCGCGGGTCGCAGGTCAGCCGATCGCGAAACCGACGCGCCTGCCCTCGTCCGCCGCGATCTCCACGTAGGCGATCTGGGCGGAACGGATCAGGTACTTGCGGCCCTTGTCGTCCACCAGCCGCAGCAGCTCACCGCCCGCGAGGGCGTCGTCGACCAGCTTCGCGACCTCGTCCGCCGACTGGTCGCTGGACACCACGAGCTCGCGCTGGCTCTCCGCGATGCCGATCTTGACCTCCACCGGTGGACCTCCTGCTCGAAACGCTGAGTCGAACTGTCACGCCCAGGCTAGTCGAGCAGTGGCGGCCGGACCGCCACGGGCGCTGTGCCCACAGCGAACTACAGCCCGAGCTTGGTCATCCGCTTGCCGTGGTTGGACTGCAGGCGCCGCAGCAGCGCCCCGATGCCGGCGAGGTCCCCGGAGCCGGTGACGATGAACTCGGCCAGTTCGTCGCGCTCGGCCACGATGTGCTGCGCCTGGGTGACGGCCTCCCCGAGCAGCCGCCGTCCCCACAGGGCCAGCCGGTCGTGCACCTGCCGGTCCGCCGCGCACGCCGCCCGCACCTCGCGCTCGGCGAAGGCGCTGTGGCCGGTGTCGGCGAGTACGTGGCGCACCAGCTCACCGGTCGGCCCGGACACCCACGCCGCCACCTCGCGATAGAAGTCGGCGGCCAGCCCGTCGCCGAGGTAGGCCTTGACCAGCGACTCCAGCCAGCTGCGCGGGGCGGTGGAGGCGTGGTAGCCGTTCCACATGGCGACGAAGGGCGCCATCGCGTCCTCGATGGGCACGCCGATGCCCCGCAGGTGCTCCTCCAGCAACCGGAAGTGCCCGATCTCCGCGGCCGCCATCGACGACAGGGCCGCCCGCCCGCTGAGCGTCGGCGCGTGCCGCGCGTCCTCGGCGAGCCGGTCGAACGCCGACAGCTCGCCGTAGGCGAGCACCCCGAGCAGGTCGATCGTGGCCCGTCCGGCGGCGGTGCCGCCGTCGACCGCCGTCACCACTGGTCGAACCCGGATCCGCGCATGCGCGCAGCCTAGAGGGACGCGCCACTCGATCGGGGCGGCACACGTCACGCGTCCGTCCGGCACGCCGGGCTCCCGCCCGTCGCAGCCTGCGGGTAGGATGTCGGCCAGTGCCGCGCCCATGTCGGGTGCGCGCTCCTGCCGCGGTCGCGGCCGCCGCACCCCCGTGTGCGGCACCGGGCCGCAACGACCTGGTGCGTGCAGCGCCTTGTCGGCTCTCCCGCCCCGCGAACCGCGCGGGCGGTCGAGGAGCCGGCCCCGGGCTCCTGTGCGCGGAGAGAGGCGATCATCCTGTCCGTCGAGACCGACAACTCCACCCGTGGTGACGTGCCCACGATCCCCGACCCCGAGGACGCAGCGCTGGCCCACCCGCTCACCGGTGACGCCCCCGTCCGCCCCGAATCCCCCACGTTCGCCTCGCTCGGTGTCCGCCCCGAGATCGTCAAGGCCCTGGCCGAGGCCAACATCGTCCACACGTTCGCGATCCAGGAGCTGACCCTGCCCCTGGCCCTGGCCGGCGAGGACGTCATCGGCCAGGCCCGCACCGGCATGGGCAAGACGCTGGGCTTCGGGGTGCCGCTGCTGCAGCGCGTCACCCCGCCGTCCGAGCAGCCCGCCGCCACCGCCGACGGCGAGGCCGCCGACCGCACCAAGGACGTGCCGCAGGCGCTCGTCGTCGTACCCACCCGCGAGCTGTGCGTCCAGGTGGCGCAGGATCTCGCCGACGCGGGCAAGCACCTCGGCATCCGCGTCACCGCGATCTACGGCGGGCGTGCCTACGAGCCGCAGCTGGCCGCGCTGCGCAAGGGCGTCGACGTCGTGGTCGGCACCCCCGGCCGCCTGCTCGACCTCGCCGAGCAGCGCCACCTCGTGCTCGGCCGCGTCAAGGCCCTCGTGCTCGACGAGGCCGACGAGATGCTCGACCTGGGCTTCCTGCCCGATGTCGAGAAGATCCTGCGCATGCTGCCCGACCAGCGGCACACGATGCTGTTCTCGGCCACCATGCCCGGCCCGATCATCGCGCTGGCCAGGGCGTTCCTCACCCGGCCCACGCACATCCGCGCCGAGGAGCCCGACTCCGGCTCCACCCACGAGAACACCACGCAGCACGTCTACCGCGCCCACGCGATGGACAAGGTCGAGCTGCTCACCCGCGTCCTGCAGGCCGAGGGCCGCGGCCTCACGATGATCTTCGCGCGCACCAAGCGCACCGTGCAGCGGGTGGCCGACGACCTCGCCGACCGCGGGTTCGCCGCCGCCGCCGTGCACGGTGACCTGGGTCAGGGCGCCCGCGAGCAGGCCCTGCGGGCGTTCCGCTCCGGCAAGGTCGACGTGCTGGTCGCCACCGACGTCGCCGCCCGCGGCATCGACGTCACCGACGTCACCCACGTCATCAACTACCAGTGCCCGGAGGACTCCAAGACCTACGTCCACCGGATCGGCCGCACCGGCCGCGCCGGGAAGACCGGCGTCGCGGTCACGCTCGTGGACTGGGACGAGCTGCACAAGTGGAAGACGATCAGCGACGACCTGGGGCTCGACAAGCCCGAGGCGCCGGAGACCTACTCCACCTCGCCACACCTGTTCACCGACCTCTCGATCCCCACCACGGCCAAGGGCAGGCTGCCGCACTCGCAGCGCACCCGCGCCGGCCTCGACGCCGAGTACGTCGACACCGAGGGCGACCAGGGCGGCGGCCGCCGACGCGACCGCGACCGCGGTCCCAAGCGCACCGAGGACGTCGTGCTGCCCGAGCGCCGGCCCCGCAAGTCGCGCTCACGCACCCGCAGCCGGGGCGGCGTGACGATCGACGGCGGCGCGGCCGCCGGAACCACCACCGACGGGTCCACGGCCGCCGGATCCACGACGGCGGGATCCACGACGGCGGGGTCCACGGCCGACGCGCCCGCTCCGGCCGCGGACGCCGGCCCGGAACCCGGCACGCGCGCCGAGGGCGAGGGCCCCCGCCGCCCGCGCCGCCGCCGCCGCGGTGGCCGGGGCCGCAGCGCAGGCAACGGCGAGGCCGAGGACGCCGCCGCCAGCTGACCTCCCCGCCCCGTACACAGGTCGACGGTCTCGCACAGGGCCCCCGGGCCCGGGGTGAGCCCCGTGACCGGTGTGCGGGCGCAGGGGTGGGCCGGACGTCGCGTCGGCACCGAGAGGACGCTGTAGGGATGTTCCGCGCGCCCCCGCCCGAGCGCCGCCGCCGCGGCGACCTCGTGGCCGCGGCGTTGCTCGTGCTGGTGCTGGTCGGCGCGGCGGTGCTGCTGGGCCGCTCCAGCGACATCGCCGGCACCACCGCCCGCACCGCGAGCCGCCCGATCACCCCGCCCGCGCCCGCCGCGGCCGCCCCGGCCGGGTTCGCGGAGACCTGGCGGGCGCCGAGCGCGGCGACCGCCACGCCACTGGTGTCCGGGCCCGCCGTCGTCACCGCCGACGGCTCCACCGTCACCGGCCGGGACGCCGTCACCGGCGAGGAGCGCTGGAGCTACGCACGCGACCTGCCGCTGTGCACGGCGGCCGCGGGTTTCCCCGGCGTCGAGAACGGCCGCGTGCTCGCCCTCTACGCCAACGAGGACGGCCCGGCCGCACCCGGTGGTGACGGCCCGTACTGCAGCGAGCTCACCATGCTCGGCGCCGTCACCGGCGCGCGGGTAAGCGCCCGCAACCCCGACGCGCGACCCGGCACCGAGCTGCTCGCCGACGACACCTACGTCCTGGCCACGGGTGGCGAGCATCTCGAGGTGTGGCGCTCGGACCTCGTGCGCACCCTGGAGTACGGCACGGTGCCCGCCCAGGAGCAGGTGGGCCGCCAGCCCCGCCCGGGCTGCGGCTATCCCTCGGTCACGCTCGCCGACATGCGGGTCGCCGTGATCGAGCGCTGCCCCGCCGAGGACGCCGACCGTCTCACGGTGCTCGTCACCGACGGCAAGGACGGTGCCGAGACGCCCGAGGAACGCTTCTCGCAGCTGCTCCCCGGCACCGGCGCGGCGGTCGTGGGGGTGGCGCAGGACCGCGTCGCCGTCACCGTGCCCGGCGCCGCGGACGGCGGGGAGGGCGGGGAGGGCGGGGAGGGCGGCAGGCTCGTCGTGTTCGACGGTGCGGGCGCGCAGGTCGCCGTCACCGAGCTCGACGTCGCCGGGCCCGACCCCGACCCGGCGGGCGGGTACGTCCCGGCCACCGGCGACGACACGCGCCGCTACGTCTTCACCGGCTCAGCCGTCCTCGCGCTCGACGCCGGCGAGCTCGCGCTGCTGTGGTCGTTCCCGGACGCGCTCGGCCCACCCGTCCGGTACGGCACCGACCTCCTGGTGCCGGTCCCGGGCGGGCTGGCAGTCCTCGACCCCGCGCGGGGGACGCCGCGACGGCTGATCCCGGTGCAGCGCGGGGACGACACCGCGCCGGTCCTCGTCGCGACGCAGGGCGAGGTGCTCCTGGAACAGCGCGGTGCCGAGGTGATCGCGCTCTCCCCCACACCATGATCGACTCGCGGACCGGGCCGGTGCCGGGCACGACGTGGGCCACCGATCTGGCGACCACCGCGGGCCTGGCGACGCTGCGTGGCGCGCTGCTGGGCGTCAGGCGAGCCACAGGACGCCCAGCACCGCCGCGCTGATCGCCAGCACCCCGACCGCGGCGGCCGGGCCGGCCCGGTCGGCCCGCACCTGCAGGACGACGGCCGCCACGGCGGCCAGCGCGTGCCACGCCAGCAACCAGGGTGCGGGACCCGGGGAACCGACCCTCGTGGCCACCACCCACGCCAGACCCAGCGCCAGCGCCAGCACGACCAGCCCGCCGGCGAGCACACCGCTGAGCCCGCGGAGCAGGCCCGTCACGACAGCAGCGCCCAGGACGCGAGCTCGGGCGCCGCGGCCCGGCCCTCGGGGCAGTGCCTGCGGACCTCGCAGGTGGAGCAGCCGGGCGAGGTGCTCGGCGGGAACAGCGCCTCGGGATCACCGCCGTCCTCCAGCGCGTCCGCGGCGTCGGCCAGCTCGGCGGCCGTGATCTCCGCCCGCTCCACGTGGTGACGCAGCGACTCGGCGTCGTGCTCGTGGGAGGCGATCTCACCGGTGGGCAGGTGGTGCAGCTCCACGCGGGTGCACGGGCGGCGCATCGTGCGCCCGGTCGCGACGGCGTACAGCGCGAGCGCCTCGGAGTCGCGCGCGTCCGCGCCGGTCAGGGCCCGGCGGCCGGTCTTGTAGTCGACGATCACGGCCTCGCCCGCGCGCCCGTCGATCCGGTCCACGCGGCCCTCGGCGACGATCCGCCCGGTCGACACCGACACCCAGTGCTCCACGCCCAGCGGGTCGGCGCCCGGTTCGAGGTCGGCCGCGTAGGCCGCGACCCAGCCGCGGGCACGCTCCCGGTGCAGGCGTTCCTGCGCCGCGTCCCGGAAACCCTCGCCGGTCCAGTGCCGGTCGACGAGCGCGGCCGCGAGATCCGGCGAGCGCCGGGCGGCCGGTTCGGAGAACAGGGTGCGCAGCGCGAGATGGACGACCGCCCCGAGCGTGTTGTGCGCCCAGGCCCCGCCCCGCGGGGGCGACGGCCGGTCGAGGTAGACGAGCCGGTAGCGGCGGCGGCAGTCGCGCCAGGTGGCCAGCCGCGACGGCGTGACCTTGACCAACCGGGGCGTGACGAAGTCGAAACCCAGCTGCCCGCCCATCCGACGACGGTAGCGCGACCGCTCCCGCCCGAGCTCGTCGAGGCGCCCGCCGTGGGGCGCGCCCGCTCAGCCGACCAGCACCTCGATCCCGTCCGCGGCCCGGGCCACCAGCGCGTCCAGGGCGTCGGGCGAGGTCGTCTCCGCGGCGATCGGGGTGGTCTTGTTGGTGCCGTGGTAGTCGCTGGAGCCGGTGGCGACCAGGCCGGTGTCGGCGGCCAGGGCGCGCAGCAGCTCCCGGTCCTCCGGTGCGTGGTCGGGATGGTCGACCTCCACCCCGCCCAGCCCGGCGGCCGCCAGCTCGGCGATCACCGACGGCTCCACCACCCGCCCCCGCTTGCGGGCCAGCGGGTGCGCGAACACCGCGACGCCGCCCGCGGCGCGCACCATCTCCACGGCCACCCGCACCGGGGTGTCGGTCTTGGCCACGTAGAAGGGGCTGCCGGTGTAGAGCAGCGTCGCGAACGCCTCGTCGACGCTGCCCACCACCCCGGCGGCCACGAGCGCGCGGGCCAGGTGCGGCCGCCCGGCGGCGGCCCCGTCGGGCAGGTGGGCGAACACCGTCTCGACGTCCACCGGGTAGCCCGCCCCGGCCATCTTGTCGATCATCCCGACCAGCCGGTGGTGGCGCTCCTCACGCAGCCGGGCCTGCTCGGCGACGATCGCCTCGTGCGTGGGATCGAACAGGTACCCGAGCAGGTGCACCGAGACCTCGGCGTCGTCGCGGCCGGTCGGGCTGACGCAGGAGAACTCGGCGCCCCGCACCAGCCGCATGCCCGCCGGGAGCGCCGCCACCGCCTCGTCCCAACCGCCGGTGGTGTCGTGGTCGGTGATCGCCAGCACGTCGACCCCGGCCGCGGCGGCCGTCCTCACGAGCCCCGCGGGTGGGTCGGTGCCGTCCGACGCCGTGGAGTGGGTGTGCAGGTCGATCCGGGGGTGGGCCACGCCCCACGCTAACGGACCTCAGCGGCGCCAGCGCGGACGTGCCAGCATGCCGGTGGCGCGCGTCTTGCCCTTCTCACCGAACACCAGCTCGGAGAGCGCCTCGTAGATCTCCTCGGGCCGCGGCATGTAGCTGATCTTGTTGAGGGCCTGGATCTGGCCCGCCGACTCGACGATCAGGGTGCCGTAGCCGAACATCCGGCCGCCGAGGCTGCGCCGGAACGTGAGGTCGGTGACCTTGCTCAGGGGCATCATGCCCACGTTGTGGGTGATGATGCCCTCGGCCAGCATCACCCGCTTGTCGGTGATGACGATGCGCTCGATCCACCACAGGATCGTGAGCACCGTGAACCGCAGTACCGCGACCAGACCCAGGTAGAACGCGACGTTGTCGACGAGCACGCTCGTCGGCAGGTAGGCCTGCGCGACGACCACGAGCAGCAGGAACAGCGCGGTCTCGGTGAGATGGCGCACCATCACCGCCCAGTGCTGACGCACCCGGATGACGCGGCGCTCCGTGGGGAGCAGGTACTCGTCGATCTCCCGGGGGGCGAGCACGGCCTAGACGAGCGCGGTGAAGAAGTCGGCCACCGAGTTGGCGATGTCGGAGAGGATCCCGCCGATGTTCTGCAGGGAGTTCGCCGCGGCGTCCGGACGGGTCACGACGAAGAAGATCAGCAACGCCAACGCGAGGAGCCCGACGATCTTCCTGACGTTCACCCGTACCACCGTTCTCGAGCCGGAGCGGACCGCTTTCCGCTCTGTTGTACCGCACCCTGCGACCACAGGGTATCCGGCACGCGGGCCAGTACCGTGCGATTCTGTGACCCAGTGTAGTGAACTCACTCCCTGTGTGGGTGGACTCGTCTACGACGACCTCGGCCGCCTGCTGCTCGTGCAGCGGCGCAACGAGCCCGGGCGCGGGCTGTGGTCGGTGCCCGGGGGCCGGGTCGAGGCCGGCGAGGACGACACCGCCGCGGTGGTCCGGGAGATGGCCGAGGAGACCGGGCTGCGGGTCGAACCCGGCCTCCTGGTCGGACGGGTGACCCGCGAGCCCTACGTCATCGCCGACTACGCCTGCAGGGTCCTGGGCGGGGAGCTGCGTGCGGGCGACGACGCCCTCGACGCCCGCTGGTGCGACGCCGCCGCCCTGCGCGTGCTGCCCCTCGTCGACGGGTTGCTGGCGACGCTGACGGCGTGGGACGCACTGCCGCGGCACTGACCCCACCGGAGTTCCGCGCGCCCACCGACGGCTCGCGCGGTGCCGGCAGCGCGCGAGCCGCGATCCGGCGCGCCAACCTGGTGCGGCGTCGCGCGGGTCGCCGGCGTCAGACCTGCGGCACCGGGCGGCCCGGCTGCTCGCCGCCGCGGGCCTCCCCGTAGGACCTCTTCGGGATCATCACCTTGCGCCGGAACGTGCACACGACCGTCCCGTCCTGCTTGTAGCCGCGGGTCTCCACGTACACCACGCCGCGGTCGTCCTTGGACTTCGACGGCGTCTTGTCGAGCACCTCGGTCTCGCCGTAGATGGTGTCGCCGTGGAACGTCGGCTTCGTGTGCTTGAGCGACTCCACCTCGAGGTTCGCGATCGCCTTGCCGGAGACGTCGGGGACCGACATTCCCAGCAGCAGCGAGTAGACGTAGTTGCCGACCACCACGTTCTTCTGGAACTCGGTGGTCTCCTGCGCGTAGTTCGCGTCCATGTGCAACGGATGGTGGTTCATCGTCAGCAGGCAGAAGAGGTGGTCGTCGTACTCGGTGACGGTCTTCCCGGGCCAGTGCTTGTAGACCGCCCCGACCTCGAACTCCTCGTAGTACCGCCCGAACTGCAACGTCAACGCCTCCTCGACCGACATACCGACTGGAGGAGTAACCTATCCAACGGCCCTGCCGACGGCAGGGAGTCGCTCGACACAGGTCTGGAGGTGAGCGCGGTGCCGACGGCACCCGGCTGTAGTAGTCGCCGCGCCCCCGGACGGGTCCGCCGCTAGCGGGCTCCAGGGTCCCGGGGCGCGATTCCCGTGCGTTCCGAAATGCCTGGAGGTACCCCGTGCCGCCGCTGTCCTCGATCCGCCCTGCCATCCGGGCGGCCTCGCGCATCACCACCCGGTCCGCCGCGCCGCTGCTGCCCAAGCTGCGCGTACCCGTGTCGGCCTACGTCGTCGACTGCGCCGTCTACGTCGACGGCCGTCGCCTGCCCGGACGCTGGTCCCACGACGGGGCGCTCGCGGAGGTCCGGCGCCGCGACGACGGCTTCGTCTGGATCGGGCTGCACGAGCCCGACGAGGAGCAGATCACCAGCATCGCCGAGGTATTCGACCTGCACGAGCTCGCCGTCGAGGACGCCGTGCACGCCCACCAGCGCCCGAAGCTGGAGCGCTACGAGGACATGCTGTTCATGGTCCTCAAGACCGTCTGCTACATCGGCAACCACAGCCCGGGCGCGGAGAACCAGGTCGTCGAGACCGGCGAGGTCATGGTGTTCGTCGGCCCCGACTTCGTGATCACGGTCCGGCACGGCAGGCACTCGTCGCTGCGCGACGTGCGGTCCAGGCTGGAGGAGGACCCCGAGCAGCTCGCGCTCGGACCCGCCACCGTGCTGCACGCCGTCGCCGACCGCGTCGTCGACACCTACCTCGAGGTCACCGAGGCCATCGAGGACGACATCGACGCCATGGAGGAGGGCGTCTTCACCCCGCGGTCCACGATCGACGCCGAGCAGATCTACGTCATGAAGCGCGAGATCCTGGAGCTGCGGCGGGCCGTCGTCCCGCTGGCCACGCCGTTGCGCAAGCTGACCGAGGGCTACAGCGCCCTGGTCCCGCACGACGTGCGGTCCTACTTCCGCGACGTCGACGACCACCTCGTCACCGTCGTGGAGCGGGTCGCGGGCTTCAACGAGCTCCTGACGACGCTCGTCGACGCCGCGCTGGCGAAGATCACGATGCAGCAGAACAACGACATGCGGAAGATCACCTCCTACGCCGCGCTGATCACCGTGCCCACGATGATCGCCGGGATCTACGGGATGAATTTCGAGTTCATGCCGGAGCTGTCGCACCCGCTCGGCTATCCGGCGGTGCTGCTCGCCATCGTGGTGATCTGCGCGTACCTGTTCCGGCAGTTCCGCCGCAACCACTGGTTGTGACCTGCACCGGCCGCCGCGCCGCGTCGGCGCGGCGGTCCTAACCTGGATGCGTGAACGAGCACCGTTCCGACCGGCCCGCCAACCCGCTGCAGCGGCTGCGCCGCCCCGCGTGGGCGGACCAGTCGCCCACCTGGGCCGACGCGAGACCCGGGATCATCCGGGCCGCGTTGGCCCGCGCCCTCGCCCGCCCGTCCGGCGGCTGGTTCGTGGTGGCCGGGAGCCGGGAGGTCCGGCCGGGGCGCACGTTCGGGCGCGTCGTCGACGGCCGCGAGGTGATCCTGTGGCGCTCCACCGACGGCACGCTGCACGCGGGTCCGGGCGCCTGCCCCCACCTCGGAGCGGCCCTGTGCGACACCCCCGTGCACGACGGGCGGGTCGTCTGCCGCTGGCACGGGCTCGCGCTCGGACCCGAGGGCCGACCCGGCTGGCGGACGTTCCCCGCCCACGACGACGGCGTGCTCGCCTGGGTGCGGCTGGAGGGGGCGGGCGAGACCGTCACCGACGCACCGGTGCTCGGCCCGCGCCCCGACCCGGCCCGCAGCCTGCCCACCGTCGCCACGGTGATCGGTCGCTGCGAACCCGAGGACGTGCTGGCCAACCGGCTCGACCCGTGGCACGGCGCGTGGTTCCACCCGTACTCCTTCGCCGACCTGCGCGTGCTCTCCGCTCCCCCGCCGGACTGCCCGCCCGCCGAGGACCGCTTCCTCGTGGAGGTCACCTTCACCCTGGGCCGGCGCCTCGGCGTGCCGGTGAAGGCCGAGTTCACCTGCCCGGACCCGCGCACGGTCACGATGGAGATCGTCGACGGGGAGGGCGCGGGCTCGGTCGTCGAGACCCACGCGACGCCGTTGCGACCCGGCCCCGACGGCCGGCCGCGCACCGCGGTGATCGAGGCCGTGGTGGCGCACTCGGACCGGCCGGGGTTCGAGCACTCCCGCAAGGTCGCGGCCGCGGTCCGCCCGCTGGTGGCGGTGGCCGCCAAACGCCTCTGGCGCGACGACCTGGACTACGCCGAACGCCGTCACGCCCTGCGCACCGCGCGCTGAACGCCCGGCGGCCCGGCGTGGCGGGGATCGGCCGTGCACACCCCGCCGCCGCCGTGCACAGGGCGCGGGGTGTGCACGGTGGCGGTTCGGTGTGTACCGCCTACCGGGACCGGCCGGCCAGCGCCACCGCGACACCCAGCAGGACCGCCCCCGCGATCCCGACCGGGCCCAGTCGCTCACCCAGCAGCGCGGCGGCGAGCACCGCGCCGGTCAGCGGTTCCAGCAGCGCGACCACCGCGCCGACCGCGGCGGGTGCGACGGTCAGCCCCCGGAAGTACAGGAGGTAGGCGAGTGCCGTCGGCAGCATCCCGAACGCGGCCAGCACCCCGAGCGCCCACGGCGTGGCGACGAAGGTGACCCCGCCGAGCGGCGCGGCGACGGCCAGCAGCACCACCCCGCCGCCGGTGAAGGCGACGCCGGTGGCCCAGGCCGGGTCGAGGGCGTCGACGGGACGGGCGCCGAGCAGGGTGAGCGCGGCGAACCCGGCCGCGGCGAGCAACGCGAACGCCGCCCCCGTCGCGCTGCTCCCGGCCGCGGGGACCCCGATCAGCAGCGCGAGGCCGAGCGCGCCGAGCAGGGCGGCGGCGGTGGCCGACCGGGTGGCCGGGCGTCCGCGCAGGCGCTCGACGAGCAGCACGATCACGGGCGCGGCGCCGATCGTGACCAGGGTGGCCAGGCCGACCGACGTGGTGGCGACGGCGGAGAAGAAGGCCGCCTGGAACCCGGCGACGAGGCCGCCGACGGCGGCGACCCGCATCCACGCGGCACGACCCCACCCGCCCGGCGACGCGCGAGGGCCGTCGCGGTGATGGGCGGTGCGGTAGGGCCTGCACACCGCTCGCACACCGCCCGCGACGAGCAGGCCACCGACCAGCAGCAGGCCGCCGACCAGGATGCGGTAGCCGGCCACCGCGAGTGGGGAGAGGCCGGTGGCCGCGGCCAGCAGCGCTCCGAGCAGGCCGCCGGTCCCCCACAGGAGACCGGCGACGACCAGCAGGGGGACGCCCGCGACAGCGGGACGGGACGACAGGGACACGGGATGTGCTCCAGCGACAGGAGTGGGCGAGAGGTCGCGGAAGCGGGGCACGGCTCGACGGCGATCACGATCGGACGCACGCGGCAGCGAGGCGCACGGCCACGGGCGTGGGTCAGACGGCGATCACGGGCGTCCCGGTGAACGGGACGGCGGCGGCGACCCCGCGAGGAGGGTGCCGAGAGCTCCGGCCGTGGCGGGCGGTGGCCAGGTGGCCCGCCCGACGCCGCGGGGCGCCGCGCCGCGGGCCCGAGCTCTCAGGGCGCTCCCTAGCAGCGGGGCGGCGGGGTGATCGGGAACCGGCGGTGCACGCGGTCACCCTACCTCGTCCGGCGGAGGTCGACCGCGGAGTTCCGGCCAAGGGCGCAGCGGCCCGTGGTCGGTGGCGCGCCGGGCCCACGGGCAGGCACCGGCCTCACTTCGTCAGGTCGAGGCCGTCCGGCGGGGTCGGGGCGTCCGGGTCGGGGCCGGCGGGTACACCGGGGCTGCGACCCAGGAACGTGTGCACGATGTGCTGCTGCCAGCCGGGCACGGTCTGCACGCGCACGTCCTCGAAACCGACGGCGGTCAGCCGGTCGGTGAACGCCTCGACCCCGTCGAAGTCGAGGACGCTGCGCCACAGGTACCGGTACAGATCGGCCGACCCGGTGCGCATGCGGCCCATCGGGATGATCACGCCCCACGAGACGGCGGTCCACACCATCCGGCTGCGGGCCGAGTCGCGCACCGAGTACTCGTGCACCGCGAGCGGCGAGCCCGGCCGCAGCAGCTCGCGGAAGCGGCGCAGTGCGGCGTTGCGGTCGGAGAGGTTGCGCAGCAGATAGGCCGCGAGGATGCCGTCGTAGGGCCCGGTGAACTTCACCGGGTCCAGCTCCTGGGCGTCGCCGTGCACGAACCGCACGGTCGGGGGCCAGCTCTTGCGCCGCGCCTGCGCCAGCATCTCCGCGGAGGCGTCGACGGCGGTGATCTCGGCCTGCGGGACGGCGTCGAGCAGGGCCGCGGTGGACGCGCCGGTGCCGCAGCCGAGGTCGAGCAGCCGCAGCCCGGCCCCGCCGTCGCGCAGGCCCATCCGCTTCGCCGACAGCCGCAGGTGCTCGTGATAGCCGGGGTTGGCGTTGACGAGCTTGTCGTAGCTGCGGGCGTGCGCGTCGAACGCCTTCGCGACGGTGGCCGCGTCGATGCGTTCGGGCTTGCCGGACTTTCCCTGCTGTGGACTCACGGGTCACCATCCTGGCCCATCGGCGCCGTTGCGTCGTGCCGACGCGGCGGAGGCGGGTCGGCCCCGGCCGGGTAGGGGCCGGGACCGGCCGGCTCAGGCCGGGTTGCCGGACCCCATCGCGAGCTTGGCGAGCAGCTCGCGGGCCTTCTCCGCGTTGCGCGGCTGGCACAGCACGTCGTAGCGACCGGCGACCATCTGGCTGGACGAGGTGAAGTCACGGCGGCCGCGGGAGGCCCCGTACCCGACGGCGGCGAAGACGAGACCGAACACGATGCCGCTGGCCAGGCCCACGAGGATCGGACCGAACGACGCCTCCGGGCTGAACAGGCTCAGCAGCAGGCCGACGAACAGGCCGAACCACGCGCCCGACGCCGCGCCCGAGGCGAGGACGCGGCCCCAGGTCAGGCGGCCGATGACGCGCTCGACCAGCATCAGGTCGACACCGACGATCGTGACGTCGCGGACCGGGAAGTCGGAGTCTGCGAGGTGGTCGACCGCGCGCTGGGCCTCCTCGTAGGTGGCGTAGGAGCCGACCGGCCAGCCGGTGGGCGGCGTCGGCAGGTTGGGCAGGCCGGGCGCGGTGCGCGCGGGCCCGCCGAACGGTGTGCTCACGGGGGCCTCCTCGATGTGACGCGGACCGGACACCCGGTCCACGTCATGACAACGCGTGGACCTGCACCGTAGTGCCGTAGGCGCTGCTCATCACACCCGGATGAGCCCTACCGCGACTTGTACTCCCGCAGCAGCCCCCGGCTGATGATCGTCTTCTGGATCTCCGAGGTGCCCTCGCCGATCAGCAGGAACGGCGCCTCGCGCATGAGGCGCTCGATCTCGTACTCCTTGGAGTAGCCGTAGCCGCCGTGGATGCGGAACGACTCCTGCGTGACCTCGGCGCAGTACTCCGACGCCAGCAGCTTCGCCATCCCGGACTCGACGTCGAAGCGCTCGCCGGAGTCCTTGAGCCGGGCGGCGTTGACCATCATCAGGTGCGCGGCCTCGACCTTGGTGGCCATCTCCGCCAGCTTGAACGCGATGGCCTGGTGCGCGGCGATCGGCTTGCCGAACGTGGAGCGCTGCTGGGCGTAGTCGACGGCCAGCTCGAACGCGCGGATCGAGATGCCGCAGGCGCGGGCGGCGACGTTGACCCGGCCCACCTCGACGCCGTCCATCATCTGGGCGAACCCGCCGCCGCGCCTGCCACCGAGGATCCGGTCCGCGGGCACGCGGTGGCCCTTGAACACCATCTCGGTGGTGTCGACGCCCTTGTACCCCATCTTGTCGATCTTGCCGGGGACGATCAGCCCGGGGGCGACCTCGCCGTAGCCGACCGGCTTCTCCACGAGGAAGCAGGTGAGGTTCTGGTAGGGCTTCTCCGCGCCCTCGTCGGTCTTGACCAGCACCGCGGTGAGGTTGGACGTGCCGCCGTTGGTGAGCCACATCTTCGCGCCGTCGATGACGAAGTCGTCACCGTCGGCCACGGCCCTGGTCTTGATGGCCGCGACGTCGGAGCCGAGGTCGGGCTCGGACATCGAGAACGAGCCGCGGGTCTCCCCCAGCGCCATCTGCGGCAGGTAGCGCTGCTTCTGCTCGTCCGTGCCGTGGTGGGTGATCATGTGCGCCACGATGAAGTGCGTGTTGATCACGCCGGAGACGCTCATCCAACCCCGCGCGATCTGCTCGACGACCAGCGCGTAGGTCAGCAGCGACTCGCCGAGCCCGCCGAACTCCTCGGGGATGGTGAGCCCGAACAGACCCATCTCCTTCATCCCGTCGACGATGTCCTGCGGGTAGGTGTCGGCGTGCTCCAGCGCCGTGGCGTGCGGGATGATCTCCTTGTCCACGAACGTCTTGACCGTGGACAGGATCTCCTGCTGGATCTCGGTGAGACCTGCGGTCTGGGCGAGCCGGGCCATGGATCATTCCTCCGCGCGGGCGATCGACCGCCGGGCGTGCTCCCGGCGCTGGGTACTGGTCGGTAAGTATCCCGCCCACCGCGGCCGGCGCGCGCGACGGGCCCTGTGAAGCTCCCCACCTACTACGGTGGCTCCGCTTCCCGCGCGCCGAGCCGGTTCCCGCGCGCCGAGCCGGTCATTGCGGGCCGCCGGCGCCGCGCGAGAACCGGTTCAGCGCGCGAATCCTCCGCGGGCAGGTCTCACGCCTCCGGCGGGGTCCACCTGTCGGTGCGCTCCATGCCCGCGGCCCGGCCCTTGCCCGAGATCACCAACGCCATCTTGCGGCTGGCCTCGTCGATCATCTCGTCGCCGATCATCGCCGCGCCGCGCTTGCCGCCCGCCTCGGAGGTGAAGTACTCGTAGGCGTCGAGGATGTTCTCGGCGTGGTCGTAGTCGCTCTGCAGCGGGCTGTAGGTCTCGTTGGCCGCGTCGATCTGGCCGGGGTGCAGCACCCACTTGCCGTCGAAGCCGAGCGCGGCGGACCGGCCGGCCACGCGCCGGAACCCGTCGACGTCCTTGATCTGCAGGTACGGCCCGTCGATGGCCTGCTTGTCGTAGGCCCGTGCCGCCATGAGGATGCTCATCAGGATGTGGTGGTAGGCGTCGCCCACGTCGTAGCCGGGGGGCTGCTCGCCGACCACGAGCGACTTCATGTTGATCGAGGCCATGAAGTCGGCCGGGCCGAAGATGATGGTCTCGACGCGCGGCGAGGCGGCGGCGATGGCGTTGACGTTGGTCAGGCCGAGCGCGTTCTCGATCTGCGCCTCGATGCCGATCCGCCCGATCTCGTATCCCATCGACTTCTCGATCTGGGTGAGCAGCAGATCCAGCGCGACGACCTGCTCGGCCGTCTGCACCTTGGGCAGCATGATCGCGTCGAGGTTGGCGCCGGCACCCTCGACGACCTCGGTGACGTCGCGGTAGGTCCACTCGGTGGTCCAGTCGTTGACCCGGACGACCCGGAGCTTCTCACCCCACCCGCCCTCGTTGAGGGCGGAGACGATCGTCTTGCGGGCACCGGGCTTGGCCAGCGGCGCGCACGCGTCCTCGAGGTCGAGGAAGACCTGGTCGGCCGGGAGCGTCCGGGCCTTGTCGATGAACTTCTGGCTCGACCCCGGCACCGCCAGGCAGGAGCGGCGGGGGCGGATCTGGCTCGTCATCTTCGTACGGCTCCTCGTCGACGTCGGCGCGGGTGTGGATGGATGCTGGCACGCAGTGCCGCCCCGTGGCGTCCCGGGGTGATTGGTTTCTCACCCGGCGGTGGTGGGAGGGGGTGTCGGGATCACTCCCCCGGCAGGGCCAGCAGCTCCCCGCGCGCCACCGCGGCGACGTTGCCCCACACCGACGCGCGCAGCGCCGCGCCGTCCTGGGCGTGCACGAGCACCCCCAGCTGCGACGGGCGACCCAGCTCTGCGCCCTGCGACGCGAGGAACCCGGTCTGCCCGGCGGCGGCGATCACTCCGCGGTCGACGAGGAACACCCCGAGCGCGACGGCCGCGGATCCGGTGGCCGGGTCCTCGGCGACACCCGAGCCGGGGGCGAACATCCGCATGTGGGCGGCGGAACCGCCGGCGTCGTAGGCCACGACGACCAGCCCGATGAGACCCTCGGTCAGCGCGCGCACCGCGGCCGGGTCGGGGACGGCGCGGGTCACCGCGTCGGGGCCGACGGCCAGGAACGCGAACGGCGCACCCGCACCGGCGATCCCCGCGGGTACCGCCGTGTCCACATCCTCGGGGGCGAGGCCGACGGCCGCCGCGAGCGCGACCCCGTCCAGGGGCGGCCCGACCTCCGGCGCTCCGCCGGTGACCTGCGCGCCGTAGCCGGTGACGTGCACCGGAAGCAGCCCCGCGCCGCACTCCTGCACCACGTCGCCGGGCCCGATCAGCCCGGCGCGGGCGAGCACCCACGCCACCCCGATGCTCGGGTGCCCGGCGAAGGGCATCTCGCGGGACGGTGTGAAGATCCGCGCCCGGTAGTCGGCCCCGGACGTGGTCGGCGGCAACGGGAACACCGTCTCGGACAGGTTGAACTCCCCCGCGATGCGCTGCATCTGCCCGGCGGTGAGCTCGGCGCCGCCGTGCACCACGGCGAGGGGGTTCCCGGCGTAGGGCCGGTCGGTGAACACGTCGACGACGTCGTAGGTCAGCACCCCGCCAGGTCTACCGGGTGCGCCACCAGGTCTCGAGGTCGGCCACCTGGTGTCGGCAGCGGCCGGGCCTCCGGGCGGCGGTGCCGGATCCGGTCCAGTGCGCGGCCGGGCTCGATGCCGTCCCTGGTCACGAGCGCGGCGGCGGCCAGGGCTCCTCGCGGCTACTCCTCGTCGCCGCACAGGTTGACCACGTGGGTGACCCCCTCGGCGCGCAGCCGCGCCACGTCCGCGGCGTCCTGCGGGTGGGCTCCGGTGATCAGGCCGGGCGCGACCTCACCCCGGCCGTACTCGTCGAACCAGTGCGACACGGCGCCGACGCTACCCGTGCGGGAAACTGCGCGGGTGGCGTCCGATCGCGTGTTCGTGGCCCGGCTGGTCGGGCTCTCGGTGTACGGGCCCGACGGCGAACGGATCGGGCGCGTGCGCGACGTCGTCGTCACGGTGCGGGTGGACGCGAGCCCGCCTCGGGTGCTCGGGATCGTCGTCGAGATGGTGACGCGGCGGCGCATCTTCGTGCCGATGCTGCGCGTCACCTCGGTGGATCCGAGCGCGGTCACGCTCGCGACCGGGTCGGTGAGCCTGCGCGGGTTCACCCAGCGCCCCAACGAGACCCTCGTCGTGGGACAGCTGCTCGACGCGCCCGTCACGATCTCCGACGGTGCGGTGCCTGCGCTCGTCGTCGACGCGGCGATCGAGCCGACGCGATCGCGGGACTGGGTGGTCGGCCGGCTCGCGGTGCGGGCCCGGCGCCACGGGTTCACCCGCCGCGGCCACGTGCAGGAGCTGCCCTGGAGCGCGGTCACCGGCCTGTCGCTGACCGACCGTCAGGGGACCGCGGGCCTGCTCTCGGTGCTCGAGACGATGCGGCCCGCGGACGTGGCCGCCGCGCTGTCCGAGCTGCCGGACAAGCGCAGGCGCGAGGTCGTCGACGCACTCGACGACGAGCGGCTGGCCGACATCTTCGAGGAGATGTCCGACACCGAGCAGCGCGCCATGCTCGCCCACCTCGACGACGAGCGCGCGGCCGACGTGCTGGAGGCGATGAGCCCCGACGACGCCGCGGACCTGCTCGGGGACCTGCCGGCGTCCGAGTCGGACGCGCTGCTGGCCCTGATGGAACCCGGCGAGTCCGGACCCGTGCGGCGGCTGATGACCTACTCGCCCCACACCGCGGGCGGGCTGATGACCCCGGAACCGGTGATCCTGCGCCCGGACGCCACGGTGGCCGAGGCGCTGGCCCGGATCCGCAATCCCGACATCCCCGTCGCGCTGGCCAGCATGGTGTTCGTGTGCCGGCCGCCGTCGGAGACCCCGACCGGCCGCTACCTCGGCTGCGCCCACGTGCAGCGGCTGCTGCGCGAGGCGCCCTACGAGCTGGTGGCCGGTGTCGTCGACAGCGAGCTGGCGCGCCTGTCCCCGGGGGCCACGCTCGGCGAGATCGCGCGCTACTTCGCGGCGTACAACCTCGTGGCGGGACCGGTGGTCGACGACGAGGACCACCTCCTGGGCGCGGTCACCGTCGACGACGTGCTCGACCACCTGCTGCCGGACAACTGGCGGGACCGGTTCACCGACGACATCCCCACGGAGGTAGCCGATGCGTGAGAACACCGATGCCTGAGGCCCCACGCAGGCGGCTGGACCGCCCCGGCCGCCGCCCGTTCGAGCTCGACCCCGACGGCTTCGCGAAGCTCTCCGAGCGGGTCGCGCGCTTCCTGGGCACCGGCCGGTTCCTCGCCATCCAGACCGTCGTCGTGATCATCTGGATCGCCCTCAACCTGACGGCGGTGTCGCTGCGCTGGGACCCCTACCCGTTCATCCTGCTCAACCTGGCCTTCTCCACGCAGGCCGCCTACGCGGCGCCGCTGATCCTGCTGGCCCAGAACCGCCAGGACGACCGCGACCGCGTGGCGCTGGACGAGGACCGCACCCGCGCCGAGCGCACCAAGGCCGACACCGAGTACCTCGCCCGCGAGCTGGCGGCCCTGCGGCTGGCCGTCGGCGAGATGGCCACGCGCGACTACCTGCGCGGGGAGCTGGAGCGGCTGGGGGATCGCCTGGTCGGGGACGGCGAGCGCCCGGTCAGTCGGCGAGCCGGCGGCTGATCCGCTCGAGCGCGCGCAGGTCGTCCGCGTCGAGGCGCGCGACGAAGTGCCGCAGCACGCCGGCGAGATGGGTGCGCGAGGCCGTCCGCAGCCGGCGCAGCCCCGCCTCAGTCAGCTCCGCGGCCACCCCGCGCCCGTCGTTCTCCACCCGGGAGCGGCACACCAGACCGGCGCGCTCCATCCGGTCGACCAGGCGCGTGACGCCCGAGCGTGACAGCAGCACGGCGTCGGCGAGCTCGGTCATCCGCAGGCGCCGGTCGGGGGCCTCGGCCAGCTGCACCAGCACGTCGTAGGCGGCCAGGGACAGCGCCTGCTCGGTCACCAGCTCCGACTCCAGCGCACGGGTGATCGTCGCGTGGGCGCGCAGGAACGCGCGCCAGGCGGCGAGCTGCTCGCGGGTGGGCGCCGCCCGGCCCTCGGCGCGGGCGGGGGCGGTGTCGGTCACGAGCGAGGATGCTACGGACGCCACGGCCGGCGGACCCGCCCACGTAGCATGGTCGGGGTCGCGGCGATGCGGCACGAAACCCACACGCCAGGAAGGTGCGGCGAACCGAAGACGATGTCCACCACAGGCACAGACACATCCCTCGAGACCATCGAGCAGGCCGTGCGCGCCGCGCTCGCGACCGTCGAGGATCCGGAGATCCACAAGCCGATCACCGACCTCGGCATGGTCAAGGGCGTCGCGGTGTCCCCGGCGGGGCACGTCCACGTCGGTGTCTACCTCACCGTGGCCGGCTGCCCGATGCGCGAGACGATCACCAACCGGGTCACAGAGGCCGTGTCGAAGGTCGCGGGCGTCACCGGGGTGGAGGTCGAGCTGGACGTCATGAGCGACGAGCAGCGCACCGAGCTGCGGCGCGGCCTGCGCGGCGACACCGCCGAGCCGGTGATCCCGTTCGCCCAGCCCGGCTCGCTCACCCGCGTGTACTGCGTGGCCTCGGGCAAGGGCGGGGTCGGCAAGTCGTCGGTCACGGTCAACCTGGCCGCCGCCATGGCCGCGCGCGGGCTGTCGGTCGGGGTCGTCGACGCCGACATCTACGGCCACTCCGTGCCGCGGATGCTGGGTACCACCACGGCGCCGACCAAGGTCGACGACATGATCATGCCGCCGCAGGCGCACGACGTGAAGGTCATCTCCATCGGGATGTTCACGCCGGGCAACGAGGCCGTCGTCTGGCGCGGGCCGATGCTGCACCGCGCGCTGCAGCAGTTACTGGCCGACGTGTTCTGGGGTGAGCTGGACATCCTGCTGCTCGACCTGCCGCCGGGCACCGGGGACATCGCGATCTCGACCGCGCAGCTCATCCCGAACGCCGAGCTGCTGATCGTCACCACGCCGCAGCAGGCGGCGGCCGAGGTCGCCGAGCGGGCCGGGTCGATCGCGCTGCAGACCAAGCAGCGCATCGCGGGCGTCGTCGAGAACATGTCGTGGATGGAGCTGCCCGACGGCAGCCGCATGGAGGTCTTCGGCTCCGGCGGCGGGCAGACGGTGGCCGACTCGCTGACCCGCTCGGTCGGCGCACCCGTGCCGCTGCTCGGGCAGATCCCGCTGGAGACCCGGCTGCGCGAGTGCGGGGACGCCGGCACCCCGATCGTGCTCGCCCACCCCGACAGCCCCAGCGCCAAGGCCCTCAAGGCCGTCAGCGACAAGCTCACGACACGCGCCCGCGGCCTGGCGGGCATGTCTCTCAATCTCACCCCGGTCACGAAGTAGCACTTCGGAGCCATACTGCTGTCCGGGACGCCCCGGAACGGCGTTATGGCTCCGAAGTGCGGTCAGCTGGTGGCGCGGACGGCGTCGGCCCAGAGGCCGACGCCCTCGTCGATCTGCTCCGCCGTCACGATCAGCGGCGGGATCATGCGCACGACGTTGCCGAACGGCCCGCAGGTCAGCAGCAGCAGGCCGCGCTCGGCCGCGGCCGCGTGGGCCCTCGTCGCCGCCGCCGGGTCCGGGGCGCCGTCGGCGGTGCGGAACTCGTTGCCGACCATCAGGCCCAGGCCGCGGACGTCGGCGATCCCGGGGTTCTCGACGGCGACCTTGCGCAGGCCCTCCAGCAGGCGCAGCCCCTGCTCGCGCGCGTTCTCGACGAGGTTCTCCTCGGTGATGACGTCGAGCGTGGCGAGCGCGGCGGCGCAGGACACCGCGTTGCCACCGTAGGTGCCACCCTGCGAACCCGGCAGGGCCTTCTCCATGATCGCCTCGGGCGCGGCGATGGCGGACAGCGGGAAGCCCGAGGCCAGGCCCTTGGCCGTGATCAGGATGTCGGGGGTGAGGCCATCGGTGTGCTGGTGTCCCCAGAACCTCCCGGTGCGGCCGTATCCGGTCTGCACCTCGTCGGCGATCAGCAGGATGCCGTGCGCGTCCGCGCGCTCGCGCAGGCCCTGGAGGAACGCGGGCGGCGTGGGCACGTAGCCGCCCTCGCCCAGCACCGGCTCGATGAGGAACGCCGCGACGTCGCGCGCGGGCGCGGCCGTGAGCAGGACCCGGTCGAGCTCGCGGAGGCAGAACGCGACCGTCTCCTCCTCGCTCCAGCCGTAGCGGAACGCGTAGGGGAACGGTGCGAACTCCACCCCTCCCATCATCGGGCCGATCCCGGCCCGGATCTTGGCGCCGGAGGTGGTGAGCGCGGCGGCACCCATGGTGCGGCCGTGGAAACCGCCGTCGAACGCGACGACGATCTGCCGCCCGGTGGCGTGGCGCGCGAGCCGCACCGACGCCTCGACGGCCTCGCTGCCGGAGTTGAGGAAGAACACCCGGTCCATGCCCGCGGGCAGCACGTCGCCCATCCGCTCGGCCAGCCGCAGCAGGGGCTGGTGCATGACCGTCGTGTACTGCCCGTGGATGAGCGTGCCCACCTGCTCCTGCGCGGCCGCGACCACCCGGGGGTGGCAGTGCCCGGTGCTGGTCACGCCGATACCGGCGGTGAAGTCGAGGTGACGGCGGCCGTCGGTGTCGAAGAGGTGGACGCCCTCACCGCGCGCCGCCTGGACGGGGGTCGCCTGCTGGAGGACGGGGGACAGCCGAGCCATGAGAACTCCCGGGAACGATCGGCAGAGGTTGTCGGATTGTCGACAACTCCGAGGGAAGCACACCGACGGCGGGCAGGGCAAGGGCTCGGCGCGGCTTCGTGCGGAGTCGCTGCCCGCAGCGCAACGGGACGCCACCGGTCGTGGTGGCGTCCCGTTGCCTCGCGGTCGTTCGGGTCAGCGGCGCGGTCCGCCCGGCGCGTTGCCGTTGCCGGGGCCGTTCCCGTTCCCGTTGCCGGGGCCGTTCCCGTTGCCGGGAACACCGTCGGGCGGGCCGGGCACACCCGGCGGCGGGCCGGGCATACCCGGCGGCGGGCCGGGCACACCGGGCGGCGGACCGCCGGGCCCCCCGGGTCCGCCCTGTCCGCCGTCGAGATCCAGGCCCACCAGCACCGGGTCGTGGTCCGACGCCCGGAAGGGGTCGGGGGCGAAGAACGGCCCGTTGTACTGGTAGGCGTCCGGCTCGTCGGCGTTGATGTGCCAGACGTCGACACCGGTCACCGAGGCGCCCGCGGTGCTGAACGCGTGGTCGAGGACGCCCTGCTCGCCGTCGAACACGAAGGAGTACCGGTCGGCGGCGTCCAGCGCGGCGAGCTGGTCGACCAGCCCGGCGCCGGTGAGGACGTCGATCGGGTCCTCGCGGGTGTAGCTGTTCAGGTCGCCGAGCACGAGAACGTCCCCGCCGTCGACCGAGAGGTCCTCGACGAATGCGCTGAGGGCCTGGGCCTGCAGCACGCGGTCGGCACCGAAGCACCCCCCACCCGGGTACGGCTCGGCGTTCGCCCCGGTCGCGCCACCACAGCCCTTGGACTTGAAGTGGTTGCTGACCACGGTGAACGGCGCTCCGCCCGCGGTGAAGGTGCCCGCGTACGGAGCCCGGGCGTTGTCGAAGGCCTCGTCGACGAGCACCGTGGCCGCCGGCGACGTCGGGGTGACGGAGTCGCTGCGGTAGACGAGGGCGTTGGTGATGGCGTCGGTGGTGCCGACCTGGGTGCCGTAGCCCTCGGGGTTCGCCAGCGCCGCCCAGACGGCCGAGCCGGCCGCCTCGTTGAGCGCGTCGACCAGCGTCTGCGTGGCGAGGCCGGCGTTGTTCTCGATCTCCTGCAACGCCACGACGTCCGCGCCGAGCCCGGAGATCGCGGCGACGATCTTGGCCTCCTGCTCCTCGAAGTCCTCGGGCGTCGTCGCGCCGCGCTCGCCGAGGGTCGTGAAGTAGTTCAGTACGTTCGCGCTGGCCACCTGCACGTCACCGCCGACTGCGTCCGGGGCGGCGGGGCGCGGGTTCACCGACTCGAACGTGACGTCCTGGGTCGGCTGGATCCGGTAGGCGTCGAAGCCGTAGCCCATGACGCCGGTCAGGCCGGTCACGGTGTCGCCGCGGCGGACCGTCTGCTCGGCCGTCACGTAGGCGTAGGGCTGCAGGCTCTCGCCGTTGCGCGCGTCGTCGAGGATGATCTGGCGGGCCCGGTTCTCCGCGGTGAGCGCTGCACCCTCCGACTCGTCGGCCACGTCGCCGGGCTCGATCAGCACCCCGGGGGTGGACAGCCGCAGCTCGCCGAAGTTCTCCACGTTGCGGCTCTCGGTCACCGTGAGGGTGTCGTAGCCGGTGAGCATGCCCTCGACCGACTCCAGGTCGGTGCCGGGCAGCGACACCGGGGTCGGCTCGGGCAGCGCCACGCCGGACTCGCAGACCGCCACGGCGGTGACGTCCTGCACCTGGGTCTGCTCGAAGAACTCCCCGGCCGTCCCGGTCACCCGGACCCGGTCGCCGACGGCGACCGCGGACGCGTCGGGGGCGAAGACGAACACGCCCTCGGAGGTGGCGGGGTCGCCGTCACCGGTCGGGTCCTGGATGAAGAAGCCGTCCAGGTCGCCGGGGACCGGGCCGGGGCCGGAGCCGTCGCCGCCCTGGAAGTCGCCGATGACGACACCCTCGGTGGTGACGCCC
The DNA here is from genome assembly GCF_029263155.1 of Pseudonocardia sp. Classification (GTDB taxonomy): domain Bacteria; phylum Actinomycetota; class Actinomycetes; order Mycobacteriales; family Pseudonocardiaceae; genus Pseudonocardia. The sequence continues at coordinate 56,679 of NZ_JAJCYB010000056.1, forward strand.
TGGCCGAGCAGCGGGGTCGTGGCACCGTTGCCCTGGATCTGCGCGATCGGGGTGGTCGGGTCGCCGCAGGCGCCCGGGTCGACCGGGGGCTCCTCCTCACCGGGGTCCTCGCCGCCGCCACCGACGACCCCGTTGAGCGTCTGGCCGGCGTTGAGCGCGCCGAAGCTGTCGTCGGCGGGGCCGGTCCAGGTGAAGTCGAACGCGCTGTCGCCGGAGCCGGTGCGCTGCAACGACTGGCCGGCGGGCGTGCCGGCGGTCTCGGCCACGCCGATGTCGGTGCTGGTCAGGCCCGCGGCCGGGCCGTCGGCAGCGGCGAAGGTGCCCTCGTAGGACAGGAACTCCACGACGGCGCCCGCCGGGTCGACGAGCGCGAGGCCGTCCGGCCCGCCGTTCTGGATGCCGTTGACCGGGTAGTCGACGCTGCTCACGCTCGAGTCGCCGATCGTCCCGGCGAGGGCGGTGGTGGTGTAGGCGGTGCCGTTGGCGCCGTTGTAGAGCACGATGCTCCACCCGGCCAGATCGGTGCCGACCGGGCCGGCGACCTCGATGGCCTCCCCGGTGTCGGTTCCGGTGTTGTCGTAGTGGATCTCGTTGACGAACACGGGACTGTCGGTCGTCTCGGCCGACGCGGCGGTGGCCGTCAGCGGGAGGACGGCCACCCCCAGTGTCAGCGCGAGAGCACAGCTCGCGAGGGGCCTGGCAGCAGGGCGCATCATCTGGCTCCTGGGACGGCGGCGTTCGGACGTTCGCACGTTGCCTGACCCAGATGAATCGTGAACGACTGTTACCGGACCCGGACATGACGGGCATCCCCCGATCGTGCGACGCCCGGATGAGCGTGGGCTGCTCTCAGACGGTCACGACCGGTGCGAGGATCCGCGCCACCGCGTCGGCCATGTGGGCGTCCAGGGCCGCGGTGAGCCGGTCGCGGTCACCGGCACGCACCGCGTCGGCCAGCTCCCGGTGCTCGGCGACCAGCCCGGCCGCGGGCGGCGCGGTCTGCTGCAGCGCGGCCAGGCACATGCGCGTCTCGACGAGCAGCCCGTCGGCCATCCGCCGCAGCCGAGGGCTTCCCGAGGCGGCGACGAACTCGGTGTGGAAGGCGTGGTCGGCATCGGCGACGGCGGCCGGATCGCCCGTGGTGGCGGCGACCTCCAGCGCGCCGAGCGCCGCGACGAGCCGGTCGGCCGCGGCGGCGCGGTCGCCGTCGACCAGCAGCAGCCCCGCCGCCCGCTCCACGGACGCGCGGGCGTGGTAGATGTCGCGGACGTCGGTGGCGTCCAGATCGCGGACGAACAGCCCGCGGTGGCGCTCGCTGCGCAGCAGGCCCTCCGCGACCAGTCGCTGCATCGCCTCCCGCAGCGGCCCGCGGCTCACCCCGAGCCGCGCCGCCAGCTCCACCTCGCCGAGCTGGGTGCCCGGCGGGAACGTGCCGCGCATGATCGCGGTGCGGATGCGGTCGGCCACGATGGCCGCGGTGGAGCGACGCTCGACCGGCTCCATGTCCGTGAGGTCCATGCGGGCCTACCCCGCGAAGAGGCGGCCGAAGCCGGGGCGCGGGCCACCCGCCCCGGCGAGGCGCAGCCCCTGCCAGATGCTCACCTGGTTGGCCGTCAGCACCGGCTTGCCGACACGCGCGTCGAGCTCGTCGAGCAGCCCGATCGTGTGCAGCGCGGTGTCGGGCAGCAGCAGGGCCTGCGCGTCGGGGTGGTCGGCCGCCGCCGCGAAGTCCAGCACGTCGGCCGCGGGCAGGGTGCCCACCTCAGCCGCGGTGATGATCCCCCGTGCGGAGAGCTGCACGACGCTGACCCCGGCCCGGGCGAGGAACGCGACGAAGCGCTCGGCCACGTCGTCGGGGTAGGTCGCGCCGATCGCGACGCTCGTGACGCCCAGGTGCGCGCAGGCGTCGGCGAACGCGAACGAGGTGCTCGACGCCGGCACGCCCGCCGCCTTCCCGAGCGCGTCGACCTGCGCGGCCGCCCCGTCCCAGCCGAACACGAAGCTGCCGCTCGTGCAGGCCCAGACGATCGAGTCCAGCGGCTGCGGGAGCGCGCGGGCGCCGGCGGCCAGCACCTCGTCACCGCCGATGTCGAGCAGCGCGTCGACGCGGTGGGCGTCCTCGCGCATCTCGGTGTGCACCAGCGGGAGGCGAGGGCCGTCCAGCATCTTCTCGGCCCGCGGGTAGTCGTCCTGCGCCGAATAGCCCGGGTACAGGATCCCGACGGCGGTCATGACGCGCGCTCGTAGACCAGGCGCTCGCCCACGCTCCCGGAGCGCCACACGTCGTGACACGCCTGCGCCATCACGTCGAGCCCGTCGCGGATCGCGCCGAACACGTTGCCCGGCACCCAGCCGACGTCGCCGTTGATCAGCAGGTTGTTGCGCCCGTAGAAGATCGCCAGGTCGATCGCACCCTCGGCCTGGTCGATGCCCTGGTCGGCCTTGAACGCCGTGTCGAGCATGCCGCCCGCGAAGTCGAACAGGCACACGTCACCCGGGATCGGGGTGACGGTGGTGTTCTCCCGGCCGATGCCCCCACCGAAACGCGGCACCATCGTGTAGACCTCGTTGCGCGCGTACTTGGCGTGCTGGGCGGGCCCGGCGAGCGGGCCGCCGGCCAGCGCGTCCCACACGGCGGCGCAGGTCCGCGGGGCCTCCTTCTCCAACAGCTCGGCGGTGCAGGAGACCCCCCGACGTTCGAGGGAGATGCGGACGAGCTTGGTCATGGTCACCTCGATCTGTTCGATTGTTGACAATCATACGAGCGCTTCCTAGCGTGTCAATCGTCCGCCGCCGTCCCTGGAAAGGATCACGTCTGTGCCCGTCTCCCGAGATCAGGGGCACGATCCCGTCATCACGATCCTGCACTCCGCCGACCGTCCCAAGGGCCTGGACGGGCCGCGTGTGCGTTTCGCCACCGACGAGACGTTGGCGGCGAACCTGCCCGGCACCGAGGTCCTGCTCGTGTGGGACTTCCTGTCCACGGCCGTGCGCGAGGCGTGGCCCGCGGCCGACGCGGTGCGCTGGGTGCACACCGCGAGCGCGGGCGTCGACCGGCTGACCTTCCCCGCCCTGCTCGACTCCGACGTCGTGCTGACGAACTCGCGCGGGGTGTTCGACACGCCCATCGCCGAGTACGTCACCGGCCTGGTGATCGCGATGGCCAAGGACCTGCCGGGCACGCTGGCCGCGCAGTCCCGGCGGGAGTGGCGGCACCGGGAGAGCGAGCGCGTCGGCGGGCGCACGGCCGTGGTCGTCGGGAGCGGGCCGATCGGGCGCGCCACCGCGGCGATGCTGGCCGCCGTCGGGATGCGGGTGGAGCTGGTCGGGCGCCGGGGGGGCGACGGCGTGCACCCGAGCGGCGCGCTGCCGGAGCTGCTCCCGCGCGCCGAGTGGCTGGTGCTCGCCGCACCGCTGACCGACGCCACCCGCGGCATGCTCGACGCCGCCACGCTGGCCGCGCTGCCACCCGGAGCCCGGGTGATCAACGTGGGCCGGGGCGCGCTGGTCGTCCAGGACGACCTGGCGGACGCGCTGGCGTCGGGCCACCTGGGCGGCGCGGCGCTGGACGTGTTCGAGCGCGAGCCGCTGCCGGCCGACTCCCCGCTGTGGGGCCTGCCGGGTGTGATCGTGTCGCCGCACATGTCGGGTGACATCCTCGGCTGGCGCGACGAGCTCGAGGCCCTGTTCGTCGACAACCTCGCCCACTACCGGGCCGGCGAGCCGCTGCGCAACGTGGTGGACAAGACGCTGGGCTTCGTTTCCTCGACCGGGAGTGCATGATGAGTTCCGCTGACCTGTCCGCCGTCGAACTGCTCGCCGCCTACCGCGCCGGGGAGCTCTCGCCCGTCGAGGCCACCCGCGACGCGCTGGACCGCATCGACACCTACGACGGGATCGTCAACGCGTTCTGCCTGGTGGAGGCCGACGACGCGCTGACGGCGGCGAAGGAGTCCGAGGCCCGCTGGCAGCGCGGCGAGCCGCACGGCCTGCTCGACGGCGTCCCGACCTCGGTCAAGGACCTGCTGCTCACGGCGGGCCGGCCCACCCTGCGCGGCTCGCGCACCATCGACCCGGCCGGGCCGTGGACCGTGGACGCGCCCGCCGTCGCGCGGCTGCGCGAGCACCACGCCGTCGTCATCGGCCGCACCACCACCCCGGAGCTCGGGTGGAAGGGCGTCACCGACTCCCCGCTCACCGGGGTGACCCGCAACCCCTGGGACCCCACGCGCACCGCGGGTGGGTCCAGCGGGGGCAGCGCGGCGGCCGTGGCCCTCGGGATGGGCGCCCTGTCGCTGGGCACCGACGGCGGCGGCTCGGTCCGCATCCCCGCCTCGTTCACCGGGACCACGACGATCAAGCCGACCTACGGCCGCGTGCCGAACTGGCCGGCCAGCCCGTACGGCACGCTCGCGCACGTCGGTCCCATGACACGCACGGTGGCCGACACCGCCCTGCTGCTCGACGCCGTCTCCGGCGCCGACCCCCGTGACCCGTGGGCGCTGGCCCCCGCGGGGCCCACCAACGGGCGGCTGGGCGAGGCGCGGGTGGCCGGGCTGCGGGTCGCGGTGAGCGCGACGCTGGGCTACGTCGACGTCGATCCGGAGGTGGCGGCCGCCTTCGAGTCGGCCTGCGACGTGTTCGCGACGCTGGGCGTCGTGCTGACCGACGCCGATCCCGGCTTCGCCGACCCGGTGGCCGCGTTCGAGACGCTGTGGTTCACCGGGGCCGCGAAGTCGATCGAGCACCTGGGGCCCGAGCAGCGGGCCCTCATGGACGCGGGGCTCGTGGCGTCCGCCGAGCAGGGTGCGCGGATGAGCGCGCTGGACTACCTGACCGCGATGGCCGTCCGCAACGACCTCGGGACGCGGATGGGCGAGTTCCACACCCGGCACGCGCTGCTGCTCACCCCGACGATGCCGATCCCCGCGTTCGAGGCGGGCGTCGAGGTGCCGGCGGGGTCGACTCGGGAGCGGTGGACGTCGTGGACGCCGTTCAGCTACCCGTTCAACATGACCCAGCAGCCCGCCGCGAGCGTGCCGTGCGGCTTCACGCGCGGCGGGCTGCCGATCGGTCTGCAGATCGTGGGCCCCCGGCATGCCGACGCCGCCGTGCTGGCGGCCGCGCACGCCTTCCAGCAGGCGACGGACTGGCACCTGCAGCGACCCCGCCCGGCCACGGGACGGTAGGCCGCCCGGGCGTCGGAGCCCGCCGACGTCAGGTGGCGTCGGGGTCGATCGGGGGACGCTCGCCCTTCGACAGGATCTCGGGCACCGCGCCGGTGGCGGGGTGCACCTGGGGCGCGCCGTTCTTCGTCAGGCTCGGCGGCGGCGCGAAGCCGTTGGGCTTCGGCGCGGGTGGGTCGTCGAACAGGGCGCGGGTGGCGGCGGTCCGCGGGTTGAAGTTGCGCAGGCCGCGCAGCTCGTCCAGCGGCTTGCGCAGCTCCTCGAACTCCGGGCCGAGCTCGCCCTTGAGCTGGTCGCGGGCGCCCGTGGCGTACTCCTTGGCCTTGCGGATCGCCTGACCCAGCTGGGCCGCCGCCCCCGGCAGCCGCTCGGGGCCGAGGATGAACAGCCCGGCCACGATCAACACGAGGATCTCGCCCCAGCCGACACTGTCGAACACGGGACCATCGTACGGGGTCAGTCCGAGGCGAGGACCACCGACACCGTCAGCGGCCGTCCCTCGCGGATCAGCTCCACCGGGACCCGCGCCCCGGGGTCGTACTCGCGCACCGCGACCTCGAGCTCGTCGGCCCCGGCGATGCTGCGCCCACCGAGCCGGACGATCACGTCGCCCTCGACGATCCCGGCGGCCGCCGCGGCGCCCCCGACCTGCACGTTCTGCACCTGCGCGCCGGAGCTGGTGTCGTCCTCCACCGAGCGCGCGTTCACCCCGAGCTCGGCGTGGCGCACCGCCCCGGTCCGGATCAGCTCCTCGGCGATCACGCGGGCGTCGTCGATCGGGATGGCGAAGCCGAGGCCGATCGACCCGCCCTCGACGCCGCTGACGCTGCTGATCGCGGTGTTGATCCCGACCACGGCACCGGTGGCGTCGACCAGCGGGCCGCCCGAGTTGCCGGGGTTGATCGCGGCGTCGGTCTGGATGGCGTCGATGACGGCGTTGACCTCGCCACCCTCCAGGCGCACCGGCCGGTTCACCGCGCTCACGATGCCGTCGGTGACGGTGCCGGCCAGCCCGAGCGGCGAGCCGACGGCGATCACCCCGTCGCCGACGGCGAGCGAGGACGACGACCCGATCTGCGCCACCACCGGATTGGTGACGCCGACCCGGATCACCGCGAGGTCGGTCTTCGGGTCCCGGCCGACGATCTGGGCGCGTGTGCGGGTGCCGTCGGAGAAGACCGCCTCGATCGTGGCCCCCTCGACCTCGGCCGCCGGGGCGACGACGTGGTTGTTGGTGAGCACGAACCCGCCACCGTCGATCATGACGCCGGAACCGGTGCCGCCCCCCTCCCCGACCCGGACCTCGATGGAGACGACGGCCGGGACGACCCGCTGCGCGATGTCGGCCACCGAGCCCGGGGGGCGTTCCTTGGCCTCGCTGGTGGCGGTGAGCGTGGCGTCGGGCTGGGTGAGCGCGCCGGCGCCCTCGGCGGTGGCCCGACCGACCAGGCCGCCGACCGCGCCGATCAGCAGCGCCGTGACGGCCAGCAACGCCAGCGCCTGCGGCTGCACGCGCCGGCCGAACAGCACCTCGCGCAGGCTCAGCCGGGCACCCTCGCCCGCTGGCGGCGCCGGCGTCGGCGCCGGGTCGGCAGCGGGCGGCCCGAGCGACACGCCGCTTCCCGGGTCCCGCCACGGGTCGGCCTCGCCCCCCGCCCACAACGGGTCGGCCTCGCCGTCGCCGCGCCGGGTGCCGTCCGGGGCCCGCTGCAGCGAGCCCGCCGCGTCGGCCGGGCGACCGAACGCGGCGGCGAGCGCGGCGGGAGCGGGGGCGGCGAGCGGGGGCGACACGGTCCGGTGCGCGGGCTCGCGCGCGAACCCGCCGTCGACGTCGGACGGCCTGCCGAACACCGAGGCCGCGCCGGGATCGGCGGCCGGACGTTCCAGCGGGCGGGGCGTCAGCCGAGGCGGCCCGTCACCTCGGGACGCGTCGTCCACGTCGGTCATCGGGGGTGATTCATCGTGCAGACGGCTCCTGAGGACGCGGACGGGCCGCGTCGAGCCTGCCCGAGCAGGGGTGAAGTCCGTGTACCGGGCCCCGGCGGGTGTCGAGCCTCAGTGCGTGCCGGGCCCCAGGAACGTGTGCGGCATGCGTGACGACCTCTCGGTGAGCCGCGCGTCGACATCGGCCGCGGTCCGCACCTCGGGCTCGACGCCGAGCCGGGCGATCCCGGGCGAGAGGACCGGACCGCCGAGCACGCCCCGCTCCGGTTCGGTGGCGACGGTGGTGTCCGCGGGCAGCGCGCCGACCCCGAGCGTGAGCGCCCCGATCGCCAGACCGGACACGGCGGCCCCGGCTCCGAAGCGCATCCGCCACGACGACGGATGCCGACGCCCGTCCGCCGGGGCCTCCGCGGGTGCCGTGCGCTCGGGTCGCAGCACCGAGACCAGCCGTCCCTCGGCGGAGACCGCGAGACCGGCGGGCGGGGGCGGGAGCTCGGTGTCCTCGGGGATCGAGCGCAGGCTCGACAGCAGCGACGACGGCAGCGACGGGCAGGAGGCCCCGCGCAGCGCGGTGCGGGCCTGGCGCTGCGCCACGACCTCGGCCGCGCAGTCCGCGCAGCTGTTCAGGTGCGCCGCGGCGCGTGCGTGCGGGCCGTGCGCCAGCTCGCCGTCGACGAACGCGACGACGGCGTCCGACGACAGGTGGGCGGGCCCCCAGTCGGGAGTCGTCACCGTGAACCGCCGACGCTCGGTCACGTCCCCTCCTCGCTGTCGCTCGTCACGGCCGTGCCCGACGGTGCTGCGCCCGATGGTGACCTCGCAAGCTCGGTCACCCCCCCTCCTCGCTGTCGCTCGTCACGGCCGTGCCCGACGGTGCTGCGCCCGATGGTGACCTCGCAAGCTCGGTCACTGGTCCCCGACCTCCTCCGCTCCGGCACGGTCGCGCTCGATCGCCGCGCGCAGCGCGGCGCGGCCCCGGTGGATCCTGCTCCGCACGGTACCGAGCTTCACCCCGAGCGTGGCGCCGATCTCCTCGTAGGACAGGCCCTCCACGTCACAGAGCACGACCGCGGCCCGGAACTCGGGGGCCAGCTCGTCGAGGGCGGACTGCAGCGCCGGGTCGAGGTGGGTGTCGGAGAACACCTGCTCGGGCTCGGGTCCCCGGCCGGGGATGCGCTCGGAGTCCTCCGGGAGGGCCTCCATGCGGATCCGCGCGCGGCGCCGGACCATGTCCAGGAACAGGTTGGTGGTGATCCGGTGCAGCCAGCCCTCGAACGTGCCGGGCCGGAACGACGCCAGGTTGCGGAACACCCGGACGAACGTCTCCTGCGTGAGGTCCTCGGCGTCGTGCGGGTTGCCGGTCAGGCGGTAGGCGAGGCGGTAGACCCGATCGGCGTGCTCCCGGACGACCTCGTCCCAGGTGGGCGGGGTCCACTGCGCGCCCTCACCGGGCAGGACCGTCCGGCTCGACGCCACGGGGACGGACGCCACGGGGACGTCGGCCGCGGTGGCCAGGCCGTCGCTCATGATCTTTTTCTCTACCTCCCGGCGCGGGTCGTGCTGTTCGTGCCAACGTCCTGCGCGGCCGGAAGTTCCCGGTCGTGCGGTGCACCGGTCGACGACCCCGACCGATCCGGCTACCACGGTGCCCGACCGCGGTGAGCGACGGGTGAGAACCGACTGAGAGGATCCTGTGAATCGCTGGGTCACTGTGAATGCGGGCCGGGGACGGTCGACCCAGTAACCTCCCATCATGACCGTCCGCACGGACGACGGCCACCCCCCGTGGGCCGTTCGCGACTACGTCGAGGGCTACCTGGCCGAGGACGACGTGCTGCGCGACGCCCGCACCCGCGGCGGCACGCTCGGGTGCGCCCCGATCGGCCCGGGCGGAGGCGCCGGGATCCGCTTCCTGGCTGCGAGCATCGGGGCCAGGGCGGTCGTCGAGGTCGGCACCGGGGCCGGGGTCAGCGGGCTGTGGCTGCTCGGCGGGATGGCCGACGACGGCGTACTGACCTCGATCGACGTCGACCCGGAGGCCCAGCGGGCGGCACGGGCCTCCTTCGTCGCGGCCGGGTACGCCCCCGGGCGGCTGCGACTGATCAACGGCATGGGCCTGGAGGTCCTGCCCCGGCTCACCGACGGCGGGTACGACCTGGTCTTCGTCGACGCGCTCGACACCGACTACCCGCGCTACCTCGACGAGGCGGTGCGGTTGCTGCGCCCGGGCGGCATCGTGGCACTCGCGGGGGTGCTCACCGCGGGCGCCACCGACCCCGACGCCACCGACCCCGGCAGCGTCGCGCTGCGCGAGGTGGCGCGGCAGATGCGGGAGGACGACCGGCTGGTCTCGGTGCTCCTGCCGCTCGGCGACGGGCTGCTGGCCGCCGTCACCACGACCTGATCGCCCCCGCCTCCCCCCGCACGGCCCCCGACGATCTTGCATTACCTTCTCGTGCGCGGACGGGTGAACCGGCCGCGGAACCCGAAAGGACCACACCCTCGTGACGCAGACCCTCACTGCCATCCTGCTGGACCCGACGCGGCGCGGAGGCGTCGTGACGGACCTCCAGACGCTGGTCGACCAGGAGGTCTCGGACTCCGGCGGTGTCTCCGGCGCCGTGATCAAGACCGGGTACGCCACGGTCAAGAAGGTCAAGCCGGGCATCGTGACCAGTGCCGTGGACAAGATGCTCCCCGAGTTCGCCACCGCACTGGAGCCGTTCTACGCCGACTACCGCGCGGATGGCTCCCACCCGGACTTCGGTGCCTACCTCTCGGCCCGCCCGGCCGAGGCCGCCGACGCGCTGCTGGGCGTCAGCGACGCGCGCGCCGACCGCAGCACCTCCGACACGATCAAGAAGGTCTACGGCAAGCTGCGCCCGCAGGGCCAGAAGAACGTCGAGCAGGCGCTGCCGCGCCTGGGCCGGCTGATCGACCAGCACGCCGCCACCTCGGTCTGACCGGTCTCGTGCGCGGGGCCCGCGGCCCCGGCCGCGGATCCCGCGCACGGATCACCCGTCGACGTCGTAGACCTCGTCGGCGGGCACGGCGAGCAGCCGGTCGGCCATCTCCTGCTTGAGCACCGCCAGGTGTGCCTCCTCGGTGGCGGTGCGCCCGCGCACCCGGCTCAGCGCGATGAACTCGTCGGTGACGAAGCCCTCCCGGATCGACACCGTCACGGCGCGCTCCCCGAGGGCGAACCGGAACACGTAGCGCTCCAGCGTGGTGCCTCGTTCCGGCCGGGCCAGGGCCGGGTCGAGGACATAGCGGTCCTCGGTCACCGCGCGGGTCACCAGCTCGATACCGTCGCGCGCACCCGGCCCCGGGAACGCGGTGACGACGCGGATCTCACGGCGTTCCGGGATGCCGTCGGCGACCAGCAGCGGCAGTGCCCGTTCCATCGCCGTGAACCCGTGCGCGACGCCGCCGGGGAAGAGCGGGCCGTGGTACCGCATGAGGTCCTGCACGCCGAACCGCACGACGGTGCCCTGATCCCGGACGACGATCGGGCCGCGCGTCACCGCGTGCTCCGCACGACCGCGCCGCCCAGCCACGGCAGGAAGCCGTCCAGGAACCGTTCGGTCGCCGGCATGAAGTGGCCGCCGTAGTGGCTCAGCGGATCGAGGGTCGCCACCACCAGGGTGCCCGGGGTGCTGACCCGGTCGACGTAGAGCAACGCCTCCCCGGTGGGCAGCGCGACGAGGGTGTCGGCCCCGTCCGGTGGGGTGAGTGCGCCGTGGTAGTGCCAGGTGCAGTCGCGCAGCGACAGGTGGTCGAACAGGGCATGGTCGGGCGACGGGGACGTCAGGCCGAGGTCGGCGCCGGGTTCGAGCCACCACCAGTAGTTCGTCGGGCGGGGGTCGAACCGCACCCCGGGCAGGAAGTCGGGTAGCGGCTCGCCCCCGGCGAACGCGACGACGGCGCCGCCCGCCTCCAGCAGCTCCCGCAGCCGGGGGGCGGCGGCCGTGAGCAGCCCGCGGTGCATCCGCTCGGGCAGGACCACCCCGTCGTATCCGGTCAGGTCCGTGTCGGCGAGTCCGGGCAGGTAGAGGAGCCCCCCGGTGAGGTGCCGGGCGTACTTGGGCATGGTCAGGGCGCGGTGGTGCGGCGCGGACCCGCCGTAGACCGCGGCCAGGCCGGACCCCGTACCGGTGTCCGGCCCGGGCCCCGGTTCGCCGTGATCGGCGGGAGCCCCGGTATCGGCCCGGTCCGCGGGTCGCCGGCCGGATTCGCCCCGCGCCCAGTCCAGGAACTGGCCGGGCAGCCGGGCGGCGGTGCTGTCGGTCTGCCCGCCGTACCCGAGCAGGTCGCCGTTGGCGTGCACGACGATCGTGCCCCGGGTCGAGACGCGGTCCAGGTAGGTCGCAGGTTCCCCGCCCGCCAGGCGCGCCAGCACCTCGGCGCCCGGCGGGGGCGGGTGGTGGCCGCGGGCGAAGAACCCGGCGACCCCGCGGCGAAAGGTCAGATCGTCGGGTTCGACGCCGTCGAAGATCGGGTGCGGGGCGAGCTCGGCGACCCGGTAGGAACGCAGCGACGGCGGGTCCAAGGCCACGAACCGGGACGCGCCGGGCAGCCAGTCGCGGTGGATCTGCCCGCAGAACAGCAGTACCCCGCCACCGTCGAGGTAGCGGTGGATCACGTCGCGGTGCCGGGCCAGGTGTTCCTGGTCGGCCATCCCGGGCACCACCAGCACCCGGTAGCGGCCCAGGTCGGCGCGGGTCAGGTCGTAGAGGTCGATCCGGTCGCCGGGCGCCCCGCGTTCGGCGGAGCGGATGTCCATGTCGAGGATCGCGACGTCAGCCATGGGGGTCCTTTCGACGGGAGGCACCGGACGCCGCCGCGACCAGCGCGGCGGTATAGGGGTGGGCGGGCGCGCCGAGCACGTCGCCGGTACGGCCGGATTCGACCACCCGCCCGGCCCGCATGACGACCAGCCGGTCGCAGCCGTGCTGGGCGAGCGCCAGGTCGTGGGTGACGTGCAGGACGGCGACCCCCGATCCTCGAACCAGCTCGCCGATCAGGTCGACGAGCTCGCGGCGCAGCGAGGCGTCGAGCATCGCGGTGGGTTCGTCGGCCAGGATCAGGCGTGGCCGGGTGACCAGTGCCCGGGCCAGCGCGACCCGCTGTCGCTCGCCACCGGAGAGCTGGTGGACGTGGCGGGTGCGGTGGTGGGCGGACAGGTGCACCGCGGCCAGCACCTCGTCGACCCGGCCGTCGCGTTCCGCGCGGTCCCCGATCTGGTGGATGACCAGCGGCTCGGCGACGACCTCGGCCACCCGCAGGGTCGGCGGCAGCGACGCGTAGGGATCCTGGAAGACCAGGTGCAGCGTGCGACGGAGGCGCCGCGCCGCGCCGCGGCGAAGACCCACCAGGTCGCTCCCGCAGAGCCGGATCGCGCCGCGGTCGGGCCGGACCAGTCCGGCGACGGCGCGCGCGACCGTCGACTTCCCGGCGCCGGACCCGCCGACGAGCCCCACCGTCTCCGCCTCCGCCACGGTCAGGTCCACCCCGGTCACCGCCCGGACCCGGTCGCCGCCCCGGTGACCGAAGCTCACCGTGAGCTGCTCGATCTGCAGCACCGTGTCAGCCGGAGCGGGATCGACGGTGCTCGTCGCCCGGCTCACGGGGCGGCCACCGGCGGCCGCAGTCGCGGGGCGGCGGCGACCAGCCGGCGGGTGTGAGGGTGTCGCGGGGAGCAGGCGACGTCCCGGGCGTCCCCGATCTCCACGAGCCGCCCCTCGTGCAGGACCGCGATCCGGTCGGCGATCCGCTCGACGACCGGCAGGTCGTGCGAGACGACCAGCAGCGCCAGGCCGAGGCGGTGGCGCAGGTCGTCGAGCAGGTCGAGCACCTCGGCCTGGACGAGCACGTCGAGCCCGCTGGTGGGCTCGTCGGCGATCACCACCGCCGGCTCGCAGGCCAGGGCCATCGCGATGACGACCCGCTGGCGCATCCCGCCGGAGAGCTGGTGCGGGTGGTCGTCGGCGACGCCCGCGTCGAGACCGACCAGGTGCAGCAGCTCCTCGGCCCGTCGACGTGCCGCGGACCGGCCGAGCGGCCGGTGGGCGCGGACGGCCTCGGCGAGCTGGGCCGCGATCGACCGCACCGGGTTGAGCGCGCTCATCGCCTCCTGCGGGATCAGCGCGATCCGGTCACCGCGCAGGGCCCGGCGCTGCTCGGGAGTCAGGGTCGCGAGGTCGTGCCCGGCCACCCGCACGGTGCCGCCGGTGACCGTCGCCGCGGCGGGGAGCAGGTCGAGCGTCGCGGCCGCGATCGTCGACTTGCCGCTTCCGGACTCGCCCACCAGCCCGACCAGTTCCCCGGCGGCGACGGTCAGGTTCACCCCGCGCACCGTGGTGACCGGGCCCCGGGCCGACCGGTAGGCCACAGTCAGATCCGTGATGACCAGCGGCGGCGGCTCGTCGACCGGATCCGCCGGGGATGTCGTCACCGGGGACGACACGCCGGGTCGAGGGGCCCCGCTGTCCCGCAGCGACGGGCGGGCCCACTCCTCGAAGGCGTAACCGAGCAACGCGAACGCCAGCACCGTGGCGGCGATCGCCAGCCCGGGCGGCACCACCCACCACAGCCAGGCATCGGTGAGGAAGGCGCTGCGGGCGTGCGCCAGCGAGAGCATCGTGCCCCAGCTCTTGGCCGTGATGTCGCCGAGCCCGAGGAACGCGAGCGAGGCCTCCAGCAGGATCGCGGTCTTGGTGGCCAGGACGAACTGCGGCACCACCAGGGGCGCCACGGCGGGCAGGACATGGCGCAACAGCACGTACCCGGTCCCGGCGCCCATCGTCCGCAGCGCCTGGATGTGATCGCGTTCGCGCAGCGAGAGGACCTGCGCGCGCAGCTCCCGGGCGACCCCGGCCCAGATCACCGCCGCGATGACGACGATCTGGGTGAGCAGGCCCGGCCCGGCGAACACCCCGATCACGATGGTCAGCGGCAGTACCGGCAGGGCCAGCACGACGTCGACGAACCGCATCAGCGCGGTGTCCACCCAGCCCCGCAGGTAGCCCGCGGTGAGCCCGACCGAGACCCCGATCACCGTCGCGGCCAGTGCGGCGACGAGACCGACGAGCAGCGAGATCCGGGCGCCGTGGATCAACTCGGAGAGCAGGTCGTGGCCGACGTCGTTGGTACCCAGCAGGTGTGCGGCCGACGGCGTGGAGAACGGCCGTCCCACCCGCTCGGTGGGGTCGTAGGGGGACAGCCATGGCGCCGTCAGACCGACCAGGACGAGCATCCCGAGCGTGCCTGCCCCGACCGTGGCGAACCCGCGGGCGCGGTGCGATCCGGACGTGGGGGATGTGTTCATGCCGGCACCACCGGCCGACGGGAGACCCTCACCCGGGGGTCGAGCAGCGGGTAGGTCAGATCGGCGAACAGGTTCGCCGCCACGATCCCGAGCGTGACGATCAGGAACCCGCCCTGCAGCAACGGGTAGTCCCGCGCGGTGACCGCCCCGAAGATCAACCGGCCGACCCCGGGGTAGGCGAACACCGTCTCGACGACAACCGCCCCGGACAGCAGCGTGCCGACCGCGAGGGTCAGGTTGGTGTAGACGGGCAGCAGCGCGGTGCGCAGCGCGTGGCCCAGCGCGACCCCCCGCTCGGACACCCCCTTCGCCCGGGCCAGGCGCACGAACGGTTCGTCGAGCACGCCGACCATCGCCGCCCGGGCCAGCAGGAAGAAGCCACCGAGGGTGGCGAGCACCAGCGTCGCGACCGGCAGCACCATCCGGGCGACGACGGCGCCGAACCAGGCCGTGCCCTCGCTGTCGATCGGTGCCGCGCCGTAGGACGGGAACAGGCCGAGCTGCACCGAGAACACCGCGATCAGGATCATGCCGATCCAGAACGCCGGCATCGCGTCCAGCAGCAGCACCCCGACGACCGACCCGGCGTCGCGGCGGCTGCCGCGCCGCCACGCCGCCCAGGCACCCAGCAGGGTCCCGATCACGAACGCGAGCAGGGTCGAGACGGCCGCGAGGGCCACGGTCCACGGCAGCACGTCGAGCAGGACGTCGACGACCGGCCGGTTGAACTGCACCGAGGTCCCCAGATCGCCGCGCAGCAGGCCGGCCCAGAACGACCCGTACTGCTCGATCAGCGGGCGGTCCAGGCCGTAACCGGCCCGGACCTGCTCGACGAGTTCGGGGGCCAGGCCCAACGCCTCGCCGCCGTAGAGGTACTGCACCGGGTCGCCGGGAGCCAGGTGCGGCAGGACGAAGTTCAGTGTCGCTGCCGCCCAGAGCACGAGCACGTACTGACCCACCCGGGAGAGCACACCCCGCGTCACCGGCCACCGCACTGGGCGAGAACGTCCTGCACCCACGGCAGGAGCGCATCGAGGAAGCGGGCGCACTCCGGTGATCCGGTGTGCCCGAAGTGCGCGAGCGGATCGACCGTACTGACCAGGGTGACGCCGCCGGACGGTATGCGGTCGAGGTAGGCGACCGGCGCACCGTCGGACGTGCGGAGCAGCACCTCGGCGCCGTCCGGCGGGTCGAGGACGCCGTGGTGGTGCAGCTGCTGCACGGCGCTGCCGACCTCCGTACCGGTCCACGCTCCGGCGGTGCGGGTCCGGCCCGCGCCGCCGGCCGGCCGGAAGGTCCAGGATGCCGATCCCGGCCAGCCGGACTGGTGGTCACCGAACAGCAGCACCATGCCGCCCCGCCGCAGTACCGCGTCGAGCTGCGGGGCGGCCGCACGCAGGCGACGGCGCGGGGTGCCCTCGGGCACCCACACCGCGTCCGCCCCGGTCAGGTCGGGATCGGCACCGCTGTAGACGACCTCGCCCAGGTACCCGAGGTAGCGAGGGTCGCCGAACGTCGTCGTCTCGGCGGCGGAGCCGCTGCTCAGTGCGACCAGGCGGGTCACCGGGGGCCTCCGGCGATCCACTCGACGAGCTGCGGCACGATCCGGGTGGCGCTGCCCGTGCTCGTGCCGTTGGCCAGCAGGTTGGCTCCCCCGTGCAGCAGCACGGCGCCCGGCCCGACCCGCGCGACGTAGGCGCCGGGGACGCCGTCGGCCCGCCGCGCGATCACCTCGGCGCCCTCGGGCGGCCGGTGGTACCCGTCGCGGTAGAGGAACGACGCCCCGAGGTCGGCTGGCTCGATGCCGGCGAAGACCGGGTGGTCGGTCAGCTCCGGCGGCCCGACGGCGGGACCCGGGGCGCAGCGCTCGAACGGGGTGGCGGACGGCAGCCACCGGTGGGTCAGCTGACCGCTGAACACCACCACCCCGCCCCGGTCGAGCAACCCCATGATGCGGCCGGCCATCGCGCCGAGCAGCTGCTGGTCGGAACGCCCGGACAGCACCAGCCCGGCGTAGTCGTCGAGGTCGGCGGTGGGCAGGTCGTCCATCTCGATCAGGGACACCGGCATCGCGTCCAGGGCGGCGTCCCGGCCGTCGACGCCGTCGGCGCCCTGCCAGCCCCGGATCACCGCGTCCCAGTCCGTGGCGGTCGCCGGATCAGCCGTGATCGCGACCGCGACCTCGTGGAGCCGCAGATAGCACGTCATGGCGCGGCCTCAGCCGTTCTCGACGATGGCCTGCGCGTCGCGTGCGACCTCGCGCGGCAGCAGCGACCACTTGTGCACGATCCCGAACCCGGGCGACTCCGCCCAGCCCGCGAACGCGTCGGGCCGGAACGCCCAGTACTCGTCGGGGTAGTACAGCGGGATCGAGGTCGGCTGCCGGTTGAACATCTGCTGCATCTCGAACGCGACGTCGCGGCGGTCGGAGATGGTCGTGGTGGCCGCCCAACGCTCGTAGAGCTGGTCCCACTCGGGGTAGGGAAGGTCGGGCGCATCCCACAGGTAGCCCGAGCGGTGCGACATGATGAACTGCGTCGGGTCGGCGGTGCCGTGCGCGGTGATGCTGCTGATCTGCAGGTCGTACTCGCGCGATGTCGACAGGTCCGCATAGGACCCGGCGTCCATCGCCTGCAGACTCGCCTCGATGCCGACCTCCCCGAGCTGCTCGGCGGCGAGCTCACCGGCCCGGACCTGCACCGGGTCGGCGCCCGGGGCGATCATCGTGAAGCTCAGCGGCCCGTCCGGGCCTTCCCGGACCCCGTCGCCGTCGGTGTCGGTGAACCCGAGCTCGTCGAGCAGCGCCGCCGCCCGCGCGGGGTCCGACGGGGTGGACAGGGTCGGATCCGTCCACGGCGAGTCCGGGTGCGGGTAGCCCCGGTCGGCGACCCGGCCCTGCCCCAGGAAGACGACGTCGAGCATCTCCTGGCGGTCCACGGCCAGACTCAGGACCTGCCGGAACCGGGGCTCGTCGAAGGGTGCCCGCTGGTAGTTGAGCCTGAGCTCGGGGAACCGCAGCGGCGCGGTCTGGATCATCCCGACCGCGGGGTCGGCGGAGAACTGCTCGATCAGCTCGGGCGAGACCGGACGGTAGGCCGCGTCGACCTCCCCCGAACGCAGCGCGGTGAAGGTCGCCGACGGGTCCTCGATGATCGGCATCACCAGCTCACCGACGACCGGAGCCCCGGCGAAGTAGCCCTCGTTCGCCTCGAACCGGTACCCGGCCGTCGGGCTGAAGTCGACGAGGCGGTACGGGCCGGTGCCCACCGCCAGGTCGTCGTACTCCTTCACCTCGTCCGCGGGCACCTGGGACCAGATGTGCTCGGGCAGGATCGGCAGGTCGGCCAGGGTCACCGGGCCCAGCTCCGGGCACGGGAACGCGCAGCCGAAGCGGACGGTCCGCTCGTCGAGCTGCTCGACCGAGCTGACGTCGGGGATCTCGTTGATGTGATGAGTGAACCGGCCGGTCGGCGCGTCCTGCGCGTACTGGAAGGTGAACACGACGTCCTCGGCGGTCAGCGCTTCGCCGTCGTGCCAGGTGACGTCGTCGCGCAGCGTCACCTCCCAGGTGCTCGGGTCGACCTGGGTCACCGCCTCGGCCAGCCACGGCTGCGGGTCCCCGACGTACGGCGAGGGTGAGAGCAGCTTGTCGTAGACCAGTTCGCTGAGCTGTTCCTGGAAGGTGACGAACGGGTTCAGCGGACCGCCGACCTCCGCCGGGATCGCGATGGTCAGGCGCTCGGCGGCGTCGGGGCCGTCGGTCGGTGCCGACGCGGCCGATCCGCCGCAGGCGCTCGTCAGGAGCGTGGCGGCGCAGGTGAGGGGAAGTGCGACCCGACGGGACGTTCGCGCCTTCGTGCGGGGTCGGTGCCGACGGGCCACGGTGAAAGCTCCTCACGGTCCGTCGCCGTCATTAGGTTAGGCGACGCTGAGTTGTGTGAGGGCAACCTAAATCACGCGCCGGAGAGTGGCAAGGGCCCAGCCCTGCTCGAGCTGTCGGGACAAGCGGCGCGACCGCGCCTCTCCAGCGCGAGGTCTACGCGGCAGGCGGCTCGGGCCCGGTCCGGAACCCTC
This sequence comes from Pseudonocardia sp., assembly GCF_029263155.1. Classification (GTDB taxonomy): domain Bacteria; phylum Actinomycetota; class Actinomycetes; order Mycobacteriales; family Pseudonocardiaceae; genus Pseudonocardia. The sequence goes on from NZ_JAJCYB010000056.1 coordinate 75,210, forward strand.
GTCCAGGTCGAGGTGGAACCAGCCCGCTCGTCGACGAGTGGGTCCCCGGCGTGCGGACCGAGACGCGGCCTCACGTTCCCGACCGCTGGACCTCGACGAGCTCTACAGCGCGGTCATGCCCTTGCCGAGGACCACGACCCCGCCCGGGCTGACCGTGTAGCGGGCCCGGTCGGTGGCCAGGTCCACACCCACGAGCGCGCCGTCGGGGATGTTCACGTTCTTGTCCAGGATCGCGCCCCGCACGACCGCACCGCGACCGATGCGCACGCCGGGCAGGATCACCGAGTCCGACACCTCCGCGCCCGCGTGGACCAGCACGTTCGGGCTGATCACCGAGCGGCGCACGATCGCCCCGGAGATGATCGTGCCGGAACCGACGATCGAGTCCTGCGCGATGCCGCCCTCCACGAACTTCGCCGGCGGCAGCGGGGCGGTGGCCGTGCGGATGGGCCACCGGTCGTTGTACAGGTTGAAGATCGGGTGCACCGACCACAGGTCGTTGTGCGCCTCGTAGTAGGCGTCGATGGTACCGACGTCGCGCCAGTACCCCGAGTCGCGGTCGGTGGCGCCGGGCACCACGTTCTCCGCGAAGTCGTAGACCGCGGCCTGCCCCTCCTGCACGAGGCGCGGGATGATGTCGCCGCCCATGTCGTGGTCGGAGTCGCCGTCCTCGGCGTCGGCGCGCAGCGCGTCGAGCAGCACCTCGGTGGTGAAGATGTAGTTGCCCATCGAGGCGAACGTGACGTCGGGATCGTCGGGGACCGACGGCGGGTCGCTCGGCTTCTCCAGGAAGTCGACGATGCGGCCCGACTCGTCGGCGTCGATCACCCCGAACGCCTTGGCCTCCGCCCGCGGCACCCGGATGCCCGCCACCGTGACGCCCGCACCGCTCTCGATGTGCTGGGTGATCATCTGGCTCGGGTCCATGCGGTACACGTGGTCGGCGCCGAACACGGCGATGTAGTCGGGGCGCTCGTCGTAGACGAGGTTGAGGCTCTGGAAGATCGCGTCCGCGCTGCCGGTGTACCAGCGGCGGCCGAGGCGCTGCTGGGCAGGGACCGTGGTGATGTACTGCCCCAGGACGCTGGACAGTCGCCACGTGGTGGAGATGTGCCGGTCGAGGCTGTGCGACTTGTACTGGGTGAGCACGCAGATGCGGTGCATCCCCGCGTTGACCAGGTTGGACAGCACGAAGTCGATCAGCCGGTAGTTGCCCCCGAACGGCACGGCGGGCTTCGCGCGGTCGGCGGTGAGCGGCCACAGCCGCTTGCCCTCGCCGCCCGCCAGCACGATGCCCAGCACGTTGGCCGACAGGCCGCGCGGCGCCGCGGCCGAGAGCCGGGCGCCGGTCACAGCGGCCGTCCCCACGGCGCCGACCCGCACGGCGCCGACCCGCACAGCGCCGATCCCCGCACTGCCCGTCCCCGCAGCGGCAAGCTCACGATTCCGACCCTAGTGGTCCCGGACCGTGCCCGGCCACAGCCGTCCGGGGTGCAGAAGTCGACGGGACGGTGACGTCCGCGACGGCCACCCGGGCGACTAGCGTGCACCGGGTGCGCATCGGCCTGCTCACCCGCGAGTACCCACCTGACGTCTACGGCGGGGCAGGGGTGCACGTCGAGCATCTCGTGCCCGCGCTGCGCGCACTGATCGACGTCGACGTCCATTGCTTCGGGGAACCCCGGGAGGGCCTCGCCCAAACCCGCGCGCACCGGCCACCCGGAGCACTGGCCGGGGCGAACCCGGCGCTGCAGACACTGGGCGTGGACCTGTCGATGGTGGCCGCGCTGGAGGGCGTCGACCTCGCGCACTCGCACACCTGGTACGCCAACATGGCCGGGCACCTGGCGAAGATCCTGCACGGCGTGCCGCACGTCGTCACCGCGCACTCCCTGGAGCCGCGCCGTCCGTGGAAGGCCGAGCAGCTCGGCGGCGGCTACCGGCTCTCGTCGTGGGTGGAGCGCACGTCCTACGAGTACGCCGACGCGGTCGTCGCGGTGAGCGCGGGCATGCGCACCGACGTGCTGGAGTGCTACCCGGCGCTGGACCCGAGCCGGGTGCACGTGGTGCACAACGGCATCGACACCGATTTCTACTTCCCCGATCCCGCCCGCGACGCCGTGCTGCGCGCCGGGGTCGACCCGGACCGCCCGATGGTGGTGTTCGTCGGGCGCATCACCCGGCAGAAGGGCCTCGGGCACCTGGTCGCGGCGGCACACCGGATCGACCCGGCCGCGCAGATCGTGCTGTGCGCGGGCGCCCCGGACACCCCCGAGATCGCCGAGGAGACCGAGAAGGCGGTGGGCGCGCTCGCCGCCGCCCGCGACGGGGTGGTGTGGGTGCGCGGGATGCTGCCGACCCACGAGATCCGCCAGCTCCTGACCGCCGCCACCGTGTTCGTCTGCCCGTCGGTGTACGAGCCGCTCGGCATCGTCAACCTGGAGGCGATGGCCTGCGGCACCGCCGTGGTGGCCTCGGACGTCGGCGGCATCCCGGAGGTCGTCGACGACGGCGTCACGGGCACGCTCGTGCCGTTCGCCGAGCACGCCGAGGAGGCGTTCCGCACGGGGATCGCCGACGCCGTCAACGCCCTGCTGGCCGACCCGGGTCGGGCGGCCACGATGGGGGCGGCCGGCCGCGAGCGGGCCGTGCGCGAGTTCGCCTGGGAGACCGCCGCGGCACGGACGGTGGAGATCTACGAGTCCCTGCGCTGACGCGCCCGTGAGTGCGTAGAGGCACTGCGGGTGGCCGGCCGACCAGGCACCGGGTCGTGTCGTCGCACATCACGTCGCAGGGGTGGGTGCCCTACCGACGCTGCGTGTGCGGAGCCGTCTTCGTGCAACCGGCGTCACCCTCCCCACAACGACGGACGGCACCCGCACACGCTGATCGCGTGCGGATGCCGTGTCGGTCGCGGGCCGAGTAGCCCGTTCGGATTCAGCCGGATGCGGCCTTGAGCGCGTCGCCGAGGTCGCTGGCCTCTTCGGCCGACATCTCCACTACCAGCCGGCCACCGCCCTCCAGCGGGACGCGCATGACGATGCCGCGGCCCTCCTTGGTCACCTCGAGGGGACCGTCACCGGTACGGGGCTTCATAGCCGCCATCTCGTACTCCTCCGTCGTCCAGTTCCGCTCCGGCGCCGCCGCGCCGGGGAGTGCGCGGGCCGGGCTGCCCGATGACATCCTTCCTCATCGGATGGACAGGGTCGCAACCGGAGCGATCAATCGTTGCCATGTTCACGCTGCGGAGCGGCCCTGTCACCGTCGACGCGGTCACGGTCGGCGCGCCTGAAGGGCCGCGCCGCCCAGCAGCAGGGCCGCCGCCGCCCATCCCACCATCAGCACCGCGGCGCCCGCCCCGCCGACGTCGAGCATCCCGTTGGCGGCCGCATGGGGCAGCCATGCCGCGACCCCGGGCCGGACGGTCGCGAGCAGCGGCAGCACGAGGAGGATCGCCAGTACTGCAGCGACCGCACCGGCCGCCGAGCGCAGGACGGCCGCGGCGCCGAGCGCGAGGACCGCCACCAACGCCGGCTGCGCGGCGGCAGCGAGGACCAACCGCAGGCACTCGGCCGGAGCGGGGCCGGGCCCGGGGAGTGCGAGGTCCACCATGACGAGCACGACGCCGCTGACCAGCCCGACGGCGAACACGGCCCCACCGAGCACCACCGCCTTCGCCAGCAGCAGACCCGGTCGCCACGGGCACAACCGCAGCGACAGCAGGATCTGCCCGGAGGCGAACTCGTCGGCCAGCACGAGCACGCCCAGCGGGACGACCACGAGCCGGGCGAGGTTGACGGCGAGGAACGACGCGTGCAGGTTGCTGTCGGCCAGCGGTGTGCCGCCGATGCCCCCGGCGGCCGACAGCCCCGCGTACCCGCAGCCGAGCAGCACCACCAGACCCCCCAGCGCGGCCAGCAGGTACCGGTAGGTCGGGGTGGCGGCGAACTTCGCGGCCTCCATTCCCACCACGCGTCGGCTCCGGTCCCGCAGCGCGCCGCGGATCATGTCGACACCAGCCGCAGGTACGTCTCCTCCAGGGTGACGCGCAGGGGCGTCAGCTCGTGCACGGCGAGGGCGTGCGCCACGAGCAGCTCGCCGATCGCACCGGGGTCGAGACCCGTGACCACGACCGCACCCCCCGGTTCGGACGCGACGATCCCACCGGCCCTGCCGAGGACGGTTCGCAGCACGTCGAGCTGGTCGGGCCGCACCCGCACCCGCACGCCCGCGTCGTCCCCGTCCGCACACAGCGTCGCGGTGTCGGCGTCGGCGCGCACACGCCCGCCGTCGAGCACGACGATCCGGTCGGCGACGCACTGCAGCTCGTGGATCAGGTGGCTCGACACCAGCACCGTGCGTCCCCGGTCGGCGTGTCCGCGCAGAAAGCCCCGCAGCCACCGGACCGACACCGGGTCCAGGCCGTTCATCGGCTCGTCGAGCACGTAGACCTCGGGATCGGCCAGCGCCACCGCGACGATCCCGACCCGGGACGCCGTGCCCAGCGACAGCTCGCCCGCGCGGCGGCGCGCCACGTGTTCCAGTCCCGCCTCGGCGAGCAGCTCGGCCACCCGGTGCCGCGGCGCCGCCGCCCCGATCGCGACGGACGCCAGGTGCCGCTCCACCGTCCGGCGCGGATGCCACCCGCGCTGCTCCAGTGCGGCACCGACCACACGGGCGGGACAGGGCAGGTCGGTGTAGCGGCGGCCGTCGACGGTCACGGTGCCGCACTCGGGCCGGTCCAGCCCGACGACCGAGCGCAGAGCCGTCGACTTCCCGGCCCCGTTCGGCCCGACCAGCCCGGTGACCTCGCCCGGCCGGGCCGTGAACGTGACGTCGTCGAGGACCGGATGCCCGCCGAGCCGCACGGTCACCCCGCGCAGCGCGATCACCGGGGCCCCGTCCGCACGGCCTCGGGCACCGCGGGCCCGCCGATCCGCACCGTGCACCCGACCAGCTCGCGGAACGGCTCGGGCGGGTCGTGGGCGACGACGGTGACCGAGCAGCCCGCGGCCGTCCAGGCGGCGATGTCGGCGGCGAGGGCGTCGACGCCGTGGCAGTCGAGACCGTTGAACGGCTCGTCGAGCACGAGCAGCTCGCCGGGTGCGACCGTCGTCAGCAACAGCCAGGCCTTGCGGACGTTGCCGGTCGACAGGCCCGATACCGGCGTGTCGAGCCACCGGGCGAGCCCGTGCACGCGGGCGCGGGCCGCGAACGCGTTGGGATCGGCACCGATCAGCGACACGTGCTCGGCGACGGTGAGCACCGGGTAGAGGGCCGGGGTCGCGCGGCACACCGTGCGCCGGGCCCGCAGCTCCGGGGTGTCGGCCGGGAGGCCCAGCACGGTGACCGACCCGGCGCGGGGCGCCAGCGTGCCGGCCACCAGCTCGACGACGGTGGACTTGCCGCTCCCGTTGGGCCCGGTCAGCAACGTGGCGCCGGTCGGGATCCGCAGGTCCAGTCCGGTCAGCACGTCGTCGCCGTGCCGGTAGCCCACGGAGACACCGCTCAGCTCGCAGGCGGGTCGGTCGGGGTTCATGCGAGCACCTTCCGGTCGAGCAGCACGGCGGCGGCGCCCAGCAGCGCCGCGGCGAGGACGGAACCCGCGACGACGGACGCCGGGTGGGGCAGCACGGCCCACGGAGCGATCCCCGCCGCGACCACGACGATGCCGACGGCCGCGCCCGCCGCGGTGCTCTCCGTGGAGGCGTCGGCCCCGGATTGGCTGCCGCCCTCCCACAGGTCGCCGAGCAGTCCCGACGCCGCCGTGACGAGGACGACGCAGGCCCCGAACCCGAGCACCGTCGGGTCTCCGGTGAGCAGGGCCAGCCCGGCACAGACGAGTGCGACGGGCAGCAGCGGCCGCAGCGAGCCCAGCGTGTAGCCGGCGACGAGCGCGCGCCGGTCGACGCCGCGGTCGACGGTCCAGCGCAGCTGCCGCGCCCAGCCGGCCGGGCCGGTGAGCGCGCGCACGAGGCCACCCAGCACGAGCCCCACGGCGAGCAGCACCCCGCCGCCCGCGACGCCGTCCACGCCCGAGCCGGCGAGGTCGAGCCGGCCGGGGGCCGCCACACCGGCCCCGACGAGACCAGCACCGGCGACGGTGAACAACCGACCGGCCCGGCGGGCCAGCACCGCTCCCCCCTGCTCGCTGCGGCGCACCGCCACCATGACGAGGTCCACCGGCCGGCAGCGCCCGGCGGTGTCCACCGCCCCGGGCCGGGGCGCCAGCACGGGCCGCCAGCGGCCCGCGCCCCCGCGCAGCAGGGTCAGAGTCGCGCCGACACCCACCGCGAGCGGCACGGCGACGGCGAGCGGACCGGCCGCGACGACGGCGACGGCGACGACCGAACCCACCGCCGCGACCCGGGAGATCAACGCGGGCGCGCCGGCCGCAGCGAGCAGCTCGGCTCCGGCGATCCCGGCCCGACCCACCAGCCAGCCGAGCGCGCCGGCGACCAGCAGGCCCGCCACGGCCACCGACCTGCCCGGCTCCCGTCGCTCGACCGGTGGTCGAGCGGCCGTGGCGACGGTCAGCGCCGCGCCCGCGACCGCCAGCGCGGCCACGCATCCCAGCCACACCGGCGACATCGGGCTCCCGTACCCGCGACCGACCCCGACCAGCACGGAACCGGCGAGGACCGCACCGGTGACCCCGCCGGCCACCGCCGGAGCCGCGACCCGGACGGCGAGCACGGCCGCCGTCGAGATCTCGAAGTGCCGCAGCACCGCGACGTCGGGCGGCGCGAACACCCGGGCCCGCGCCCCGGCCGAGTTCCCGCGCACCGCACCGGCGAGCGCCCGCGCCGCGGCGACGACCAGTACGGAACCGGACACCGCGTCCGCGCCGACACCCAGTGGCGTGCCCAGCGCGGCCAGGGCGAACCCGAGCAGGAGGCCGGCCGCAGGCAGCACGACGACGATCCCGACGGCGGCGACCAGCACGGTCGGCCGCAGCAGGTTCCGCGTCGGCGTCAGGTTGTTGCGCAGGCAGAACTGCAACGTGTCGGCCCGCAGGACGAACCTCAGGTCGGCACGTCGCAGCGAGCTCACGTCCGGCCCCGGGTCCGGCCCACCGCAGGCGCCGCCAGCACGGCCACGACCGCCGCCAGCCCACAGACCACGGCCATGGCGATCTGGACCGAACCCCAGACCGGTCCCGACGCCCGCCAACCCACGACGAGGGCCACCCCCGCGACGCTGAGCACGGCAGGCAGGACCCACGGCAGCATCCCCGGGCGCAGCGCGAACGGGAGCGCCACCACGGCGCAGGCCAACGCGGCGACCACCGCGCCGCGGGCCAGCCCGGTGGCGGCCGCAGTGTCGGCCACGTCGGCCCCACCGAGGTCGTTCCACATGACCAGCCCGATCACCGCGACAACGGCCAGCAGCCCGATCGCGCCGACGACCACGAGTGCCCCCCACCGTTCCGACGCCGGCGCCGCATTCGTTCTGTCACCATTCTTCATGCTTTCTCCCCCGCCCGATCTTCACACGCCGAGAACCAGTAGGACGCTACCGCCGATGACGGCTGCGATCGAGCCGGCCAACACGTTCGTGGCAGTGTCGACCGATCGCCGGAATCGGCGGTGGGCAAGAAACACCGGCCCCGCGACAATCAGGGTGGACACCAGCGGCAGCGCCGTGCCCAGGCGGGCCGTGTCGACGTCGCGGACCAGGTCCGCGGCCAGTGCCGCCACCAGCAGCAGGTCGACAGTGACGCGGCAGGCGACGACCGGCGTCGTAGCCATCCGCTGGAGCAGGCGGTCCCCGAGGCGCCCCAGCAGCTGCAGCGATCCCAGCAGCACGCCGTAGCCCAGGCCCCCGAACGTGAGCGCCGCCGCAATGGCGACGCCGCGGTACTGCGGGTCGACGGCCGCACCCTGGTCGACCTGCAGTGCGACGAGATCAACCCGTGCGGCGAGTGCGAAGGCGGCCAGCACCCAGGCCGCCACCGTCAGCCCGCCGAGCCCCAACCGGGCCGCCCTTCCGCAGGCCGTCACAGGGGGACCCCGGACCAGGCCTCGACCAGCGCGGCGACGAGCAGCAGGGCACCCACGAGCGGCATGCGGTACAGCGTCGACCCGGCCGAGCCGAGGTAGGCGGTCGTGGCGGAACGGATCCGCGACCACGCCGCCCCGCCCGATGACCGCCAGGTGCACAGCGCGACCCGGGCCGGGCCCAGCCCACAGGCCGCCGCCAGCACGAACGCCGCCAACTCGAGGACGACGAACGGGACCAGCAACGCGACCGCGGCCGGCCCGCCGAGCGCTCCGACGGCCACCCGGAACACCACACCGACGTAGATGCCCAGGACCGGAAGGGCGACGAGCGTCGAGATCCCCGCCGTCGCCACCCCGGAGAACAGCGTGGCGGCGACGATCGCGTTGCGGCCGGCGATCGCCAGGACCAGGTCGAGATCGGCGGCGCGGAGCACCTCCCTGTCCACCGGCAGCCGCACGTCGGCCGCGGCCGACCACCCGATGGCGACCGCGGCGGCCAGCAACACGCCGGCGACGGCGACACACACGGGGTCAGGTGCGACGACGGACCACCACCCGCCGCGGGCCGGGCGGTGGTCCGGGACGGGCCAGGCCTCGACCCGTCCCGGACCGGTGATCACGCCGCGGCCTCCTTGCGGCCCAGCTGGCTGACGGCCCACCGGATGGTGGCGATCGCCGCCGCGCCGACCCCACCGGTGATCACCGCGGCGACGGCGGTCGCCACCGCCGATCCGGCCAGGATCGCGTCGACGATCTTGAGCGCGGCGGTGGTCTCGATGCCCAGCAGCGAGACGATCACGAAACAGGCCGTGCCGCCCGCGACGAGGGCGACCACACCCAGCGACAGGGCGACCAGTCCGGTGACCCGGTCTCGGCCGGTCGGGTCCGCAGGGACGGAATGAGAAATTGCCATGGAACGGCTCCTTGAGGTGTCGAGGATGACGCGGTGACTCGTTGTCGATACCGTTTTCCGGTTCCGTGTCCCCTCATTTCTAGCGGCCGTACCGCAGCGCCGGCAATGCCCGTGTCCGGTTCCTGCCAGACATTCGCCAGACAAATTCATGCACATTCATCCGGCGTGCCGACCCACCCGCGGCTGGCCGCGAGCATCCCGGCCTGGAACCGGCTCGACGCACCCAGTCGCGCCATCAGCTCGGCGACGCGACGGCGGTAGGTGCGGGTGGACATGTTCAGCTCACGGGCGGCGCACTCGTCGGTCGAGCCACCACCCAGAGCGCGGAGCACCTCGCCGTCGGTGACCGGGCCCGCGTCCACGGACTGCTGGGAGTGCGCCCACATGCCCGCGAAGGCGGTGGCGCAGGCCTGCACGACCGACGGCTCGTCGACGACGGTGGGCGGCGTGCGCGGCGCCCGGGACGACAGGAGGGCCACTGCCCGGTCGGCGACGATGATCGCCTGCGGCACGCGGTCGACGGTGCGGACGATCGCCGGGGCCGGGAACGACGGCACCGGTCCGCCGTCGTGGACGATCCGGACCAGCACGCCGCAGGCGCCGCGGCCGCACAATGCGGAGCGCAGCCCGTCCGCGGCCGGGTGTTCGGCCGGGAGGAGCGCGACCAGATGCGTCGTCGCCCGGCCGAGGACTGCCCGCACGGCCCGGTCGAGATCGGCGGTGTGGCCGAGCGGGGAGGCCGCGACCGGAGGGTCGGCCGTGCGGGTGCATCGCAGGACGTCCACGCCCACCTCCATGCCAGTTGATCGATGTCCTCGAAAGTATGCTGGCAGCGAATCAAGGTCAACGCGTCGTATGAATCTTCTGGCAAACTTGAGGTTCGCCTGTCAAGCTGGAGCTCGCCCCGCCAGTGAGGAGCAGGACATGGAGGACGCCGGAGCGTTCGCAGCGCGGCTCGACCGTCTGCTGGCCACCGTGCATCCCAAGGATCGCGGCCCGTACACCTACGAGGAGATCGCCGACGGCATCCGTGCCCAGGGCGGACCGACGATCTCGGCCCAGTACCTCAACCAGCTGCACCGGGGGCGGCGCGACAACCCCACCAAGCAGCATCTGGAGGCGCTCGCCACCTTCTTCGGCGTGCCGGTCGGGTATTTCTTCGACGAGACCCAGGCTCGCCTGGTCGACGAGGAGATCGCCCTGCTCGCAGTCATCCGGGACGCCGAGATCAAGGACCTGGCGCTGCGGGCGATCGAACTGGGACCCGAGGCCCGCCGATCCATCGCCGCGATCATCGGCGAGCTGGCCCGATTCCAGGAGCGGACCCGTCGCCCGAACGGGCGACAGTGAGCCGAACGGCCATCTCGCTGAACTGATCGGCCTAGTCTCGGTGGGAGCCAAGGATGGGGGGACCGGTGGGCTTCGGGGAGCTGAACCGGAGGGCCCGGGCCCTCGTGCGGTCCCTCGACGCCGACGTGGGGATCCCGCGTCCGCTCGACGTACCGGAGCTGCTGGCCGGGCTGGCCCGGCACCGGGGTCGCCCGATCGACCTGTTCGCGACCGTGAACACCGCGGGTGGCCCGTGCGGAATGTGGCTGCGCCAACCGGACCGGGACGTGATCGTCCACGCGGCCGACACCAGCCCGCTGCATCAGGCGCACATCGTGCTGCACGAGATCGGCCACATGATCGCCGACCATCCCGGGACCTGCTGCCTCCCGCTGGACCTGGTCCGCCGCATCCTGCCCGGGGCCGGCGCGACCCTGGTCGGTCACCTGTTCGCGCGGTCGACCTACGCCACCGACGAGGAGCGGGAGGCCGAACTCGTCGCCAGCCTGATCGGGTCCGCCGCGCTGGGATCCGCACGGGGATCTGCGGCATCGGGGACCGGCCCGGGAAGGCGCGACCGGGCGCCCTCCGACCTCTGGATGGAGGAGACCTTCGGTGCCTGACCCCCGCGCGCCCGACCTGCTGGCTCTGGCCACGGCGGCGGGCGAACCGGTGCTGGTCGCCGGCGTCGTCACGCTGTGGATCGTGGTGCTGCTGCGGCTCCCCACCACCATCGGCTCGGCGCCGCGCCGCCGGCTGCTGGTGGCCGTCGCCGGACTCGCCGGGTCGGTCACCGTGTACCTCGACCCGGTCACCGCGCTGCTGAGCAGCTCCGTGCTCGCCAGCAGCTGCGGCATCGTGATGAACCTCTGGGGCGTGCTCAGCGCGGCGTTCATCCTGGACTTCGTGCTGGCCGCCTTGAGCAGGCGTCGTCCGTGGCCGGTCTACGGCGTGGCGGTCGCGGTCTGCGTCGGGCTGGTACTGCTCGACCGCGCCGACGGCGGCGCCCAGGCCGGTTGCGTCAGCTCGCTCCAGGTGCCCTGGTACAGCCCGTTCTGGTGGCTGCTGTGCCTGGCGCACGTCGCCGCGGTCGTGCCTGCGGTGCTGGTCACCGCACGGTCCGCGAGCAGGGCGGAGTCCCGGTCGGTGCGGGTCGGGCTGGCACTGCTGTGCGCGGCGTTCGTCTCGTCGACGTTCTTCTGGGGCGTCGTCGTCATCGCCCGGCTGACGACCGGCGCGGGCTGGATCGGTGGGCTCTTCAGCCTCAACATCGCCGTCACGACCTGGCTGATGGCCGCAGGCACCGCGGTGCCGCTGGCCGTCCACGCCGGCCGGTGGGCCCGCTCGTACTGGCTGCGATGGCGGCTGCGCGGGCTGTGGCGCGCGCTCGTCGCCGCGGTACCCGGGGTCCGGATGCCGGGCGGTCCGCTGCCTGGCCTCGGCCGGTCGTCGGCCGATCTGCGGCTCTATCGGCGGGTCATCGAGATCCGGGACGCCCTGCTCGTCCTGCGGCACCGCGTCGACGGTCCGACGGCCGACGCCGCCCGCTCGCACGTGCGCCGGGCCCGGCCCGGCGTCGACGAGGAACCGGCGGTCGTGGCCTGCTGGCTCGCCCTCGCCCTTGAGTCCGATGGCGGACCACCGGCGGCCACCGGGTGGCCGGCCGACCCGGCGACGCCGGCGCAGGACATCTGGACCAGCGAGATCGCCTTCCAGGTCGCGCTGGCGCGGTTCCGGACGCAGCCCTTCGTCGTGGCGTTCGCCCGGTCCGTCCGCACGCCGGGCAACGAGCTCGCCGGTGGGGTGCGGCGATGATCGGGCCGCAGGGGAGCTACGCCTCCGGCCTGCTCGGCGGCGACGCGACCGCCGAGCGCGAGCGTCTGGGCGGCATCCAGGACAGCGTGGACGGGTTCACCCGGCAGACCCTCGTCGGGCTGGGCCTCGCGCCCGACTGGACGTGCCTGGAGCTGGGCGCCGGTGCGGGCTCCGTCGCCCGGTGGCTGGCCGGGTACTGCACCGCGGGCAGCGTGCAGGCCGTCGACATCGACACCGCGCTGCTCGGTCCCGCGGACGACCCACGGCTCACGGTCCGCCGGGCCGACATCACCGACGCGTCGTTCCGGCCCGGCCGGTTCGACCTCGTCCACGCCCGCTTCGTGCTGTGCCACCTGCCCGACCGCGACGCGGTGCTCGCCAGGGCCGTGTCGTGGCTGCGACCGGGCGGCCTGCTCCTGGTGACCGACCCGTACCAGCTGCCGGCCGAGGACTCCCCGTTCCCGTCGGTCACCCGCCTGATGAGCGCCTACGAGGCCGCGCACGTCGCCGTCGGGGCGGACCTGACCTGGTCGCGCCGGGTGCCGGCGCTGCTGGCCCGCGCCGGGCTGCGCGACATCGGCTTCGCCGCCCGGCCGGGCTGCCTGGGCAACGGGCCGGGAGACCGCTGGCGCCCGCTGGTCGACGGCGCGGCCCACCGGATGATCGGCAGTGGGATGGTCGGCCGGGCCGACATGGACGCGTTCCACGCCGACCTCGCCGATCCCGGCTTCGTCGACATCCCGCAGATCACGCTGGCCGTCTGGGGCCGGCTGCCTACGCCGTAGCTCCCGCGCGCCAGCAGTCCGCGACGTGGTCGTCGACGATCCCGGTGGCCTGCATCAGCGCGTAGCACGTGGTCGGGCCGACGAAGCGCAGGCCGCGGCGCTTGAGGTCCTTCGCCATCGCCACCGATGCGGGGCTGGTGGCCGGCACGTCGGCGAGCGTCGCGGGGCGCACGTGGGTGTCCGGCGCGTAGGACCACAGCAGCTCGTCGAGCGGGGTGTCCAGGTCGAGCACCGCCCGGGCGTTGCGGACCGCCGCCTCGATCTTGGCCCGGTTGCGGACGATGCCGGGGTCGGCGAGCAACCGCGCCACGTCGTCGTCGTCGAAGGCGGCCACCCGCTCGGGCTCGAAGCCCGCGAACGCCTGCCGGAACGCCGGGCGCTTGCGCAGGATCACGATCCAGGACAGCCCGGACTGGAAGGCCTCCAGGCTCACCCGCTCGAACATCGCGGTGACGCCGCGCAGCGGGCGGCCCCACTCGTCGTCGTGGTAGGCGCGGTACTCGGGGGCCGAGCCGGCCCACCCGCAGCGGATCGGCTCACCCACTCCGGCGGTGCTCCGCCTCGCACTGCTGGGCCATCCTGCGCAGGGAGTGGGCCACCCCCGCCCGGAAGGCGGGCCGGACCAGCGGCCATCCGACGCGGCCCAGCGCACCGAGCGGGAGGTCGAGCAGCTCCGACCACAGGAACCGCGACCGCTCCGGGCCCAGCTCGACGACCTCGAACACGCCGTCGCCCTGCACGACCTTCCCGAGGTGCCGCACGACGCAGCGCTTCGGCGGGTCCCACTCGACGACCTCGATCGGGTCCCACACACCCAGCGGGCCGACCCCGGTGAACGCCCGGAACCGGGCCCCGAGGTGCCGGCCGTCGCCCGCTCCGTCGACCTCGATCCGGGTACCCAGCATCCACTCGCCCTGCCCCGGCCAGTCGGTGATCTTCTGCCAGACCGTCTCGGCAGGGGCGTTGACGTCGACGGGGACGGTGAGCTCGACGCGGTTCATTCCGCAATGTTCCCAGGCGCGGCGCCGGCGCGCGCGGCCTCCAGCTCGGCGACCCGGCCCGCCAGCCCGTCCCGCTCGGCACCGATGCGGTCCAGCTCGTCGGCGAGCCGGTCGAGCACCCAGTCGACCTCGGTCATCCGGTAGCCGCGCACGGCCTGCGGGATCCGCAGCGACCGCACGTGCTCGCCCGCGATCTCCCCCGACGGCAGCCGCGTCGGGGTGGCGTCCGGCGCGAGCGGCGCGAGCTCCTCCCCGCGACCGAACACGAGGGCGGCGACACCGAAGAACGCGGCCGCCACCACCACGACCACCAGCAGGTAGATCAGCGCTGTCCCCACCCGGTGATGGAACCACGCCGGGCGAGCACGTCCCGCAGGGGCGGCCGCTCGGCCACCGGGGCGGACGTGGTGGTGGGCAGCCACTCGCCGCCGACCTGCCGGAACTGGGTGAGCTCGGCGCCCGCGTCGGCGAGCCCGCAGCGGGCGAGCGCGGCGGCCACGATCTGGCGCGACATGACGCCGAGCTGCAGCAGCGACCGGTTGCGGTGCTTGCGCACACCGAGGTTGACCTGCGCCAACGCGTCCAGTCCCGCGCGGGAGTGGGTGTCGAGCAGCAGCCCGATCTCCACGCCGTAGCCGGTGGCGAACGGCACCGACTCCAGCAGCTCGCGGGTGGCCGCGTACTCCCCGCCCAGCGGCTGCACGATCCCCGAGAGCTCGGGGCGCAGCGCCGCGAGCAGCGGGCGCGCCACCAGCTCGGTGACCCGCCCGCCGCCGGTGTCGTGCTGGGTGGTCTCCATCCGCAGCGGCCGCCGGTAGAAGCCCTTGACCAGCGCGACCCCGGGCACGGTGAGCAGCGGGCCGAGCAGGGCGGGGACGAAACCGGCGTCGAAGTCGACGAGGTCGGAGTCCAGGAAGCAGACCACGTCCCCGCTCGTCGCCGCGAGCGATCGCCACAGCACCTCGCCCTTGCCCGGCAGCGGCTCCAGGCCGGGGAGGACGTCGGTGCGGTGCACGACCCGGGCCCCGGCCGCCGCCGCCCGCTCGACCGTGCGGTCGGTCGAGCCGGAGTCCAGGACGACGAGCTCGTCGACCAGCGGCGCGGCGCCGTGCGTCAGCGGGAGGACTGCGGCGACGATCGCGCCGACGGTCTCCTCCTCGTCGAGCGCCGGGAGCACGACCGACACCCGCCGCCCCGCCTTGGCGGCCACCAGGTCGCCGACCGACCAGCTCGGCTCCTGCCAGGTCCGGCGCGGGAACCACTGCTGCGCTGCGGGATGCATGCCCCTCCGGGGGATGAAGGCCGACCGGGGCCCGGGTGTGGGCGGGACTCAGGCCAGTGCGCGGACGGTGCGAACCGGGGGGCGGCTGCCCACGATCGCCGCGACCATGTCCACCGTACGGCGCGTCGCGGCCACCTCGTGGGCCCGGAACACCCGGCACCCGGCCGCCGCGGCCAGCGCGGTGGCCGCGAGGGTGCCCTCCAGCCGCTCGTGCAGCTCCACACCGAGCGTCTCGCCCACGAAGTCCTTGTTCGACAGGGCCATCAGCACGGGCCAGCCGGTGGCCACGAGCTCGTCGACGCGGCGCAGCAGGGCGAGGCCGTGGAAGGTGTTCTTGCCGAAGTCGTGGGTCGGGTCGACGAGGATGCCCTCCCGCGGCACCCCGAGGGCGACGAGCCGCTCGGCCTGCCCGCAGACCTCGGCGACGACGTCGGCCACCACGTCGGCGTAACGCACGCGGTGCGGGCGACGCCGGGGTACCGCCCCGCCGGTGTGCGAGCACACGATCCCGGCGCCGGTGGCCGCCGCGACCTCGCCGAGGGCCGGGTCGGCACCCGCCCAGGTGTCGTTGAGCAGGTCCGCCCCCTCCGCCACGGCGAGCTTGCCGACCTCGCCGCGCCAGGTGTCGACGCTGATCACGACATCCGGGTACCGGTCGCGGACGGCGGCGACGAACGGGATCACCCGCCGGATCTCCTCCGCCGCGTCGACGTCGTCACCCGGGCCGGCCTTCACCCCACCGATGTCGACGACGTCGGCGCCCTCCGCGACCGCGGCGTCGACCTTCGCCATCGCGGCGGCGTCGGTGAACGTGGCCCCGCGGTCGTAGAAGGAGTCCGGGGTGCGGTTGACGATCGCCATCACCAGCGCGCGGTCCTGGGCGGGCTCGCGGGCGCCGAATCGGATCACGACTCCGATCCTGACACGCTCCGCGGGCCACCGCGCGCGACGGAGCGGACGGGTGGGCGGGACACCCGCTGGACGCATGATCGCCGGCCCGGTGCGCGGACGGCGAGATCCCGCCGCCGCGCCGAACCGACGATCACGCACCCCCCGGGGCGGGGACCGTGCTCGCGCAGGCGTCCAGGGCCGCGGCGACCGTCGTCGTCACCCGGAGGTGGGCCAGGGCCACCGGCTGCACGAAGCCGCGGTCGCCGAGGCCGCGGACCCAGTCCAGCAGGCCGGTCCAGTGTCCGTCCGGATCGAGCAGGACGACCGGCTTCGCGTGCAGGCCCAGGTAGCCCGACGTCCACACCTCGAACAGCTCCTCACAGGTACCCAGGCCGCCGGGCAGGGCGAGGAACGCGTCGGCGTGGGCCTCCATCAGGGCCTTGCGTTCCCGCATGGTGTCGACGACCAGCAGCTCGTCGGAGTCGTGGTCGGCCCACTCGCGCTCCACCATCGATCTCGGGATGACGCCGGTGGTGCGCGCCCCGCCCGCCCGCGCGGCGGTGGCGACCGCACCCATCATCGACCGCCGCCCGCCGCCGGACACCAGCTCCCAGCCGCGGGTGGCGATCTCGCGGCCCACGTCGGCCGCCAGCGCCGGGTAGTGCGGCGCGATCGTCTCGATCGACGCACAGTAGACGCACACCCGCACCGGTGCCCGTCCGCCGGCCCCGCCGTGGCCCACTAGTGCGCGTCCTCCCACGCCCGGTAGGCCTCGTGGACCACCTTCACCGCGTCGTCGACGTCGTCGGTGAGGTGGAGCAGCGCCAGGTCCTTCTCCCCGATCTTGCCGCTCCCCAGCACCGTCTTCGCGATCCAGTCGTAGAGCCCGCCCCAGTACTCCGTGCCGAGGAGCACGACGGGGAACTTGGTGACCTTCTTCGTCTGCACCAACGTCAGCGCCTCGAACAGCTCGTCGAGCGTGCCGAACCCGCCGGGCAGGCACACGAAGGCCTGCGAGTACTTGACGAACATGGTCTTGCGGGCGAAGAAGTAGCGGAAGTTGATGCCGAGGTCGACCCAGTCGTTGAGGCCCTGCTCGAACGGCAGCTCGATGCCCAGGCCCACGCTGAGCCCGCCGGCCTCCGAGCAACCCTTGTTCGCCGCCTCCATCACGCCCGGCCCACCGCCGGTGATCACCGCGTAGCCGGCCTCGGCGAGCGCGGTGCCCAGCGCGCGGCCCTGGGCGTACTCGATGTGGTCGCGCGCCGTGCGGGCCGATCCGAACACGGTGACGGCCCGGGGCAGCTCCGCGAGCATGCCGAAGCCCTCGACGAACTCCGCCTGGATGCGCAGCACCCGCCACGGGTCGGTGTGCACCCAGTCGCTGGGCCCACGGGAGTCCAGCAACCGCTGGTCGGTGGTGGTGGCCTCGTTGCGCAGGCCGCGGCGCAGCACCACCGGCCCGCGCTGCTTCTCATCGGGGTGCCCGCCCCCGCCGGCTGTCATGGTGACCAGCGTAGTGAGGGCGGCCGCTACCCCAGGAAGCGGCGCAGGACATCCGCCGCCTCGGTGATCTGGCGGGTGTCGACGTGCTCCTCACGCTTGTGCGCCAGGTTGGGGTCGCCGGGCCCGAAGTTGAGCGCGGGGATGCCGAGGGCGGAGAAGCGGGAGACGTCGGTCCAGCCGTACTTGGCCGAGGGGGGCGTGCCCGTGGCCGCAATGAACTCGCGCGCGGCGGGCTCGGTCAGGCCCGGCAGCGCGCCCGGCGACCGGTCGGTGATCACGACCTCGAAGCCGTCGAACACCTCGCGCACGTGCTCCTCCGCGGCCGCGCAGTCGCGGTCGGGCGCGAACCGGAAGTTGACGGTGAGGACGCACTCGTCGGGCACGACGTTGCCCGCGACCCCGCCGGTGATGCGCACGGCCTGCAGCCCCTCGCGGTACACGCAGCCGTCGATGTCGACCTCGCGCGCCAGGTACGCGGCGAGTTGCTGCAGCGCCGGCGTGGCGGCGTGGATCGCGTTGTCCCCCAGCCAGGACCGCGCCGAGTGCGCCCGCCGCCCGCGGGTGGTGACCTCCGCCCGCAGCGTGCCCTGGCAGCCGGCCTCGACGCCGGCGTTGGTGGGCTCGCCGAGGATCGCGAGGTCGGCGGCCAGCCAGTCGCGGTGCTCGCGCTCGATGCGGCCCAGGCCGTTGCGCTGCGCCTCCACCTCCTCGCAGTCGTAGAGGACCAGCGTGAGGTCGTGGCGCGGCTCGGTGAGCGTGGCGGCGAGGTGGGCGATGACGGCGTCGCCCGCCTTCATGTCCGACGTGCCGCATCCGTGCAGCAGGTGACCGTCGCGGCGGCTGGGCAGGTTGTCGGCGATCGGGACGGTGTCCAGGTGCCCGGCCAGCAGCACCCGCTGCTCCCGACCCAGGCGGGTGCGCGCCAGCACGGCGTCACCGGTGCGCAGGACCTCCAGGTGCGGCGCCTGTTCCCGCAGGGCCGCCTCCACGGCGTCGGCGATGGCGGCCTCGCCCCCGGAGACGCTGGGCAGGTCGACCAGCGCGGCGCACAGGTCGATCGGGTCGGCGGTGAGGTCGAGGCGGGTCACGCGGCTGACGCTACCCGGGCACGGTACGGGTCCCTCGCCGTGCCGGCGACCGCGCGAGGCGCAGTCGCTGCCGCACCTGCACGTCGAGCCGGTCGGGTCCGAACCGCGGCGAGGACGACCGGCTCAGACCTCGACGGCGGCGCCGCAGATGCCGCAGGCCTCGAACCGCCGGTGCTTCCACCGGGCGACGGGCACGAAGAACAGCGTGAACTGCCGGAACTCCCGCATCCGCGCCCACTGCGTGGTGTTGTGGCACCGCGGGCAGGTACGGGTCTCCCCCGGGCCGACGTGCTGTCGCCTGGTGCCGAGGCCGAAGAGGAAGAACACCGTCCCACCCTACGGTCGGCCACTGGCCGGGCACGGGTGGACCGGGTGGGACGGGGCCGGGCACCGCTGGGCCGGGCGCGCGTTCTGCTGCGACCGGTGATCACCGGCTCGGAACCGGCAGGCGCACCGATCCCTCGTTGATCGTCGTCCCGGAACCCGGAGCAGCACGGGGGACGCCTCCCGGTTCCGAGCCGGTGATCACGGGGACGACACCGATCCGGGCCGGCCTCACGAACCGCATGAACCGCTCGCGGCACACAGGCCCCGGAGGCAACGGCCGGGTGCGCCCCGACACCCCGGTCCGGCGATCACCGCACGACCACCCCGGCACGGACGGGTGCGCCCCGGACGCCCCGGACCGCCCCGACCGCCCCGACCGCCCCGACCGCATCCTGAGCCAGGTGCGGATCGACCGGGCCACGCATGCCGGTCGATCAGGCCCGGGCCGGCCCGCACGCGGTGGCGCCACCTTCCGCACCGCACCCGGCGATCGGCCCCGCCCGACGCGACGGATACCGTCGGGCGCCGTGAGCACCGCACCGCGCCGCGAGGGCGCCTCCGGCACCGGCCTGGCCACCGTCTCCACCGACGGCACGGTCCTGGACACCTGGTACCCCGCCCCGGCGCTCGGGCCGGACGCCCCCGACGTCGCCGCCGACCTCGACCCGATGGCCGGCGTCGACGAGGCCCGCGGGGTACGGACCACCGTCGTGCGCGCCGGGATCGGCTCGCTGGCCGACCCTCCCACCGACGCCTCGGACGTGTACCTGCGGCTGCACCTGCTCTCGCAGCGCTCCGTCGCCCCGCACGAGATCAACCTGGACGGGGTGTTCGGGCTGCTCGCCAACGTCGTCTGGACCGACCGCGGCCCCTGCCCGGTGCCCGGATTCGAGCTCGCCCGGATGCGGATGCGCGCTCGGCGCCCGGTGATCGTGTACGGGGTCGACAAGTTCCCGCGGATGGTCGACTACGTGATCCCGTCCGGCGTCCGGATCGCCGACGCCGACCGCGTCCGGCTCGGAGCGCACCTGGCCGAGGGCACCACCGTGATGCACGAGGGCTTCGTCAACTTCAACGCCGGCACGCTCGGCGCCTCGATGGTGGAGGGCCGGATCTCCGCCGGGGTCGTGGTCGGCGACGGGAGCGACGTCGGCGGCGGTGCCTCGATCATGGGGACGCTGTCCGGCGGCGGCAAGGAGAGGATCTCGGTCGGGCGGCGGTGCCTGATCGGCGCGAACGCCGGGATCGGGATCTCCCTGGGCGACGACTGCGTCGTGGAGGCCGGCCTCTACGTCACCGCCGGGACGAAGGTGACGCTGCCCGACGGGAGCACCGCGGCGGCACGCACGCTGTCCGGGCAGAGCGGGCTGCTGCTGCGCCGCAACTCGGTGACGGGAACGGTGGAGGTACTGGCCCGCACGGGCGAGGGCGTCACGCTGAACACGGCCCTGCACGCGAACTGACCGTGCACATCTGAGGTGCACCGTGCACACGCCGGGGCGTGTGCACGGGGGCGCCGGGGTGTGCACGGGGGGCGCCTATCCTCTCCCCTCGTGCCCACTGCCACGCCCCGCCGGTCCCGCAAGCTCTCGATCGAGGCGCTCGACCTGCCCGCGCCGGTCGTCGCCACCCCCGCGGACGCTCCTCCGCACCACGTTCGGGCCGCCCTCGACCTGCGGCTGCGCGCGCTGCTGACGCACGACCCCGGCACCCGCACCGGCGCCGACATCGAGGATCTGCACCAGATGCGGGTGTCCGTGCGCCGGATGCGGGCCGCGCTGAAGGCCGCCCGGCCACTGCTCGACGCCGCCTGGGCGGACGGGCTGCGGACCGAGCTGGGCTGGCTGGGCGGCGCGCTCGGCCCGGTGCGCGACCTGGACGTGATGATCCTGCACCTGCGCGCCGAGGTGGACGTCCTGCCCGCCGCCGAGCAGGACGCCGGGGGCGTGCTCGTGGACGCGCTGGAGACGGAACGGGTCGCGGCCCGCACCGAGATGCTCGCTGCGCTCGACGCCCCCCGCTACCCCGCGCTGCTGGAACGCATCGCCGACGCCGTGCGCCTGCCACTGCCCACCCCGACCGCCACGCAGGCGCAGCCCGAGCTGGTCGACCTGATCCGGGCCGAGGCCCGCAAGATGCGCAAGGCCGTGCAGAAGGCGGGCCCGGACCCCGTCGACGAGGTGCTGCACGCCCTGCGCATCCACGGCAAGCGCGTGCGCTACACCGGTGAACTGGTGCAGCCTGCGCTGCGCGGCACACCGGCCGGCAAGGCGGTGAAGAAGCTGCTGCGCGTCACCGAGGAGCTGCAGGAGGTGCTGGGCGACCACCAGGACGCCTGCGTGGCCGAGACCCGGATCCGGCAGTTGCTCGACGGCCTGGCCGACGGACCGGACGGGGAGATCGACGCCCACGTCGTGTTCGTCGGGGGCCGCCTGGTGGAGCGCGAGCGCGCCCGCGCGGAGGCCAAGCGGGCGCAGTGGTGGGCGGCCTGGGAACAGGTGGCCGCGGTCTCCGTCTGAGCCCTGCCCGCACTTCGGAGCCATACTGCCGTTCCGGAGCCCCGGAACCAGCGCTGTGGCTCCGAAACGCCGTCAGGCGGGCGGGCGGTCACCGATGCGCAGGATAGCCCAGGCCTGGAGGGCGCCGGCCAGCAGCAGCACCGTGATCGCGGGCGGGTACGCGCCGGTGATGTCGATCAGCACGCCCATCAGCAGCGGCACGATGCCGGCCGCGGTGTAGCCGACTCCGAGCGCGAACCCGGTGGTGGCGGCGCTGGCGGTGCCGTCCGGTGTGCGCCAGGCGATCACCGTGAGCCCGAGCGGGAAACCCGCGCCGACCCCGATGCCCATCAGCACCGCCCACGTCCACGGCCCGAGCACCGCAGGCATCGGCAGCAGCATGGCGCCGACCGTGCCGGTCAGACCGCAGGCCAGGGTCGTGGTCGCCCAGAACCGCCAGCGTCGGCGCCGCTCGGCCAGCGCCGGTCCCAGCAGGGCCGCCGGGATCTGCGTGACGCTCCACACCGCGAGCAGCACGCCCGCCTGCGTGGGGCTCCACCCCTGGCCCTCGTA
Source organism: Pseudonocardia sp. (assembly GCF_029263155.1). Taxonomy (GTDB): domain Bacteria; phylum Actinomycetota; class Actinomycetes; order Mycobacteriales; family Pseudonocardiaceae; genus Pseudonocardia. The sequence continues at coordinate 97,221 of NZ_JAJCYB010000056.1, forward strand.
GTACGGCGCGAGCCAGGTCAGCCAGCCGTAGAACATCACCGACGTGCCGGCCTGGTAGCAGGCGGCGAGCCGGGCGAACGGGTCGCGCCAGGGCAGTCCCGATCCGGAGTCGGCGCTGCGGGGTACCGGGACGCGCCGGGCGATCGGCGTCCACACCGCCACCGCGAGCACCGCGGGCACGGCCCACACGGCCAGGGAGAACGACCATCCGCCCAGCCCGACGGCCAGCGGCACCGCCAGCCCGCTGGCGACGGTCGCGCCCACCATCATCGACACCACGTAGCCGCCGGTGGCCACCCCGGCGCGCCCGGCGAGGTGCTCCTTGACGACGCCGGAGATCAGCACCCCGGCCAGGCCGATCCCGGCCCCGACCAGGAGGCTGCCGCCGATCAGCGCCCCGAGTGCGGGCACGCCACGCAGCAGACCGCCCGCGGCGACGAGCCCGACCGACGCGCCGAGACCCCGCTCGCGGCCCCACCGCCTGCCGACCACCGGGCCGGCGAACGATCCGAGCGCCATCATCAGGACGGCGCCGGCCTGCACCAGCCCGGCGACCCCTGCCGAGATGCCCAGCTCGTCCCGCACGGTCTCCAGCAACGGCGGGTAGCCGGCCAGCGAGGCGCGCAGGTTCGCGGCGAGCGCGAGCACGCCGAGCAACACGATCCACGGCGCCACGGCCGGTCGGACGCCGGTCGGGTGACTCATGCCCGCGCCCGGCCCGCACACGTCCGCGACGCGGCACCGGGCGGCGAGCCCGCCGTCCCGCTCACGGGGACAGCCGCGCCACCGCCGCGTCGATGCGTTCGTCGCTCGCGGTGACGGCGACGCGCACGTGCTGCGCCCCCGCCGGACCGTAGAACTCCCCCGGCGCCACGAGCACGCCGTGGCCCGCGAGCTCGCGCACCGTCGTCCGGGAGGGCCGCCCGGCCGTGGCCCAGAGGTAGAGGCCGGCCTCGGAGTGGTCCACCCGCAGGCCCGCCTTCTCCAGCGCGGGCCGGAGCGTGGCCCGCCGCCGGGCGTACACGGCGGCCTGGGCGCTGACGTGGCCGTCGTCCGACGCGGCCGCGGTCATCGCGGCCTGCACCGGCCGCGGGACGATCATGCCGGCGTGCTTGCGCACCTCCAGCAGGGCCGCGACCAGCGCGGGATCACCGGTGACGAACCCGGCGCGGTACCCCGCGAGGCTCGAGGACTTCGACATCGAGTGCACGGCGAGCAACCCGTCGTGGCTGCCGCCGCAGACGTCGGGATGCAGCACGGACGCGGCCCCGTCCGACAGCGACAGGTAGCACTCGTCGGACGCCACGACGGCACCGCGCTCGCGCGCCCAGTCCACGACCTTGCGCAGGTGCTCGGGTGGCAGGACCCGGCCGGTCGGGTTGGACGGCGAGTTGATCCAGACCAGCGCGACCCGCGCCGGGCCCAGCGCCGCGGTCGAGTCGGCGCGCGCGACGGAGGCCCCGGCCAGCCGCGCCCCGACCTCGTAGGTGGGATACGCCAGCTCCGGGACGACGACCGTGTCCCCCACCCCGAGGCCCAGCAGCGTCGGCAGCCACGCGACGAGCTCCTTGGAGCCGATCGTCGGGAGCACCGACACCGGGTCGACGGTGATCCCGAACCGGCGGACCAGCGACCCCGCAACGGCGGCGCGCAACGACTCGGGGCCGTGCGTGGTCGGGTAGCCGGACTCGTCGGCCGCCGGCCCCGCGAGCGCCGCCCGCACCACCGGCGCGACGGGGTCCACCGGGGTCCCGACGGAGAGGTCGATGATGCCGTCCGGGTGCGCCCGCGCGAGGGCGGCGTCCTCGGCGAGTGAGTCCCAGGGGAAGTCGGGGAGCCGCGCTCTCACTGTGCTGATGGTGAAACCCGGCGAGCGGGTGTCACTCGTCGTGGGCCTGCGGGGGCAGGCTCAACGCCGGCTCGACGTCCCGCTCGACCTTGCCGACCTTCGACGCGCCGCCGGGCGAGCCCAGCTCGTCGAAGAAGTCGACGTTGGCCTTGGTGTAGGCGGTCCACTGCTCGGGGACGTCGTCCTCGTAGTAGATGGCCTCCACCGGGCAGACCGGCTCGCAGGCGCCGCAGTCGACGCACTCGTCGGGGTGGATGTAGAGCATCCGGCCGCCCTCGTAGATGCAGTCCACCGGGCACTCTTCGATGCACGCCTTGTCGAGGAGGTCGACGCAGGGCTCGGCGATCACGTAGGTCACTTCGGTGGGATCCTTGTCCACTCGGGTGGTTCTCCGGCACCCGACAGTATGTATCCCCACCGGCCTCGACACCCACCCGGGGCCGGTGTGACGCGTGCCGCGAGAATGCTCGCGTGCACGGGCTGGAGGACGTCGACGGGCGCCGGGCCTCGGTGCGCTACCGGATCGGCGACCGCCACGGCCGCCCCCTCTACACCGACGCCGTCGGCGAGCTGACGGTGGACGGGGACACGGTCACCGTGGACACCCGCCGCGGGACGGTGCGGATCGCCCGCGCGACCGTGGTGGCGGTGCGGGCCGTGCCGCCCGCACCGCCGCGGCGGGCGTCCTGGGCCGCCGTCGTCCACATCGAGGAGCTGTGCGCCGACGCGTGGCCCGCGCTGGTGGACACCCGGCTCGGCGCCTGGCGGATGCGCGCCGCGGGCGGGTACACCGCGCGCGCCAACGGCACCCTCGCGCTCGGTGATCCCGGTGTCGCGCTGCCGGTCGCCCTCGACGCGGTCCGCACGTTCGCGGCCGCGAACACGATCCCGCCCCGGGTGACGGTGGCGGCCGGGTCCCGCTGGGACACCGCCGTGTCGCGGGAGGGGTGGGTGCTCGACGTCGACCACGCCGCGGGACCCGAGGCCGTGGTACTGGTGTCCGGTCTCGCCGATCTCGCCCGCCCGGTGCCCCCGTCGATCACCCTGCCGGAGGAGCCCGACCCGGACTGGTGGTCGCTGGGCCTGCGCGGCCCGGCCGCCCGCTCCGGGGCGCCCGGGTGGGACGGTCCGTCCCCCGCTGTGCCGACGGCCGTGCAGCGCCACGTGCTGCGCCCACCGGCACGCACCGCGTTCGCGCTGGCCCGCGACCCGTCCGGCACGGCCGTCGGGCAGGTCCGCGCCACGATCGTCGAGGACCACCTGCACCTGTCGTGGCTGACGGTGGTCCCCGCCGCCCGTCGCGCGGGACTGGCGACGGCGCTGGTCGCGTCGGCCGCGACCTGGGCTCGCGGTCTCGGTGCCCGGTTCGGCGTGCTCCAGGTCGCCGAGCACAACGGCCCCGCCCGCGCGCTCTACGCCCGCACCGGCTGGACCGAGCACCACCGCTACCGCCACCTGGTGCCGCCGCGCTGACGGGGCCGCCGCCTCAGGCCACCTTCAGCCGCTGCTCCGCCTCGCGGGCCGCACGCTTGAGCCCGGACCACTCCCCGAGGTACTTGCCCACGGCTCCGACCACGGGGAAGTTGCCGATGAAGCCGTGCAGGGCGTTGCCGTGCGGGCGCTTGTCCAGCTCGTCCTCGACCGCGAACAGGGTCCGACCCAGGCGCCACACGGCCGAGCCGACACGGTGCAGCGTCGGCCGCCGGTCCGGCCCGGTGAGGTCACCGGTCAGCTCCGCGGCACGCGCGTCGGCCGCGGCGTCGGTCGCCGCGTCGGGCGCCTCGACGACGAGCTCGCGGCGGAACAGCACGGCACCCAGCAACCCGACCAGCTCCGCCTCCTCGCGGACGCCGTGCTCCCCGGCGATCGCCACCAGCACCAGGCCCTGACCGGCCGCGCCGAGCGCCGCGGACACGGGCAGCCGGTTGGCCAGCGCGCCCCCGATCCCGGGGACGGCGGCGACCAGCGTGGTGAACCGCCCGACGCGGCGCACCCACCAGCGGCTGCGCTGCGGCGGGTCCATCGCCGCCCACGCCGCGGTGCCCGGCACCTGCACCGTCGCGAGCAGGTCGAGCACGTTCTCCCGAACGCCGCGCTCGTCCTCGGGCCCGCCCGCCTCCTCGGCGAGGCGCGCGCGCAGGCCGAACGGATCGGTCTCGCGCAACCCGTCGAGCACCGGGCGCGTGGCCCGCACGAACGGGCGCAGCACCGCCACGATCGCCCCGTCCGAGATCGCCTGACTCATGTCGGAGCTCCCCCACCGTCACTGGTCCACCACCTGGCGCAGGGCCCACAGCCCGGCACCGACCCCGCCGAGGAACAGCAGGCCCGACTGCCACGTCACCGGCAGCATCACGTCGCCACCCGGCCCGGCGACCGCGAGCACCGCGACGACCAGGAACCAGGCGATCAGCGGGGCGGCCGCCGCAGCGGGACGGGGATCGATCTCACCTGCCCGCAGCACCAGCCACGGCAGGATCAGCACCGTGAACACCACGCCCATCGGCACCGGGAACCCGCCGGCGTACATGGGGGTGAACGCCAGACCGAACGCGCCGAGCAACGCGCCGTCGAACGTCAGCAGGGCCAGCGCCGCCACCCCGGTCAGGCGCGACGGCGTCCGCGGGGCGAGCTCGGTCATGGCGCGATCCCGGCGAACAGGTCGTCGCCCGGCCCGCAGTCGGCCACGCTGCCGTGGTCGACCACGCTGTACTCCTCGACGTCGAGCAACGGCTGCGCGACCCCGTTGCTCATGGCCAGCGCCACGGTGTCCCCCCGCTCCCATACGGCGATCTGCGTGGCGTGCGCCCGCATCGCCCCCATCCTCGCCCGCCGGGTGCCGCGGACGTCCACCCGGGTGTGGACCGACCCGTCGGGCACGCTGGGCAGCTCGTCGGGCTCGGGCATCCGGAACGGCATCCCGTCCACGCCGGCCAGGGCCGCGAGGCCGGCGTCGAGCGTGGACCGGGCGATCACGGTGAAGGCGAGCCGGGCCGGGCGCATCCGCCCCGGCATGCGCTCGACCGCGGCCACGGTGATCCGGTGCGCGCGGACGTGGTCGGGATGGCCGTACCCGCCGTCGGGGCCGTAGGTGACCACGACCTGGGGCGCCACCTCGGTCAGCACGGCCACCAGCGCGTCGACCTGCTCGTCGAACGCCTCCGGCGCGGCGAACGCCCGCGGGTGGAGCACCTCGGGCGTGGCGGCGCGCACGCCGTGCCCGGCCAGCGCCATGCCGGAGTCGCGCCAGCGCCCGGCCCCGCCGAGCAGCCGGTGATCGGTGACGCCCAGCGCCGCGCAGGCCGCCGCGAGCTCCCCGACCCGGTACCCGCCGAGCTGGTCGGCGGCGTCGGGGCCCAGCTGCGCGAGCTCCGGCGGGATCACCTCGCCCTGCTCACCGAGTGTGCAGGTCACCAGCGTGACGGCGGTGTCGGGCTCCGCGGCGTAGCGCGCGATCGTGCCGCCGGTGGTCAACGTCTCGTCGTCGGGATGGGCGTGGACGAGGACGAGGCGGCGAGTCACGAGGTGTGAGCGTATCCCGGGCCGTCATTCGGCGCGGACCATACGTCGAACACTCCGAGGACGGCCTCGGGAACTTCTTCGAGTTCGACAACCGCAGCAGATTCGCACTGCCTGTCACACCGCCTCGCACCGAGACGAGCTAGGTCGGGAGCCGGCTTCGCTTCGCCTCTCCTGGTGCCGGAACCGAGAACGATCAGGTCGGTTTGCGCAGGGGATCGTCGAGCACGCCGAGCGACCCCTCATCACCGTGGACCACGTCGACCGGCGTCGCGAAGTGGCACGCGGCACGGTGGCCGGCCTCGTGCTCCCGCAGCACGGGGTACTCCTCGGCGCAGATGTCCTCCGCCTTCCAGCATCGAGTCCGGAAGTGGCACCCGCTCGGCGGGTCGGCGGGAGAAGGCAGGTCGCCCTGCAGGACGATCCGCTTCTTCTTGCCCCGCAGCGCGGGATCGTGCGACGGCACCGCCGACAGCAGCGCCTGCGTGTACGGATGCGAGGGCTGCTCGTAGACGTCGGAGTTGCTCCCGCTCTCGATGATCCGGCCCAGGTACATGACGTTGACCCGGTCACTGATGTGCCGCACGACAGACAGGTCGTGCGCGATGAACAGGTACGACAGCCCGAACTCCGCCTGCAGGTCCTCCAACAGGTTGATGACCTGTGCCTGGACCGACACGTCCAGGGCCGACACCGGCTCGTCGCAGACGATGATCTCCGGCTTGAGGGCGAGCGCGCGAGCGATCCCGATCCGCTGGCGCTGACCGCCGGAGAACTGGTGCGGGTAGCGATTCACGAAGTCCGGGTTCAGCCCGACACGGTCGAGCAGGTCGCGGACGGCCTGGCCCCGACCCTTCTTCGGCTCCACTTCGGGATGGATCTCGTAGGGCTCCCCGACGATGTCGCCGACCGTCATCCGCGGGTTCAGCGACGTGTAGGGATCCTGGAAGATGATCTGGATCTGCCGGCGGAGCTGGCGCAGTTCCTTGGGACCCATCGCGAAGATGTCGCGCCCCTTGTAGAACACCTGGCCCGCGGTCGGCTTCTCCAGTGCGAGCAGCACCTTGGTGACGGTCGACTTGCCGCATCCCGACTCGCCGACCAGACCGACCGTCTCCCGCGGGTACAGATCGAGGTCGACCCCGTCGACCGCCTTGACGTGACCCACGACCCTCCGGCGCACGATGCCGTACCGGATCGGGAAGTGCTTGGCCAGGCCGGTCACCTTGAGCAGGGGCTCGCCGCTGCGGTCGACGACGGGGGCGCCACCCTTCTTCGCCACGCTGACCGGCTCAGACATCGAGGACCTCCTCCGCGAAGTGGCAGGCACTACGTCGCCCGTCGCCGACGTCGCGCAGGGCAGGGGCGTCGGAGGTGCAGACGTCCCGGGCGCGCGGGCAGCGGGGATGGAACGCGCAGCCTGCCGGGATCGCGGAGAGGCTGGGCGGGGACCCGACGATGGGCGAGAGCCTGCCGCCCATCTGGTCGACGCGCGGCACGCTGTTCATCAGGCCCACGGTGTACGGGTGCGACGGGCGTCCGAAGACCTCATCGATCCGGCCCGTCTCCACGATGGCACCGGCGTACATGACCGCGACGCGATCGGCCGTCTCGGCGACGACCCCGAGGTCGTGCGTGATGAGCACGATGCCCATGCCGTTCTCCCGCTGCAGGTCCAGCAGCAGGTCCACGATCTGCGCCTGCACGGTGACGTCCAGGGCCGTGGTCGGCTCGTCAGCGATGATCACCGTCGGGTCGAGGGCCAGCGCCATCGCGATCATCACCCGCTGCCGCATGCCTCCGGAGAACTGGTGCGGGAAGTCCTTCACGCGGCCCTTCGCACCGGGGATGCGGACCCGGTCCATGAGCTCGGCGGCCTGGTCCATCGCCTCCTTCCTGGACGTGCCGCGGTGCACGCGGAACATCTCGGCGATCTGCGACCCCACGGTGAACACCGGGTTGAGGGCCGAGAGCGCGTCCTGGAAGACCATCGAGATCTGTGCACCGCGTACGGCCCGCTGCTCGTCGGCCGACAGGGTCAGCAGATCGGTGCCCTGGAAGCGGATCTTCCCGTCGGTGACCCGCGCGGGCGGGCTCTCCAGGATCCCCATGATCGCCTGGGCGCTCACGCTCTTGCCCGATCCGGACTCTCCGAGGATCGCCAGGGTCTCGCCCTCGTCCAGGTGCCAGCTCACGTCACGGACGGCACGCACGATCCCGTAGCCGGTGTGGAACTCGACGGACAGGCCGTCGACCTCGAGGAGGTGATTGCCGGAGCCGCCGTCGCGGCGGGCGTCCGGTGTGGTCAGAGGGAGGTTCACGTCAGCGCAACTTCGGGTCGAGGGCATCGCGCAGCGCGTCGCCGAGCGAGATGAACGCGAGCACGGTCACCGTCAGGAACGCACTCGGGAAGATCAGCAGATGCAGGGACGTCCTCAGGTAGTTGCGCGCCTCGGAGATCATCAGCCCCCAGGAGATGGACGGGAGCTGCAGACCCACACCGAGGAACGACAGCGTCGCCTCCGCCGAGATGATCACCCCGACGCTGATCGTCGCGTAGACGAGCACCGGGGCGAGCGCGTTGGGCAGGATGTGTCGCGTGATCAGGCGTCCGTCACTGGCTCCGAGTGCCCGCGCCGCCTGCACGTAGTCCGCGTCCCGGACGGCGATGACACTGGAGCGGACCAGCCGCATCGGGGTCATCCAGACCAGCAGCAACAACGCCCCTCCGACGATGAGCACCGTCCGGCCCTGGAACTGGTACAGGATGATGATCGCACCGAGAATGAGCGGCAGCCCGTAGACGATGTCGGCGATCCGGGCGACGAGATTGTCCACCCAACCGCCCCGGAAACCCGCGATCGCCCCCAGGACCAGGCCGATGAGCAACGCGCCGAGCACGACGTAGAGCCCGATGCTGATGGAGACCCGCGCACCGTGGATGACATTGGCGTAGTAGTCGCAGCCCAGGACGTCATAGCCGAACCAGGCCTGCGCGCTCGGTGCCTGGCGGCTTCGCGACAGGTCACAGGCGCGCGGGTCGATACGGGTGAACAGCTGCGGCACGATCGCCATGACGGTGAACAGCCCGACGACCACGGCCCCGAAGAGGAACTTCGGGTCCCGACGGAGCTGCCGCCAGACGTCGCCCCACAGACCGGTCTGCGCGACCGAGCCACCCGCCGCGCCGACGAGGCCCGGCGCGTCCCCGGCGTCGACGTCCGTGGCGACTGCGGAATCAGTGTCACCGCGGCCGGCGGGTCTGGTGCTAGTCAAGGCGGATCCTCGGGTCCAGGGCGGCGTAGAGCACGTCCACCAGGAGGTTGAAGAAGATGTAGACGAAGATGAAGAACGTCGTGATGCCGACGACGACGGATCCCTCCTGCGACTTCACCGCGTCGAAGACCGCTCGGCCGAGACCCGGGATGTTGAAGATCCCCTCCGTGACGATGGCCCCGCTCATCAGCGCCCCGAAGTCGGCTCCGAGGAACGTCACCACCGGGATGAGGCTGTTGCGCAACGCGTGCTTGCCGACCACCGTGCGCTCCGGGAGCCCTTTCGCCCGCGCCGTGCGGACGAAGTCGGTCTGCATGTTCTCCGCGAGACTGGTCCGGGTGAGGCGGGCGACGTAGGCCATCGAGGCCGAGGCCAGCACGAATCCCGGCAGGACGTAGCTGACCCAGCCGTCGTTGACCGAGCTGATCGGGAACCAGCCGAGCTGCACGCCGAGGAAGTACTGGGCGACGTAGCCGAAGACGAAGACCGGGATCGACACCAGCAGGGTCGTGCTGACCAGCACGAGGTTGTCCAGGTAGCCGTTGCGGCGGATCCCGGCCAGGATGCCGGCGACGAGCCCGATCACGGCCTCGATGACGAGGGCGGCGACCGCCAGCCGCGCGGTCACCGGCAGCCGCAACGCGATCGTCTCGCTGACCTCCCGTCCGCTGAAGTCGATGCCGAGGTCCCCGCGGAGCAGGTTGCCCATGTACTTGAGGTACTGCACGAGGACGTTGTCGTCGAGGTTGAACCTGTCGCGCAGCTCCGCCTCGACGCCGGGCGGAAGCGGGCGGTCGCCCGCCAGCGCCCGGATCGGGTCGCCCGGTAGCGCGTAGACCAGCAGGAACACGATGAACGACGCGCCGATGATGACCGGGATCGCCAGCAATAGGCGGCGCGCGACGAAGCGGGCCAAGGTGGGTTCCTCAGACTCGCCGGAGTGGGCCGGCGGATAGCGGGTGAGTGTGCAGGGAGCCTAACGGGCAGCGCGGTACCGCGGCCCGGTGCGACCGGGCCGCGGTACCGCGTCGGACTCAGCCGTTGACAGTGACCTCGGTCAGCACGACGTCCGTGGCGAACGGGCTGAACGCGACGTTGTCGACGTTCTCCGAGTGCCCGCCCTGGGAGAAGCCGAAGAAGATCGGCATCATCGGCAGGTCGGTCAGCAGGATGTCATCGGCCTGCTGGTACAGAGCGATGGCCTCGTCGTTGGAGGAAGCCGCGTTGCCTTCGGCCACCAGCCGGTCGAACTCCGGGTTGGAGTAGAACGTCGAGTTCGAGCCGGCCGGCGGCTGCGCCGCGGTGGTGAACAGCGGGGCCAGGAAGTTCTCCGGGCTCGGGTAGTCCATGCCCCAGCCGAGACGGAACGGCCCGGTCATGCCCTGCTCGTCGGCCAGCGGCAGGTACTGGGCGAAGTCCAGGTCGCCACGCAGCGTGTAGGTGATCCCCAGGTTCTGCTGCAGCTGGTTGCCCACCGCCTGCACCCACTGGTCGTGACCGGCGCCGGAGTTGAACCACAGCTCCACCGGCTGGGAGGTGTCGAAGCCGCTGTCGGCGAGCAGCTGCTGCGCCGCCGCCGGGTCGTACTGGCAGAAGCCGCACGCGTCCGGCCGGTGCCCGTCGATGGTCGGCGGGATCACGTCGTACGCCGGCACGCGGGTACCGGAGAAGATGGCATCGGTGATCGCCGGACGGTCGACGGCCATCGAGAACGCCTGACGGACCCGCGGGTCGGCGAACCGCGCGTCGTAGAGCGGGAAGCCCATGAAGGTGAACGAGGAGGACACGCGCTCGAAGTACCGGTCGCCGAGCTCGTCCGGCGCGATGGTGGCCAGCTCCGGGGGCAGCGAGTAGCGGTAGACGTCGAGGTTGCCCGCGAGCAGCTCGTTGTAGGCGGTGTTGATGTCCGAGATGACCCGGATCTCGACGCCGGCAGCGGTGGCCGCGTTCTCGCCCGCGTACTCGTCGAAGCGGGAGAGCGTGATGCCCTGGCCGGGCACGTACTCGGTGTCGGCCTTGAACGGGCCGTTGCCGATCGGCTGGCGGCCGAACGCCGCCGGGTCGGCGAAGAAGGCCTCCGGTAGCGGCGCGAACGCCGTGTACCCGGTGATCAGCGGGAACTGCCGGAACGGCTCGTTGAGCTGCACGGTGAAGGTCAGGTCGTCGACGACCGCCAAGCCCTCCATCGCCGGCTTCGGGTTCTCGCCGTCGTAGCCGACGATCTTGCTGAAGAAGTAGGCGCCGCCCTGTGCGTTCTCGACGTTGGCGGTGTAGTTCCACGCGTCGACGAACGACTGCGCGTTGACGGGCGTGCCGTCGTGGAACGTCCACCCGTCCTTGAGGACGACCGTCCAGTTGATGTTGTCCGTGGACTCGATCGACTCGGCGGGCCCGGAGTACTCGACCTCGACGGTCTCGTTGTTGTACTCGACCAGCGGGGTGAACAGCGCGCGGGCGACCTGCGCCCCTTCGCTCTCGGTGGTGTCGCCGGGGACCAGCGGCTTCTCCGGGTCGCTGTTGATGTTGATGGAGTAGGTGCCGCCTCCGGGCGCCGCTCCCCCGGGATCCGCCGGGGTACCCCCGCCACCGCCACACGCCGCGAGCGCCAGCGCTGATGCTGCGCCCAACGCGACGATGGACGCCGCCCTCGATCTCCTCATGCTTCTTCCTGACCTTTCTCTGCAGGACGGCCCGGTCGGGCGTCCGTCTAGGCGCGCTGTCGGCGCGACGCCCATGTCGTGGGACGGCGCACCGACCCACGGCACGGTAGAAACCGCCAGACCACCAGTCACCCGGGAACAGGTCATCGTGACCAAAGGGTGACCAGACCTGAACCGTGGGGCACCGAACGATTACTTGTCGGTAACTACGGGGCGGAGACTACGCCACCGACAGGTCCGGTCGGGACAAGGGTGTGATGACGGGCACGCCCGGACTGCGCCCCGTCCGACGTCCCTTCGCCGCGGCTGGAACAGCGGCAGCGCGGGCAGCTGCGCCCACAGCAGCGACTCGGCCGTGGCGAACCGCTCCGGGTCGACCGGGTCGTCGCCGGTCGCGAGCGACTCCAGCGCGAGCTGCAGGGCCAGGAAGCAGAAGCCGTGGACGGTCACCTGGGTTCCGCAGCGGGGTGTCGGCACGGCGCCGGTGCAGCACGTGCTCGCCGTCGCCGACGGGTGCGGTGACCGTGTCGACAGGGCGGGCCAACGCTCCGGCCCGGAACCTGTACGGGCGCTGCGGGTTCGTGGTGCAGCGGCACGTCGAGGTCGAACCCGGGCTCTGGATCACCGAATATCGCTGCTCAGCGCGTCCAGTCGACGGGAAGATTGTCGGACCACCCGGCTAGAGTCATACTGTGATCAATCGGAGGATGTCTGCTCGGCAGGTCGTGGCGCTCGTGCGCTCGCTATGCCGTCGCCACGGGTTGACGCTGGACGAGCTGCGAGGTCGGGGAAAGGGAAGCCACCGCGTCTACGCGGTGCGCGACGCGGCAGGAGAGGAGTTGGCGCGGATGACGATCACCGATCACCCCGGCGACCTGTCGTGGGCCGTCCTGCGCGACATCGAGCAGAAGCTCGCCCACCTGTTCGGCGAGAAGTGGACGGAGAAGCGCTGATGACCACCTACGACGTGATCGTGTTCCGCGAGGACGAGCTGTGGGTGGCCGACATCGTCGATCTCGGCGTCACCGACATGCTCCACTTCACCGAGTTGGACGCGCAGGTCCGCGACTACGTGTCCGGCATGACCGACGTCGAGCCAGACTCCTTCGAGCTGCGCTGGCACTACCGCGCGGGGGACGACGAGGTCACCGAGCCGATCCAGGAGCTGTCGAAGGTGGAGGCGGCGCTGGCCGAGCTCACCGCCCGGCACGACGCGCTGCGCCGGGAGATCATCGCCCGGATGTCGGCCGCCGGGATCTCGCAGCGGGCCATCGGCGACGTGCTGGGACTGAGTCACCAGCGCGTCAACCAGCTCGCGAAGGCATCCTGACCCGCATCGGACCTCGCTATTCCGCCGGGGCGCGCCACTCCGCGGCCCCGGACAGCGGGCCCTCGGTGAGGGGGCCCGCGCCTATGCCGGTGCTGGCGTCCGCGGCCGGGCTGCTCACCACCAGCGACACCGGCTGGAACAGCGGCAGCGCCGGCAGCTGGGACCACAGCAGGGACTCCGCGGTGGCGAACCGCTCCGGGTCGACCGGGTCGTCGCCGGTCGCGAGCGACTCCAGCACGAGCTGCAGGGCCGGGAAGCAGAAGCCGGTGGGCGGCAGCGGCGGATCGCGCACCACCGCGGTCGGCAGCGCGCAGCCGTAGTCCGAGGCCAGCTCGGTGGCGCGGTCCCCGCCGACGGTGCGCGGGCCGACGAGCACGTCGACGGGGCCGGCCACGACCGGTTCCTCCGCCGCCACAGCGGTCGTCGGGGCCGGTGTGGTCGGCGTCGGCTCCGGCGAGGTGGTCGGGGCCGTGCCGGACGCCGACGGGGCCGTGTAGAGGTCGATCGCGGGCCGTTCCACGACGGTGGTGCCGATCCCCGCGACGGCGAGCTGGGCGGCCACGAGCTGTCCCACGCGACGGTCCTCGGGGCGCTCCTCCGCCGCGGCGATCACGAGCTGCACGGGCTGCCCGTCGGCGATCCAGCTGCCCTCGGCGTCGCGCGTCCAGCCTGCGGCGCCCAGCAGCTGCTCCGCGGCGATCGGGTCGGGCCGGGCGGGGGCGCCGTCGGGGGCGGTGGACGCGTAGCCGGGCTCCGACGGCGCGAGGCCGAACGCGTCGGCGCGCAGGGCCTCCGGCGCCACGGCCTGCCGGATCCCCTCGCGGTCCAGCAGCGCGGCCAGCCCGCGGCGCGCGCGGGGGTCGCGCAGCGGGCCGTCGCCCGCGCGGAGCCCGAGTTGGGTGACGGTGGGCAGGGCGGCGGGCTGGACCCGCGGCGGCGGGGTGACCGTGCCCAGCGCGTTGCGGACCGCCGGGTCGGCCTCGGGCAGCGCCACGTCGACGTCGCCCGCGGCCAGTCCGGCCGCGACCGCGCCGTCGTCGAGCCGGCGGAACACGAGCGTGTCGAGCACGGTGGGGGTGTCCCAGTAGGTGTCGTTGCGGGCGAGGACCACCTCGCCGCGGCCGGGGTCGACCGACGCGATGCGGAACGGGCCTCCGGAGGCCGGCACCCCACCGGTGAGCGCTCCGACCCAGGAGCCGGGCGCGTCCTTGAGCAGGTGGGCGGGCAGCAGGTCGGAGAACAGCGTCCGCCACGCCGGGTACGGCTCGTCGAACACGACGTCCACGGCCTTGCCGCCGGCCCGCGACCGCACCTCGGTGATCAGCCGGTAGCCCGCGGCGTCCGCGACACCGGGTTCCGCGCGCATCTGTTCCCACAGGTAGACGAAGTCCTCGGCCGCGATCGGCGTGTTCGTCGACCAGGACGCCTCCAGGTTGAGCTCGTAGCTCACCGTGAACGGCTCGTCGGAGACGACCTCGGCGCTGGTGGCGATGGTGGTGTCGAGCTGCAGCCTGCCGTCGGGGTCCGGGCGGAACACCGAGGGGAGCACCAGCGTGGCGATCCCCGTGGTGAGCGGGGAGGAGTGCGCCAGCAGGTGCGGGTTGAAGCCGGCGCCGAGATCCTCCATGCCGACGACCAGCTCGGTGGGCTCGGGTCCGGCCGTGGGCTCGGCCGTCTCGGGCGCCGGCTGTGCGAGCGGCACCTGGGTGCACCCCGCGAGCACGGCAGCGAGCAGTCCGAGAACCACCGCTCGCGCACGCTTCACCCGCGACATCCTTGCACCAGCGGGTGAAGGGCTCGCCGTCAGACCGCGGCCTTGGCGCGCGAACGCATGCGGTTGCGCAGGTGGGAGTCCAGCTCGACCTTGCGGATCCGCACCGACTCCGGCGTCACCTCGACGCACTCGTCGTTGGCGCAGAACTCCAGCGCCTGCTCCAGGTTCAGCACCGTCGGCGGGGTGAGCTTGACGAGCTCGTCGCTGGTGGACTTGCGCATGTTCGTCAGCTTCTTCTCGCGGACGATGTTGACCTCGAGGTCCTCGCCGCGCGTGTACTCACCGATGACCATGCCGCCGTAGACCTGCGTGCCCGGCGGGATGAACAGCACGCCTCGGTCGGCCAGCTGCTCCACCGCGTAGCCGGTGACGGGGCCGGACCGGTCGGCGATCAGCGAGCCGCGCAGCCGGTTGTTGATCTCCCCGACCCACGGGCCGTAGCCGTCGAAGACGTGGCTGACGATGCCCGCGCCGCGGGTGATCGTCAGGAACTCGGTGCGGAAGCCGATCAGGCCGCGGCTCGGGACCCGGTAGTCGAGGCGGACGCGGCTCTCGCCGTGCACCATCTGGCTCATCTCGCCCTTGCGCCCGGCCAGCAGCTGGGTGACGGCACCGAGGTGCTCGGTGGGCACGTCCGCGGAGAGCTGCTCGAACGGCTCGTGCGTCTTGCCGTCGATCACCTGGGTGACGACCTCCGGCTTGCCGACGGTCATCTCGAACCCCTCGCGGCGCATCGTCTCGACCAGGATGGCCAGCGCCAGCTCGCCACGGCCCTGCACCTCCCACGCGTCGGGACGCTCGGTGGGCAGTACCCGCAGGCTCACGTTGCCGACCAGCTCGGCGTCGAGCCGGTTCTTGACCTGGCGAGCGGTGAGCTTGGTGCCCGGGTGCGGGTCGCGGCCGACGAGCGGGGAGGTGTTGATGCCGATCGTGACCGAGATGGCCGGCTCGTCGACGTGGATGCGCGGCAGCGGCACCGGGTTGTCGGGATCGGCGAGCGTGTCGCCGATGGTGACCTCCGGGATGCCGGCCACGGCCACGAGATCGCCCGCGAAGGCCTCGTCGGCCGGCACCCGGGTCAGCGCCTCGGTGCGCAGCAGCTCGGTGATCTTGACGCGGGTGACCTTGCCGCCGTCCTGGCACCAGCCGACCTGTTGGCCGCGGCGGATCACACCGGCCCGGACCCGGCACAGCGCGATGCGGCCCAGGAAGGACGAGGCGTCGAGGTTGGTGACGTGGGCCTGCAGCGGGGCGTCGACGTCGTCGGCGGGCGGCGGCACCGTCTCCGCGATCACGTCGAACAGGCTCTCCAGGCCGGGCTCGTCGGGCAGGTCGCCGTCGGCGGGGCGGTTGCGACTCGCCCGCCCGGCGCGGCCGGAGGCGTAGACGACGGGGAGGTCGAGCAGGCGCGCGGTCATGGTCTCGTCGAGCTCGAGTTCGTCGGCCAGCTCCAGGAGAAGCTCGAGGCTCTCGTCGACGACCTCCTCGCAGCGGGCGTCGGGGCGGTCGGTCTTGTTCACGACCAGCACCACGGGCAGCCCGGCGATCAGGGTCTTGCGCAGGACGAAGCGCGTCTGGGGCAGCGGGCCCTCGCTCGCGTCGACCAGCAGCACGACGCCGTCGACCATGGACAGGCCGCGCTCGACCTCGCCGCCGAAATCGGCGTGGCCGGGGGTGTCGACGACGTTGAGCGTCATCCCGTGCCAGTTGATCGCCGTGTGCTTGGCGAGGATCGTGATGCCCTTCTCGCGCTCGAGATCGCCGGAGTCCATGACCCGGTCCACGAGGGCGGCGCGCTCACCGAACGCGCCCGAGGCGCGCAGCATGGCGTCGACGAGGGTGGTCTTGCCGTGGTCGACGTGCGCGACGATGGCGACGTTGCGCAGCCCGCCGGGTGCGGCGGGATCCGCAGGGCTCACGCCGGGTTCTGCGGGGGCCGCGAAGGTGGTGGTTGCTGTGCTCACCTGTTTACGGTAGCCCGTCCGGACGCTGACCTCGGCCCAGGTGTGAGCCTAGGCTCTCCTCATCATGGGCAAGGTCAAGAAGAAGTGCTGCAGGTCCAAGCCGAAACGCTGCGCCAACTGCCCGGTGGTCGCCCTCCGGCTCAGCAAGATCGAGAGCAAGGGTCTGCGGGGCAAGGAACTCCGACGAGCGGTGAAGGCCGCACGCGTCTACTGAACCGATTCGTGCCCGGATCCCGGGTGAGCGGCGGAGATCCGACGACGGGCGGTCCACCTCGACGTGCTCGGGCCCGGGCCGCAGATGTCCGTCGCCGTTGGTGGCCGTTCGCCGCGGTGCCGTCGGACCGGCGACGCGGGACGTCCGGCGCCGGTTCGCGACCGCCGCGAACCCACTGACGGTGGCCCCGTCCCCGGGCACCACCGCGGGAGACCGGGGTGGGCAAAATCACGCTCCGCCGGTCGGCGCGCGCCGGGCACTCACACCGGCGCGCCAGGCGCATCGGGTCAGCCGGGCGCACGAGGGCGTACCCGGCGGACCGGGCACACCCGGCAGGCCAGGCGCACCGGAAACACCGGGCGCACCGGGCACCGGGCACCGGGCACCGGGCACACACCCGGGCATATGCCGGGCATACCGTGCACCCACCGGTCGGGGCGGGGCCGGTCGGGGCGGGGCGTTGGAACCGACGACCGCGCCAGGCACGCCTGTCTGTTCCAGAACCACGATCACGGCGGCGCAGCCGACGCAGCCCGCTCCGGCGATCACCGTCCGGGAACCGCGAGAGGTGCCAGAACCCGCCCACGGTTCCCGGACGTCGATCATGTCTGCTGGCGGCCGCCGCGCCGGTCGGTCCTCCCCACGTGCATGCCGTCGGTAGCGCGCGACTGCGTGCATCCGGCGATCGCCGACGGCCGACGGCCACGACCCGCGCCAAGGGCACCCGGGCACCGACACCGACACCGACACCGACCAGGGCGTCGTCCCCTACCCGACCCCGCGGACCCGGGCAACGGTGTGGGCGATCTCGGCCAGGACCACCGCCGGACGTTCGACGAGGTCGTGCCAGGTGTAGCGCAGGATCATCCACCCCGCCCTGACCAGCGCGTTCTGCCGTCGCTTGTCCGCCTGAGCCCGGGCCGCGTCGGCGTGCCACGCCCATCCGTCGACCTCGACCGCCACCATGGCGTGCGGGAACGCGATGTCGATCAGATACCCCGCAGCCGGAAAGCCGCAGCTCCAGCCCCGGGCACCGGAATCCCGCAGCATCCGCACCAACAGTCTCTCGGCCGCAGACGCGGAGCGGTCGGCCGCAGCGACGAGCAGCCGACCCGCCGACGCCGAGCCGGCCGCGCCGAGGTTGCGGCAGTAGGCGGCGTACACGGCCGGGAACCGTTCGGACCGCTGCAGGGCGCGGTCGAGGAAGCGGCTGCCGGTCGCGCCCAGGTCGACGGCCGTGTCCAGCACGGTCAGCGGGCGGGCGGTGACGAGCAGGCCGCGGTGCTCGACGACGTCGCAGGCCGCGAGGTCACGCCGACCCACCTCGACGCCCGGCCGCGCCCGGGGGTTGCGGCGCCGAGGCACCGTCAGCCTGATCCGGGGTGGCGGGCGCTCGACCATCCCCTGCCACCACGCGGCAGCCTCGCCCGTGAGCACCGCCTCGTCCCCACCCCACAGGACCGCACCACGCACCGCGACCTCGTCGTCACGACGATGCCCGGCCGCGAGGTACACCCGCGGATGGAGCGGACTCCAGCGGCGGAGGCGGACGCGGTGGTCCACGGCGTCACGGGTGAGCCCGGCGGCGAGCGCCTGGCTGCGAGAGATCACGCCCGCCTGGCGGGCAAGCACGGAATCGACGGACATGCCCCACTTCGACGGATCCCACGCCCTCCCGGTTCCCTCCTCGATCACATTCTTCGCTCATCCCCCTGCGGCGGTCGCCGTGATCGTCGGACAGGAACCGGGAGCGCGCCCCGACACGGCGAGCCGTTCCCATCCGCCGATCATGAGGCCGACAACATGATCGAGGTCGATCCCGACCCGGCCAGCCCGGCCCCACGCCACAGCACGTGCAGGCCCGACCCCGCCCGCACGCCCACGGGGTTTCGCGCGCCGGATCGTGGCTAGCGCGCCGCCGGCAGCACGCAAGCCGCATCTGAGCGCGCGAAACCGGTCATGGTCGTGGAGGGGCACGGCAACCGACACCGCCGCTACCCCTCCGAGGCCACCGGGGCCTCGTCGCTGACACCGCGACCGACGGGAAAGTAGCGGCACCCGAGCTGATGACGGCATGATCTGAACCAGCGCCGTACTCGGTCGGCGTTTGCGCCACTCGCGGGAACGCGACCACGGCCGCACAGCACGGCTCGGCACGCCCCGGCCCGGCCGGCCCGCAGAGCACGGCACCGCAGGCCCGGCCCGCACTCCACCGCCCACGACCGACACCACCGACGTGCCCGCTCCGCCACACCACCGATCAGGAGCGGCGGGCCCGGACACCGAGCAGGTGGACGAGCTCGGGCACGACCGCACGATCGGCATCCACCCACTCGACGCGCGGCACGTCCGTCGCCTCCACCCAGCGCAGGGCGGCGTGCTCCAGCGGGCGGGGCAGCGGCGCGTCGACGGCGAGCCGGGCCGTGCGGACGCGGAGCACCCCCGCCGCGATGGGCAGGTCGGTGCCCAGGCGCCCGCCGGGGACGACCACGGTGCCGAGTTCCTCGCGGCACTCGCGCACCACCGCCTCCCGCTCCGTCTCGCCCGCCTCGACCCGGCCGCCCGGGAGCTCCCAGCGGCCCGCGAGTTCGGGCGGGCGGGTGCGCTGGGCCGCGAGGAGCGTGTGTCCGTGGACCAGCGCCGTCGCCACCACCACGGGGGCCGCGAGCAGCGCCGCCGTCCGGCGGGCCACCTCGACCGACCAGGCCTCCAGCAGCCGCCGGACAGGTTCGCGGTCCACACCGGAGGTCCAGTGCAGCTCGTGGGTGAGCCGGGTCCCGCCGTCGCTCGGGGCGAGCGCCACGGAGTGGCGGACCGGCGGGAGCGTCCAGGCGAAGGCGGTCGTGTCCGCGGCGAGGATCCGGACCCGCAGGGCTGCCGCGCCGGCCGCGCTGAACCGGACCTCGTCGTCGACGGCCAGCAACCGCGCCGGGCCCGCAACGGTGTATCCGAAGCGGCGCGCCACCGCGGCCAGGGTGTCGAGGTCGCGCAGCACGCCCGCCACCGTCCGGACCGGTGCGCCGAGGGTCGTCGTCGAGAACAGAGCTGGCACTGGCCCATCGTCGCAGTGCCGGACACCGCCTGCGGGCCATCCGGCCGTCGACGCCGCCCGCGGCGGCCCGGACCTCCCGCGCGGCGTCGATCGGGCCCGTGATCAGCGCCGTACCGCACCCCGACGTCGCGCGAAGGCGACCGCACCGGGACCCGCGACGTTCAGGAGGCGGCGGGCCAGCGCACCTCGATGCGGGCACCCCCCTCGCCGGACTCACCCGCCGCGACCTGACCGCCGCGCCCACGCACCAGGGCCGCGACCAGTGCCAGCCCCAGCCCGGCTCCGCCGCCCGCCTCCGGGTCGAGCCGCACGAAGCGGTCGAACACGCGCTGCCGGTCGGCCACCGGGATGCCGGAACCGTCGTCCTCCACCACCAGGCGGATCCAGCGTCCGGCCGGCAGCACCCCGATCCGGACGAGCGAGCGGGCGTGCCTGCGGGCGTTGCCGATGAGGTTGTCCAGCACCAGGTCGACCTCCGCCGCCCCGGCCGCGACCGCCGCCGGAGCGGGCGCGACGAGGTGCAGCGCGGGCTCGACGCCGTCCACCCGTTCGATCGCGGCCCGGACGGCGCCGACGAGATCGATCGCGCGGGGATCGGGCCGACGGCCCGCGTCGGCCCTGGCCAGGGCGAGCAGGTCGGAGAGCAGCCCGGTCAACCGCTCCGCCTCGACGACGACCGCGCGCAGCGTCTCGTCGGCCAGGGCCGGATCGGGGTGCGCCACCGCCACCTCGGCCTGCGCGCGGATCGCCGCCACCGGCGAGCGCAGCTCGTGCGCGGCGTCGCCGGTGAAGGCCTGCAGCCGGGCCACCGCGTCGTCACGGCGCGCGAGCAGGTCGTTGATCTCCTCGGCGAGGGCACGCAGCTCGTCGCGGGCCACGGGCACCGGCAGCCGCTCCCCCGCGGGCAATGACGACGCCGCCGAGCGCAGCCGTTCCACCGGGCGCAGCGCGGCCCGGGTCGCCACCCACGCCGCACCGGCGACGACCGCGGCCACGGCGAACGCCCCGAGCACGAACGCCCCCGCCGCCCGCGCGAGCAGCACCGCTCCCCCGACGATGTCGCCGACCGCCACGACCAGCCGCGTCGAGCCGTCGGGCACCACGACGGGCACGGCGAGGTAGCGCCGCAGCTCGGCGTACCTGCCCGCGATGACGCCCTCGCCCGCGGCGAGCCTGCGGATCTCGGCCGATCCCAGCGCAGGAGGCGGCCCGCCGTCGACGGGCGCACCCGCCGTGTCGAGCACCCGCAGCATCGGCGCGCGCACGTCGGTGGCCGCGGCTCCCGCTTCCAGCTGCGCCGCAGCCGCGGTGGCGGCGGCGCGCAGCTCCTCGTCGGCCGCTCCCAGGAGCGTGCCGTAGAGCAGCCCGACACCCAGGCGGCTCAGCGCCACCAGCGCCACCAGCGCCACCCCGCCGACGACCACGGTGATCCGGAACCGCAGCCCGCGCGCCGCCCACCACGCCCGTAGCCGGCTCACGCCGTGCCCCGACCCCGACCCCGACCCCGACATTGCAGCAAGGCCACCATGCCGCAAGGAGACTGCGGCAAGGCCACCTTGCTGCAACGGGGACGGCCGCAGCCCGACGAGCCACCACCGGCTAGCCGCGTCACGCCGGGCGCCTCACGACGACGCCACCAGGTAGCCGTAGCCCCGCACCGTGCGGAGGACCCGGCCGGCGCCGACCGCGTCCAGCTTGCGGCGGAGATAGCCGACGTAGACCTCGACGACGTTGCGGCTCGCGGCCTGCTCGTCGCCCCACACGATGCGCAGCAGCTCGTCCTTCGCGACGGCCGTGTCGGGGCGGCTGGCCAGCGCGTGCAGCAGCGCGAACTCGCGTGGTGACAGCTCCACCGGCTCGCCGTCCCAGCTGACCGCCCGCGCCACCGGGTCGACGACGAGCGGCCCGAGCCGCACCCGATGCCCGACCCGGCCGAGCGCGGCGTCGCGCCGTCGCAGCAACGCCTTGAGCTGCGCGACGAGCACGACGAACGCGAACGGTTTGACCAGGTAGCCGTCGGCGCCGAGGTCGAGGCCGTCGGCCTGGTCCCACTCGCCGTCCTTGGCCGAGACCAGCAGCACCGGGGTGTCGACGCCGGCCGCGCGCAACTGCTCCAGGACCCGGTACCCGGACAGGCCCGGCAGGATGATGTCGAGCACGATCGCGTCGAAGCTGCCGGTGAGTGCCGCCGTGAGCGCGGAGGTCCCGTCGCCGAGCGCGACGACCTCCATGCCCTCGGCGGTGAGCCCGCGGGCCACGGCCGTGCGGACCCCGGGCTCGTCGTCGACCACCAGCACGCGCGCCATGTCGAGGCGAACGTACCGCCCGCCGCCGCCCGCTACCTCAGAACTCTCTCAGCAGGCATGGTTCACGCTGTGGTCATGGCATCGAGGCGCTGGACGACGGGACGCACTGCGGCCGCGGGTATCGCGGTCGCCGGAGTGGTGGGGCTGGGCCTGCTGGCGTTGCCTGCGGGCGCGGGTGCCGCCCCGGTGCTGCCGCCGGTGGAGCCGGAGGAGCTGGTGGCCTCCGTGCTGGCGGCCGACCCGGACGCGTTCGCGGGCACCGTCGAGCTGGACAACTCGCTCGGCCTGCCGGCGCTGCCCGAGCTGCCGCAGGCGGCGGACGGCACCTCCACCGCGCGGATCTGGTCCGACGGCGACGACGGCGGCCGCGTGCAGCTGCCCACCGACACCGGTGAGCGCACGCTGGTCACCGACGGCGAGACGTTCTGGGCCTGGGACTCCGCCGACCGCACCGTGGTCACCGGCGAGGGCGGTGAGCACGGGCGCGGGCCCGCGGCCGACATGGCCGACCCCACCGCCGCGGCTGCCGAGGCCATCGGCATGCTGGAGGCCACGAGCGTGGTCACCGTCGACGGCACGGCGGAGGTGGCCGGGCGCCCCGCCTACGAGCTGGTGCTGGCGCCGGCCCCCGACGAGCGCACGCTGCTGCGTGAGGTCCGCATCGCCGTCGACGCCGAGCAGCGCATCCCGCTGCGGCTGACCGTGCTGGCCAACGGGTCGTCCGACCCGGCGCTGCAGGTCGGGTTCACCGAGCTGGCGTTCGGCCCGCAGGATCCGTCGCTGTTCACGTTCACCCCGCCGCCGGGCGCCACCGTCGAGTCGCCGCCCGCCGGGGACGCCCGGCCGGAGCGGGAGCGACCCGACGGCGCGGCCTCGACCGTCGTCGGTGACGGCTGGGACACCGTGCTCGTCGCGACGGCACCCACCGGGGACGCCGAGGGCATGGACCTGAGCACGCTGGGCGCGCCGGTCAGCGGCCCGTGGGGCAGCGGCACGCTGATCAGCACGGCGGTGGCGAACGCGATCGTCACCGACGACGGCCGTGTCGCGGCCGGTGCGGTGCCCGAGCAGGTGCTCACCGAGGCTCTGACCCGGTGAGTGCCCCCTCCACGCTGGCCGCGGCGGCCGTCCCTGCGGCCGCCGCAAATGGCCCGCTCGCCGCCCGCGCCGTCGGGCTGCGCAAGACCTTCGGCTCGACGGTGGCCGTCGACGGCGTCGATCTCGACGTCCCCGCCGGTTCGGTGCTGGGCATGCTGGGCCCCAACGGCTCGGGCAAGACCACGCTGATCCGGATGCTGCTCGGCCTCACCCGCGCCGACTCGGGCTCGGCGGAGCTGCTCGGGCACCGGATCCCCGAGGACGTCGCGCGGGCGCTGCCGCACGTCGGCGCACTGGTGGAGGGCCCGGGGTTCCACCCCTTCCTGTCCGGGCGGGACAACCTGCTGCGGGTCGCGGCCACCGAGCCGCTGCTCGGGAACCGGGAGATCCGGGGGGCCGTGGACACCGCGCTGGACCGGGTGGGTCTCGCCGACGCCGCCGGTCGCCGGTTTCGGGGCTACTCGCTGGGCATGAAGCAGCGACTCGGGCTGGCCGGCGCGCTGCTGCTGCCGCGCCGGCTGGTGGTGCTCGACGAGCCCACCAACGGCCTCGATCCCGCCGGCACCCGCGACGTCCGGCGCATCATCGCCGAGCTGCACGCCGCGGGCTCCACCGTGATCGTGTCCTCGCACCTGCTGGCCGAGGTCGAGGCCACCTGCACGCACGTGGCCGTCCTGCAGTCGGGCTCGCTGGTGGCATCGGGCTCGCTGGCCGCGCTGCTGGAGTCCGGCACCGGGGGGCTGGACGTGACCACCCCCGACGTCGAGCTCGCGCTGGCCACACTGCGCGACGCGGGCATCACCGCCTACGCCGCGACCGGCGACGACCCGGGGGTCGTGGTGTCGGAGGACGGCCCGCCCACCGCGGAGACGATCGCGCTGCTCGTGCGTGCCGGCGTGGCGGTGCACGAGGCGCGGCGCCGGCGGGCGCGGCTGGAGGAGCTGTTCGCGCGGCTGACCGAACGGAGCTTGTCGGAGTGAGCATCGAACCCGAACGGAGCTTGTCGGAGTGAGCATCGGTGCCGAGGACACCAGGACGGCCGCCGTGCTCGACCCGGCGCCGGACCCGCCCCGCAGTGCGCCGCTGGGTCGCCTGCTCGGGGCGGAGCTGCGGTGGGTGCTGAGGCGACCGCGCACGCTGGTCATGCTCGGGCTGTTCGCGGCCGTGCCCGTGCTGATCTCGATCGGCGTGGCCGTCGCCGCCGAACGCGGCCCGGGCCTGATCGGGGCGATCGGCGGCAACGGGCTCGTGCTTCCGGTGGCCGCGATGACGCTCTCGTTGGCGTTGCTGCTGCCGCTGGCCGTCGCGATGGCGGCAGCGGACGCGATCGCGGGCGAGGCGGCGCACGGCACGCTGCGCGGTCTGCTGCTGTCCCCGGTCGGCAGGTTGCGGCTGGTCGGGATGAAGGCGTTCGGGGTGCTGGTCGTGGCCGCGCTGGCGACGAGCGTGATCGCGGTGGTCGGGGTGGTCGCGGGGCTCGTCGTGGTCGGTGGGGCGCAGGGGCAGCTGGTGACGCTGTCGGGCACCGCGGTCGGGCTGGGCGAGGCGCTGGCCCGCGTCGCGCTCGTGGTCGCGTGGGTGGTCGGGCAGCTCGCGGCGATCGGCGCCGTCGCTCTCGCGATCTCGTCGGTGACCGAGCATCCGCTGGTCGTGCTGGCTTCGGTGCTCGGCGGGCTGATCGTGTTCGGGGTCCTGGCGGCGATCCCTGCGCTGGACTGGCTGCAGCCGTGGCTGCTCACCAGCGGCTGGACCGCGGGGGCGGACGCGTTGCGCGACCCCGTCCCGCTCGGCGGCATGATCGAGAGCTCGCTGCGGGCGCTGTGCTACGTCGCCGTCGGGGCCGGCCTGACGACCTACCGCATGCTCCGCCGCGACGCCTGACGACAGCACGGATCGCGCGACACACGCGCATCCACACCCCGACTCGCGGGGCCCTCGCGCCGTGCGCGCGAGTCGGGGTCTCCGTGCGCGCAGCGCCGGAGAGGGGAGGATGGTAGGCATGGCTGAACTCCTCGACGACGCCGCGATCACCCGTGCACTCGCCGACCTGCCCGGCTGGGAGCGTGACGGCGACGCGATCGTCCGCAGCGCGAAGCTGCCGTCCTTCCCCGTCGCCATCGAGGTGGTGGACCGGGTTGCCGTGATCGCGGAGGACCGCGACCACCATCCCGACATCGACATCCGCTGGCGCACGCTCACGTTCCGCTGCTCCACACACTCCGCGGGCGGGCTGACCGACCTCGACCTCTCCCTCGCCGCCGCGATCTCCGAGCAGGTGGCAGCGGCCGGCGGCTGACCTCGACGGCGAGGAGCTGCCGAGGTTGCGACGATCAAGGCCGGATGGTCGCGGGCGGTCCTTCGCCAACGACCATCTGCCCGTGATCACCGTCCGTGGGGCCGCCCGCGGCGGACGTGGGACCAGACACGTCGGCGGGCGCAAATCGTCTCGATGAACGAGAATCTTCAGCATGAGTACACACGTCCTCGATCCTCGACCCACCCTTCCGAACGCGTTGGTCGGACTGGTCGCCTTCGGGGCGGCCGCCGCCGCGGCCGCCGTGACCGGAGGGCTGGCCGCCGCGTCCGCAGCCGAGCAGTACGCCGCGCTGCAGCAGCCCACGTGGGCGCCGCCCGCCTGGCTGTTCGGACCGGTGTGGACGGTCCTCTACCTCGCCATCGCCGTGTCCGGATGGCTGGTGTGGCGCCGCGCCGGCTGGAGCGGGGCCACCGTCGCGCTGAGCCTGTTCGCCGCACAGCTCGTCCTCAACGCCCTGTGGACCCCGCTGTTCTTCGGAGCCGGCCTGTTCGGGCTCGCGTTCGCCGAGATCGTGGTGCTGTGGCTGGCGATCGTCGCCACGATCGTGGCGTTCGCCCGGCACAGCCGCCCGGCCGCCGCCCTGCTGCTGCCCTACCTGGCCTGGGTCACGTTCGCGTCCGCACTGAATCTCGCCATCTGGCTGCTCAACTAGCACGATGTGCTGATGGCCCGACTCCCCCGCGCCCCGTACGAGACCGAGCTGTTGCGCCTGCAGGGGGAGCTGGTGCAGATGCAGGAGTGGGTACGCACCAGCGGCGCCCGGCTCGTCGTCGTGTTCGAGGGTCGCGACGCCGCGGGCAAGGGTGGTGCGATCAAGCGCATCACCGAGTACCTCAACCCGCGGATCTGCCGGATCGTCGCACTTCCGGCACCGTCGGAGCGCGAGCGCACCCAGTGGTACTTCCAGCGCTACACCGAGCACCTGCCTGCGGCGGGGGAGATCGTGCTGCTCGACCGCAGCTGGTACAACCGCGCGGGCGTCGAGCGGGTCATGGGCTTCTGCACCCCCGACGAGTACGCGCGGTTCCTGCGCCAGTGTCCGGTGTTCGAGGAACTGCTGGTCGAGGACGGCGTGCTGCTGCGCAAGTACTGGTTCTCCGTCAGCGACGCCGAGCAGGAGCGGCGGTTCCGTGGCCGGATGACCGACCCGATGCGGCAGTGGAAGCTCTCGCCGATGGACCTGGAGTCGATCACGCGGTGGGAGGACTACTCCCGCGCGAAGGACGAGATGTTCGCCCACACCGACACACCGGTCTCGCCGTGGTACGTCGTGGAGGCCGAGGACAAGCGCAGGGCCCGGATCAACATGATCGCCCACCTGCTGGGCAGCGTGCCGTGGGAGCCGACGAAGGCACGCAAGCTGAAGCTGCCCGAGCGCCCACCCCAGCGCGGCTACGAGCGACCGCCCCGCGAGCGCTTCCACGAGGTGCCCGACCACGCCGCCACCCTGGTCGGCTGAGCGCACCCCTTGACAGGCAAGTGACTACTTGCCTATAAAGCTCCCCGTGGACGCGGTCTTCAAGGCGATCGGCGACCCGACCCGCCGGGCGATCCTCGACGAGCTCACCGACAAGTCCGGCCAGACGCTGTTCGAGATCTGCAGCCGCCTGGCGATGAAGCACGGCCTCTCCTCGTCGCGCCAAGCGATCTCGCAGCACCTGGCGGTACTGGAGGAGGCCGGGCTGGTCCACACCCGGCGCGAGGGCCGCTACAAGTTCCACGACATCGACACCACCCCGCTGCGCTCGATCACCGAGCGCTGGCCCGTACCGGAATGAGGCAGCCCCATGCTGCGTATCAACATCACCAGTCTCTTCGTCGACGACCAGGCCAAGGCGCTCGCCTTCTACGTCGACGTGCTCGGCTTCGTGAAGAAGCAGGACGTCCCGATGGGCGAGCACCGGTGGCTCACCGTCGTCTCCGCGAAGGACCCCGACGGCGTCGAGCTGCTGCTGGAGCCCAGCGGGCACCCGGCGGCGGGCCCGTTCAAGGCCGCGCTGGTGGCCGACGGCATCCCGTTCACCTCCTTCGCCGTCGACGACGTGCAGGCCGAGTTCGAGCGGCTGCGCACCGCCGGGGTGCACTTCGTGCAGGAGCCGACCGTCATGGGCCCGGTCACCACCGCCGTCCTCGACGACACCTGCGGCAACCTGATCCAGATCGCCGCCATGAACTGAGTCCGTAGGGTGCACGTATGGGTGATGGGAACCGGACGCTGCTGGGTCGCATCGACGCGGCGGCTCCCGTCGACGCCATCGAGGTGGCCGAGGCCGAACTCGTCGACGTGGTGGGCGCCCGCGACGTCTGCCTGCTGATCTGCGACTACACCGGTCGCGCGGTCGTGCGCTTCGACCGCGCGAGCTGGGCACGGGCCGGGGTGCGGCGTCGTGACGACGAGACCACCGAGACGGTCCCGCTCGCCGGCACGGCGTACGAGCGCGTGCTGCGTACCCAGCGGATCGACGTGGAGCAGGAGGACGGAGGGGCCGTCGTGCGCGCCCCGGTGACCGTCCGTGGCGACGCGATCGGCGTGCTCGAGCTGAGGGTGCCCCAGCCGCCCGTGGCCGCGACGCTGGTGGAGGTGGCGGAGGTGGCGCAGGCGTTCGGCTACGTGGTCGTGGCCAACCGCCGCTACACCCCGCGTTCCGCGTAATTCGGCCGGTCTGGAGATCCTGGGCGGGTGAGGCTGCAGGTCAGGGCGGTGCGGGTGGCTGTCGAACCGAGAAACGCCTAGAGAAACGCCTGGCTGGGTAGCTGCTGCTGGGCGAGCCGTGATGG